>CAZHYF010000060.1:0-13177 GCA_964536635.1 uncultured Rhodospirillaceae bacterium | reverse complement strand
GTATCGACAACGTGCTGGGCATCTTCGGCGGCATCGGCAAGCTGAAGGCTGGGCTAAAGGAGGGGGCGCGCTCAGGTTTCCGGCCCTCACGCTTTGCGGCCAAGGTCTTTAGGTCGCGCTTTGGTATGCGCCCGTCCGACGAGCCCCAGGTACAGCCTGCGCCGGAGTCCTAATTCGGTCTGGATCGGCGGCTACAAATCAGCTCAAACCGACCCGCCCGCCAGCGGTCACCAGGGCAAAGACGCCAAAGGTGGCCTCTGGGCGGGCGCGGCGCGCATCGAAATGGCCGCGCTCCAGGGCCAACTTGGCCAGATCTTGCAGATAATTCTTCTCAACGCGCCCTGTCACGGGGTCGGCGTTGATGTTGCCGCACCGGCCCACATTGTGCACCACCTGCAGCTCCGCCTCGCCGATGCGCAGGCGCGCGCGCCCGGCCAGCCAGTCCAGCTCATCGAAAGGCTCTAGGCCCTCAAGCCAGATATTGTTTTTGAAGCGATCAGGGTGCAGCCCAAAGACCGGGTGTTCGTCGAGCCCCCAACGCTCGGCGAGCCAGCGCGCGGTGGCGACATTGGCCAAGCTCACCATGGGAGCGATCTGATCGCCAAAGCCCAGCCCCTCGGGATTGCGCAGCAAGGTTAGCGGCCCTTCGAGCCCAGCCGCCTCTGCAAAGCCCGCCCTTGCGCGCGCCAGGCGCAGATCAAAGCGGCCAGCCGGCCCCTCAACCTCCAGCGCTTGGGAGCCGTCCGGCGTCTGCCAGCCCTGCCCCACGGGGGTATAGGCCAGCGCCTGCGGTTCACTCACACCGCAAACAAAAAACCGCTTGGGAGCCCAGGCTCCCAAAACGGCTTCGTTTGTGTCCTGCCCTAAAGGCAGACCATAAGTTTCGCAGTAAGCAGGCTTGGCCAGAGCGAAAGCGCGGTCGCCGGTCAGAACCCGGCCGACGCTCAAGTCGCAGCCGTCAAGCGCCTGCCCGCGCAGGCCCTTTATCGGGTAGCGATAGATGGCAGCAACCCTTGCGCCGCCATCTGTTGCGAATCGCGCTTGCTCAACCATGCCTGGGCTCTAGCTGCGGCCCAGGATCTTAGAGGCCAACGGCAGCGCCAGAGCAGCAAAGCCAATCTTCACCGCATCGCCTGCCAAGAAGGGCATAACGCCGAGCGCCCAAGCTTTTTTGGCGCCGATGATGCTCGCGAGCCAGCTTGCGCCAATGGCGTAGATCACCAGATTGCCCAGCACCATGGCGACAACGGTCAAGATGACAGACTTGTCCCAGCCGCGCTCGGCCAACCAGCCAACCAGGGCGGCAGCGGGAACGAAGGCCAGCAGATAGCCGCCGGTCGGTCCAACCAAGGCCGCGGCGCCGACCAAGTTGCTTGCAAACACAGGCAAGCCAGAAAGGCCGATCGCCAAGTAAGCAAGAACAGTGCTCGCCGCCAAACGCCAGCCGTAGCTTGCGCCGATCAACAAGACCACCAGGGTCTGTAAGGTTACAGGAACCGGGCCGATCACAATCTTGGCCTTGGCTGAAAGGGTCAACAGCGCGACACCGATTGCGGCCATAACAACAGCGCGCAAATTCGCATATCGGTTGCCTGCCCAAAGGCTGTGGCTGAGGGTCAAGTTTGAGGCTTGCGACATGAAGCTCTCCATTTCAGGTTGGATTAGAGAGCTTCTGGCTAGCGCATTCCATCGCGCCGGTAAAGTCCTAGTGCGGGCTTGCGTCCAAATGGGCCGAGCAGAACTCCTGCGCGCTGGTCAAGCCACGAGCACCCCTGGGATAGGCGCGCTCTATTTGCCTTTGCCGTCTTTCTTGACAGCGCCCGGTTTGGTCTTGCGGCCGCGCTTACCGCCCTTGTCCGAACCATCCAAGTCTTGGCTATCCTCGACCTCCAGATAGTCGCCACGAATAACACGGTGGCCGCGATGCGTGCGCACCTCGAAGGTCTCGTAATGTCCTTTGATGGTCGAGCGCCGCAGCTTGAAGGTCGCCCAAGCTGAGAAAACCGCAGCAGCCACCAACGCCAGAACCAGAATGACGCCGGTAAAAAACAGCGCCAACACAGCCACCGCGGCGGTTAGAAACAGCACCACCGCAATGCGCAGCCAAGCGAGCAAGCCCAATTTGGGCGGCGGTGGAGGTGGGAAAGCGTTCAAAGGATCCTCGCGGTTCAGACTGGCAAACGGCCGCGCGAGCGTCGCGCATCGCGGTCCTGGACTAATCTAGGCATTGGCAAGTCCAAGAACAAGGCGTGCGACGGCTTGTTCGACATTTCGCCCAAACGTCAACACCACCGCCGCCGGCAGGCAACGATGGTGCAAAACTCCAGCGCTGGCCAAGGCGGCCAGGAGCCAAAGGCTTAGTCTTTGGGATCCAGGATCTGGCGGCCGCGGTACATGCCGGTTGACAGGTCGATGTGGTGCGGACGACGCAGCTCACCGCTATCTTTGTCGGTGATGTAGGTCGGGTTCTTCAGGGCATCGTGCGAGCGGCGCATACCGCGACGTGACGGGGTCACTTTCGACTTTTGAACAGCCATGTTATCTTCCTTTGTCTCGGATCGGTCGCGGCTCTGATCTAGCCCGGCCCAAGCCGGTCGATCAAGCGCGCCTCAATCGGTGCCACGAGCCTGCTGCCTGGCGTGCCAGGACCGCTCACTCGCGTCTTGCGTGAAGCGCGTGTCTACGCCGTCGTTCTGACAAAATCAAGGGCAAAGCGACTCATCCAGACCGGCCAATTCATCGATTATGACGCTGAGCGTGCCTGGCTGCAAGAAATGCCGAGCGCGGGCTTGAAAATGCGCCACCGTTGCGCCCTCACTGCGCTTTTGTGACCAGCCCGAGCCCTGATTCTCCAATTCGCACAACCACATGAGGCACCAAGACAGCGCCCGCATATAAAGGAGTCGCCGGGCTGGCATGAGCCAGGGGACAAGCCGCTTGGCCTGCTCGTCGCCAACCAGCGCCAGATAGTGCGCATAGAATTCACGCACTTGGGCCAAGGTCAAAACCGCCGCACCCTGCGGCTCCCACGTCGTCGAGGTGTAGGCCGATGCATGCGCCAGGTCGATGCCGGGGTTGCCCAGCGCCGCCTTTTCCAGATCGACCAAGATCGCCTTGGAGCCAGTCAGAATGTAGTTGCCCGGGTGGGTGTCATTGGCGATGAGCTGGCGCGGCGCGTCTCGGCCCTGCGCCATTCCCTGGGGCATGCTGGTTTCCAGCCGTCTGCGCAGCTCCAGCAGCGCGGCCTTGGCCTCGCCCGCCAGATGGCTACGATCCAGGTAGGCCATTTGCGCGTCGATCTCTGCCCGGTTGGCCTCCAACAAAGCGCTCTGATCGCTCAAGCTGGAGGCCGGCTCCGCCAAATCGCTGGCATGCAAACGAGCAAGACAAGCGGCGATGGCTGGCAAATCGTCCGGCAAGGCAGCCCTGCGTCCAGGAATGAATTCAACCAGCAAAGCACCGAATGGCAGCGCCGCGCTGACAGGCAAAACGCCAAACAGTTGGGGCGTGGTTCCGCTCACCGCGCAGGCCTCGAAGCAAGCGCGCTGATAGCACAAGTTGGCCTGCGGACTGTTCTGCCACTGCGATTGCTTGGGCAGACGCGCCAGCATCCCGGTATTGCCCAAGCGGATATGATCGTGTGCCAAACCCTGATCGGGCAGCAGGATCAGGTCGTCCATCGCCAGGTCGGTAAGCTGGCTCAGCCCCGCGCTCGGCAGGGCCTGCCACACCGCCAAACGCAGCGCCGCCAAGCTCCCGCGATGGTCCTCAGTCGCGGCCATACCAAGAAACAACGGCGTCAAAATCGGGCCGCTCGCGCTCGCTGGGCGCGGCCAGACGGGTGCCGAAATACAAGAACCCTGCGATTTGCTCGCCGTCGCCAAGTCCCAAATGCGCCAGCACATCAGCGTCAAAAGCATACCACTCGGTCACCCACTGACAGGCGAGACCTAGGGCCGTGCCCGCAATCAGCATGTTTTGGCAGGCAGCGCCCGCTGAAAGCTGTTGCTCCCAGACAGGGATTTTGGGGTGCAATCGCGGAGCCGAGATCACCGCGATCACCGCGCCTGCCCGCTCGAAGCGCGCGCGCTCGAAGGCATAGCTTGACGGCGCAGCCTCGGGAAAGGTCTTTGCGTATGCGGTTTCGAGGACCTGGCCGAACTGCCCTCGGCCCGCGCCTTCGAAGACGACAAACCGCCAGGGCGCCAGCTTGCCGTGATCCGGCACGCGCAGGCCCGCGCGCAAAATGGTGTCAATTTGCTCGGCCGTGAGCGCATCGTTGCCCATGTCAACGGCCTTGATCGACCGGCGGGTTGCCAGCAGCTCTAGGGTCGGGTTTGTCTCTGCGCTCATGCGGCTGCCTTCTTGGGTTTCTTGGCTTTGGCCTTGGGCGCGGCCTTGGCAGCGGTGTCATTTTTCGCGGCCTCAGCCTGCGCCTTATAGGCCGCCACGGCATCGTCGGTCTTCTTTAGTGCCGCCTGCACCGCTGGCCGGGCAAGCATCGCTTCGTACCAACGCTGGACCTCGGGAAAATCGCTGAGCTTGATAGACTGGCGCGTATGCCGGAAAGCCCAGGGCCAAATAGCCATATCAGCGATCGAATAGTCGCCCGCAACAAAATCTCGGCCCTTCAGGCGTCGGTCCAAGACGCCATAGAGCCGCTTGGTCTCGCCGACATAGCGATCAATCGCGTAGGGAATTTTCTCAGGCGCGTAGAGATTAAAGTGGTGGTTCTGGCCCAGCATGGGGCCAAAGCCGCCCATCTGCCAGTGCAACCATTGCAGCACTTCGGCGCGCGGGCGCGTGGCTTGGGGGATGAAGGCCTCGTGTTTGTCGGCCAGGTATTCCATCAGCGCCCCGGACTCGAAAATCGCGATAGGCTCGCCCAAATCGCGCGGCGCGTGATCGACGATTGCCGGAATGCGATTGTTGGGCGCGATGGCCAGAAAGGCGGGCTCGAACTGCTCGTCCTTGTTGATGTCAACCGGCTTGATGCGATAGTCGATGCCCAATTCTTCCAGCAAAATCATCGGCTTATAGCCGTTGGGCGTGGTCCAAAGATAGATGTCAATCACACTGCATGCCTTTCATGATAGCTGGCTTCGCTTCTGCCAAGACCCGCATGTAGGTCGAGGCAGCGCTCAAACCAAGCCGCGGTCGCTGGGCTGGACTTCAGAACCTCGTGAGGCCCCGTGCAGCGCGCAAACTGAAGGTTTCCGAACATGAGGTAGTCGGCATAGATCGGCTGCGCGCCGCCCAAGAAATCTTGGCTCTGAAGGATCGGCTCAAAAGGGGCTAGCGAGCGCTTGATCTTGGTGAGCTGCGCCTCGGGGTTTTCGCGCAAAGCCTCCAGGCTCGCGCCCATGCGCTTTTCGCGCGTGGTGCGGAAATAGTCCTGATCTTCGGGCCTCAGATCTTCCCAAATATTGACCGCGTGTAGGCACAAGATCGGCCCGGTGATCGCCAGGCTGGACCAGGCATTGAGATAGAGCGCCCAGGCGCGGCCTGCGGTCCCGCCATAGATGTCTTGACCGGTGTCGGCTGCCAGCTTGGCCACAATATCCCAGGAATCACCGGTGGCCCCGCTGGCTTCTTGGTAGACCGGCAGCGTCTTGAAGTTACCGCCAGCAACCTGCGATATGTCCGTAAAGCCGTGGCCTTGGCGGGCGTGCGCCAGGCCCAGATGTGCCAACACCATTTTCACCCGCCAAACATAGGGGCTAAAGCACTGGCCGGCGGCGCCGCGCAGCTCGTGAAGGGTGGCAAGGGTCATGCGTGTGGCCTTTCGTTTGGATGTGGCTCCTGGCAGGGAGCCCAGCTTTCAGCCTGGGTTCAGGCGCTCTGCGGCAGTTTGGTCTGGCTGTGCTATACTGCCAGCCGCCCCGCCCTACCGGGATAGCCTAGTCACACCAAAGCTCAAGTCTAGAGACATGAAAACCGCACCCTTTTCCATACTGCGCAGATCCGCCGCCGCCCTAGCGCTGTTGCTGGCCGCAGGTCCAAGCTTTGCCGAGGTCGCCAGCCGGGCCCGCCTGCAAGTGGTTCACGTAGCCAGCGACGACGTTTTGAACCTACGCCAAGCCCCAAGTGCCAAAGCCCCCTTGATGGGCGAGATGCCGCCCGGAAGCAGCGCGGTCATGACCGTTGGCCCCAACCAGGGTGATTGGCTCTATGTCCGCCACGAGCTGGCCGAGGGTTGGGCGCGGGCCCGCTATCTTTCGGTGGTCGAGCCCGGCTTGCCGCCCCAGCCGGGGGCAGGCGGACGCCTCGTCGGCCTGGTGGTCGGCGTTGCGAGCGGCCAGAGCCTGCCGCTCTTGGCCGCGCCACACCAGGGCGCAGCCCGCCTCGCCAGCCTTGCGCCCGGCAGTCAGGAGGTGCTGCTCACCGGTCTGCGCGAGCCGGGTTGGCTGCAAGTGCGCCTCAACGGCCAAACAGGCTGGGTTGAGAGCCAGCACGTGATCGCTGCCGACGGCGCGACTGACCACGGCGAGAACTGGCAGTGCGGCGGCACCGAGCCGTTTTGGGGAATACGACTGATCGACGACAAGCTGCGCTATACCAATTTGGACGGTACCGAAATCAATGCGCTGGCAAGCATCACCCCGCAAGGCAACCGGCGGAGCCTTATGTCCGTCGGCGGCCAGGTGAGCGCAGAGATCACCTACCAAAGCGCCAAGGGTGGCCTGGCCTGCTCAGATGGCATGAGCGACATTGACTACCCCTTCTATATCAGCGCGCGCATTGGCGGTCATGACTTTGAGGGCTGCTGCCACTTGGGCATTTATTAGTTTAGGCGATGCCTTGCTCTGCCAAGTAACGCTCGGCCTCCAGAGCGGCCATGCAACCCATGCCCGCCGCGGTCACAGCCTGGCGATAGATGTGGTCGGTGACATCCCCAGCAGCAAACACACCTGGGATGTTGGTCTTGGTGCTGTCCGGCGCCGAGATAATGTAGCCCGCCGCGTCCATGTCGATCTTGCCCTTAAAGACCTCGGTCGCAGGCTTGTGGCCGATCGCAACAAACATGCCGTGAACGGTTAGCTCTTGGGTTTCGCCGGTCTTGACGTTCTTCAGGCGCAGCGCCGTGACGCCCAAGGGATCTTCGTCGCCCAGCACCTCGTCAACCTGGTGGTCCCAGATGACCTCGACCTTGGGGTTCTTGAACAAGCGCTCTTGCAGGATCTTTTCCGAGCGCAAGGAGTCACGACGGTGAACCAAAGTGACCTTGCTGGCGTGGTTGGTCAGGTAGAGCGCTTCTTCGACCGCCGTGTTACCGCCGCCGATCACCGCCACCTCTTTGCCGCGATAGAAAAAGCCGTCGCAGGTCGCACAGGCCGAGACGCCAAAGCCCTGGAACTTGGTCTCAGAGTCCAGTCCCAACCAGCGGGCCTGCGCGCCGGTAGCGATAATGATCGCATCGGCGGTATAGGTGGTGCCACTGTCGCCCTTGGCGACGAAGGGGCGCTGGCCGAAATCAACGTCAATGATGGTGTCAAAGATGGTCTGGGTGCCAACGTTCTCGGCCTGCTTGGCCATTTGCTCCATCAGCCAGGGGCCAGTGATGGGATCGGCAAAGCCGGGGTAGTTTTCAACATCGGTGGTAATGGTGAGCTGCCCACCCGGCTGCAATCCCTGCACCATCAGCGGCTGAAGGCTGGCTCTGGCCGCATAGATGGCCGCGGTGTAACCCGCAGGGCCCGAGCCAATGATCAAGACTTTGCTGTGTGTGGCATCAGAAGGGACGCTCAAACGGGCGGTCGAGGTGTCGGTCACGGGCTTGGATCTTTCTAGCAAGGTGGCAATGAGTTTGGACATAAGCGTTTGTGTCTTGAATATCCAGAGCGCGAAATTTCGCGCCTCTGCCACCAGCCTGCCCCATGCGCTCGTCCCGCGTCAGGGGCGCGGATTATCGCAACCCAAATGGCGTTCCAGCAAAGGCTCCAGCGCCGCCATCGCGGTGGCCATGTCGTCCAGCTTGGGCGCCTCCCACTGTTCGAGGGCGCCCTTGAAGGGGCGTAAATGACCCGCAGCCTCCAAGCCTGCAAAAAAATCGTCGAACTTGGAGCGCCGCGAAAGGGCCCAGCGCCGTTTGCGCGCCAGCGGCAGGCTCAGCACGGGCCGCCCCAGACGTGCGGCCTCTGAGGCCATGCTGATCGAATCTTGCGTCACGCAAACCACATCGCTCAACGCCAGCAGCCCCCAATAGGGATTGGGCCCCGCTTCATCGCGCTGCCAGACCAGAGGATCGTTTGCAAAGCGCTGCCTCAGGGCTTCTAGCACCGGCTCGGGCGTGCGACGCGAACCACAGAGATAGACCCGCGCGGCTCCCGTATCGAGCAAGCGCTCGACGGGCTCGATGATGGCCTCGGCGCGCAACTCGAAGTCCTTGTTGGAGCCGCCGATCATCACCGCGACATGCGGCCCAACGCCGCCCATCTGGGGCAGCATCAGCGCGCGGCCGGCCTCCAGAGCAGCCGCATCCTCCAGCGCCAACGCGCCCTTGATGCTGATGACGTTGGCCCCGGTCAGCTGGTCGTGGGCGGGGGTTATGATGGCATCGAAGCCGGCGCGATGGCAGCCGGGGTCCAAGATCTGGATCGCCAAGCACTGCCCCCTGCTGGCGGCCTTGATGACCAGGGCCGGCGCGACCAGCTTGGAGCCCGAAGCAATAACAAGCTGCGGCCAGGGCGCCGTCAGATCGGAGCTGGTCTGCGGATCGACCAAATCGAGGCGCAGGGGGTGGAGCTGCGCAGGCAGTCTGCGCCAGGGCTCGCGCAAACGCAGCTCTTTGGTTTCGATCGCTGCGCCCCACCGCCGAGCCAGCGCATCTGCCAAGGCCTGACACTGGTTTTTGGAGCCGATCTTGTGGTCATAAAGAACCCAAATCACCGGCGCTTGGTCGCTGCCAGAGGCGGCACTTAACATAAAAAGACAACTTACTCAGCGGCTGCGCAAACTTCTTGCTTATCGTTTGCTTTCGTGAAACATTCTTGCTCGATCTCAGGACATAGCGTCGCAAGGACCGCCCTGCAAGAGGCTAGCACCTCTCCAGTTGTGGGCCAAGAGCAGACGGCAATCGACATAAGGACACGGGCATGAGCCGAGGGAAGCTGGACCCCACTGACCTCCAAATTTTATCCGACCTGCAGAACAATGGTCGCATGACCAACGTCGAGCTGGCCAAGCGTGCAGGCATCTCGGCCCCGCCTTGTCTGCGCCGCGTGCGCGTCTTGGAGGAGCAGGGCTACATCAAAGGCTACCACGCCGACCTGTCGCCCGAGCTTTTGGGCTACAAGGTGACGGTCTTCGCCTATGTCGGGCTGAAGTCCCAGGCCGAAGCGGATCTGCGCGCCTTTGAAGAGCTGAGCTATTCTTGGGACGAGGTGCGGGCCTGCTATATGCTGTCGGGCGAAATCGACTTCCTGCTCAAGATCGTTGCGCAGGATCTGGAGAGCTTCCAGACCTTCTTGACCTCCAAGCTGACGCCTGCCCCCAACGTGGGCCACGTCAAGACCTCGCTGACCGTGCGCACCTCTTTCTATAAACCCACCGTGCCCATGGCTCAGGTCATGAAGCAACACGGCGGTCCGCTCGGCGGCGGCGACTAGAGGACTACCGACTGGCATGGGCCAAGTCCCCCAGACCATGGCGGGCGTGCAGCTCACCGGCTACGGCGGCTTTGAGGCACTGGCGTATCGCGACGACCTGCCCGTGCCGCAGCCCGGTCCGGGCGAGGTGCTGCTGCAGGTGCTGGCTGCCGGGGTCAACAATGCCGACATCAATGCGCGCGTCGGCTGGTACGCCAAGTCGGTGACCGGCGACACGGCCAGCCAGGCCGCGGGTCAACAGGGACAAGCCAGCAGCGGCGGCGGCATGGGTGATTGGACCGGCGATCCGGACTTTCCACGCATCCAGGGCCTGGACTGCTTGGGCCGCGTGGTCGCCGTCGGCGCGGGCGTCAGCGACCAACTGCTGGACCAGCGGGCCTTGGTCCAACCTTACTTGTATGACCCGGGCGATCCCGATTGGCGGGAAAGCGTGGGCTTCTTGGGCTCAGATCGGGACGGGGCCTTTGCCCAATTCATGAACGTGCCGCTGCGCAACGTCTATCGCCTGCCCGCCACGGACCTCAGCGATGCCCAGCTCGCCACCCTGCCCTGTTCAGGGGGCACGGCCATGAACATGCTGCGCATCGCAGGATTGAAGCAGGGCGACAGCCTGCTGGTGACCGGAGCCTCGGGCGGGGTTGGCACCTTCTTGATCCAGATCGCCAATCACTTTGGCGCGCGGGTGGTGGCGCTGGCCGATCCCAGCAAGGCCGAAGCCCTGGCAGCCTTGGGCGCCGATGCCGTGATCGACCGCCGGGCCCAGGACTGGCCCAGGCTGGCCAAGGCCGCCAATCAGGGACGCAACTTCAGCCTCGTCGCAGACGTCGTGGGCGGCTCTGGCTTTGAAGCGCTCTTGGGGCTCTTGGCGCGTGGTGGGCGTTATGTCGTGGCCGGAGCTATCGCCGGCCCGCTGGTCGCGCTGGACCTGCGCACGCTCTATCTCAAGAGCCTGTCCTTTTTCGGTTCAGCCGCCTATGAGCCTGGCACCTTCGAAGCCTTGCTCCAGGTTTTGGCCGAAGGCGGACTCAAGCCCATGGTGGCGGGCAGCTACCCCTTGCGCGACATCCAGGCTGCGCAAGAGGCCTTCTTGGCCAAGACCCACGTCGGCAGCTTTGTGCTGATCCCTTCGCAAAGCCCGCCTCACGAGTAAGCCGCGCCATCAGACTGCCCCTTGCCAAGCGCCCGCGCCACTTCTATACCCGCAGTCCACATGAGATTTGGAGAACGCCATGCGCGCCGAAATGCAAGCAGCGGTCGAGGACATTCAGAAGTCCTTGGGCCTGCTGAGGAGGCATCTTTGACTGGGACAACGCCGTCCTACGCCTCGAAGAACTAGATGCTTTAAGCGAAGATCCTGAGCTTTGGTCCAAGCCGGACCAGGCCCGCGTTCTGCTGCAAGAGCGCCAAAAGCTGGAGACCGCCATCACAGCTACCCGCAAGATCCAGCAAGACATGTCCGATTATGTCGAGCTGATCGACATGGCGGAGATGGAAGGCGATAAGGAAGCCGCCGCAGAGGCCGAAGAGGGCCTGTTGGCGCTGAAGGCCGAGGCCGCCAAGCGCCAGCTTGAAAGCCTCTTGTCCGGTGAGGCCGACGCCAACGATTGCTTCTTGGAAGTCAATGCGGGCGCGGGCGGTACCGAAGCACAAGACTGGTGTCAGATCCTGGCGCGCATGTATCTGCGCTGGGCCGACAAGCGCGGCTTCAAGACGGAGCTGATGGAAGAAAGCCCGGGCGAAGAAGCGGGCCTCAAGTCGATCTCGATCAAGATCAAGGGCGAAAACGCCTATGGCTGGGCCAAGACCGAGACCGGGGTTCACCGCTTGGTGCGCATCTCGCCCTTTGACAGCCAAGCGCGGCGTCACACATCCTTTGCCTCGGTCTGGGTCTACCCGGTGATCGACGACAATATCGAGATCGAGATCGCCGACAGCGACCTGCGCATCGATACCTATCGCGCCTCAGGTGCTGGCGGCCAGCACGTCAACACCACCGATTCTGCTGTGCGCATTACCCACCAGCCGACCGGCATCGTGGTGCAATGTCAGTCCGACCGCTCGCAGCACAAGAACAAGGCCACGGCCATGTCCATGCTGCGCGCGCGCCTCTATGAGGCCGAGCTGAAGAAGCGTGAGGATGCGGCCAACGACACCGAGGCGCAAAAGACCGAGATCGGCTGGGGCCACCAGATCCGCTCCTACGTTTTGCAGCCCTATCAGATGGTCAAAGACCTGCGCACGCAGCACGAGACCTCGAACTCGGGCGCGGTGCTGGACGGTGCGATCGACCCCTTCTTGGAGGCCGCCTTGGCCTTGAAGCTGAAACCGGTGGGTGACAGCTCCGAGGGCTAATCCGCGCGCGTTTGGGCCTGGTTCGAAGCACACGAGGGCCCATGCGCGCGACTTTGGACATGACAGCCTCCTGCTGTGACTGTTAGAGTTGCGACCTTCTGGCGCAGCTTTAACCAGGGGGGAAACCATGGCGACTGCAATCACGCTTCTAGTCGGCACCACGAAAGGAGCCTTCTTAATCCGTAGCGACGCGAGCCGTGGCGACTGGCAGGTCGAAGGCCCCTTTTGCGACGGCTGGCCCATCAACCACCTGGTGGGCGACCCAGCGACAGGCCGTATCTGGGCGGGCGGTGGCGGCGACTTTAGCGGCGCGGGCGTCTGGCGCTCTGAAGATGCGGGCAAGACCTGGCAGGTCAGCCGCATGACCAAGGGCATGATGGACGACTGGGCTGCTAACGATGCCGACTTTGCCGCGATGGTCGGATGGAGCCCCGATCCCCTGCCCTTTGGCGAGGACTTCAAACAGGTCTGGTCGCTGCACTACGCCCATGGCAAGCTCTATGCGGGCACCAAACCCGCCCAATTGCTGGTCAGCGAGGACAACGGCGAGACCTGGCAGCGCATCCAGAGCCTGAACGACCACCCCTCAGCGGAAAGCTGGAGCCCTGGTGCTGCGGGCCTGGTGCTGCACACCCTGGTCAGCGATCCCAAAGACCCGGATAAGCTGTGGCTGGGCATTTCAGCGGCGGGGGTCTTCGCCACGGAGGACGGCGGCCAGAGTTGGCAACGCCGCAACCGCCTGTCCAACGCCGAGGCCTGCGGTCACCACAACCACCCCGCCGCGCCGCGCGATGGCGAGACCGGCCACTGCGTCCACAACATGATGCGCGCGCCGGGTGACGGCGATCTGCTCTATCAGCAAAATCATCACGGCGTGTGGCGCTCGGGCGATGGCGGGCGGTCTTGGGACGACATCACCGAGGGGCTGCCCTCGACCTTTGGCTTTCCGATCCGGGTGCATCCCCGCGATCCGCAGACCCTTTGGACCTTGCCCCTGAACGGCGACATGCAGGGCCGCTTTCCGCCCGATGCCAAAGCCGCTGTCTGGCGCTCGCGCGACGGCGGACAGAGTTGGCAGGATATGCGCCAAGGCTTGCCGCAAGAGGCCTGCTATTTCACCGTGCTACGCCAAGCGATGGCGGGCGACACCCAAGAGCCCGCGGGGGTCTATTTTGGCACCAACTCTGGCTCGGTCTTCGCCAGTATCGACGAAGGCG
>CAZHYF010000059.1:0-13356 GCA_964536635.1 uncultured Rhodospirillaceae bacterium | reverse complement strand
GAGATGTTGTTGGTCAAGAAGTAGTTGGTCACGTCGGCCCAACCCACGGTGTAGTCCTCGGTAATGCCAGACCAAGCGATGCCGTCCAGCTCGCCGGTCTGCACCGCAACCTCGATGTCTTCCCACGGCAAGGTGACGGGCACCACGCCGAACTGGCTCAGGAAGCGGCCAGCGGTGGGGAAGGTGAAGACGCGCTTGCCCTTCAGGTCCGCCAAGCTGTTGATCGGATCTTTGGTGGCAAAGTGGCAGGGGTCCCAAGAACCCGCGCTGACGTGCTTCACGCCGACCTTCGAGTATTCAGCGTCCCAAATCTCGTTCAGGCCGTACTGGTTGAACAGCACAGGCACGTCCAGGCTATAGCGGCTGGCGAAGGGGAAGTAGCCGCCGAACACGGTGACTTCTGTCGGTGAGGCCATGGAGTCATCGTCGGACTGCACCGCGTCGATGGTGCCGCGCTGCAGGGCGCGGAACAGCTCGCCGGTGGGCACCAACTGATCGGCAAAGAACAACTCGATCTGCATGCGGTCGCCGGCGATCTTGTTGAACATGTCGATTGCAGGCTTGATCACATGCTCAGCCAGGGCTGGGCCTGCGTAGGTCTGCATGCGCCACTTGATGGTGGATTGCGCCAAGGCCGGGGTGGCCAGGGAGCTGGCGATGGGGGCGGCAACCGCGCCGACACCCGCCGCTTGCAGGAACTTTCTTCTTGATGTCATGACATTTCTCCTTTGTCGAAAGCTGGCCCCTCAAGAGGGCTCTTTTGGGTTATGGGTTGCAGACCGTCATTTGTTGTAAACCGTCTCCGGCAGCCAAAGGGCGATCTGTGGGAAGACCATCACCAGCGCCAGCGCCATCACCATGACCAACACGAAGGGAATGATGGAGACATAGATGTCCTTCAAGCCGATCTCTGGTGGTGCCATGGCCCGCATCAGGAACAAGTTGTACCCGAAGGGCGGGGTCATGTAGGCGATCTGGGTGGTGATGGTATAGAGGACGCCGTACCAGATCAGATCGAAGCCCAGGGCGCGTACCAGCGGCACGTAGAGCGGGGCGACGATCACCAGCATGGCGGTGTCGTCAAGGAAGGTGCCCATGACGATGAAGCTGAGCTGCATCAGGATCAGGATCATCCAGGGGCTGAGGCCGAGCTGCTCGGTGAAGAGGTTCTCGATGGCTTTGACCGCGCCCAGGCCGTCGAAGATGGCGCCAAAGCCCAGGGCTGCCAGAATGATCCACATGAACATGCAGGAGATGGCCAGGGTCTGACGCACGGTGACCTCGAAGACCTCGCGGGTCATGCGGCCTTTGAGAATTGCTGCCAGGAAGGCCGCCAGAGCGCCAATCGCCGAGCTTTCGACCAGCGAGGTCCAGCCGTTAACAAAGGGCACCATCATGGAGGCGAAAATACCGATGGGCAGCAGGCCAGCGCGCAACAGCCTCAGCTTTTCGGCGCGCGAGATATTGCGCTCTTCTTCGGGCAGGACGGGGCCAAGCGAGGGCTGGAAGTGGCAACGCACCGCGATGTAGATGATGAACAAGCCCGCCATCATGAGGCCCGGCAGCACGCCCGCCAACCAAAGCTGTCCCACGGGCTGGCGCGCGATCATGGCATAGAGCACCAGCACCACCGAAGGCGGCACCAAGATGCCCAGACTCGACCCGGCCTGGATAACGCCCGTGACCATGATCTTGTCATAGCCGCGTCGCAGCAGTTCGGGCAGCGCGATGGTGGCGCCAATGGCCATGCCCGCGACCGACAGGCCGTTCATGGCAGAGATCAACACCATCAGACCAATGGTGCCAATCGCCAGGCCGCCGCGCACCGGTCCCATCCAGACATGGAACATCTTATAGAGGTCGTCGGCGATCTTTGATTCGCTCAACACGTAGCCCATGAAGATGAACATGGGCAGGGTCAAAAGCGGATACCACTTCATCAGCTTCATCGCAGCCGAGAAGGGGATTTCGGAGCCACCCGTGCCCCAGAGCAACAACCCCGCCAGGGCACCGACAAAGCCGATGGCGCCGAACACACGTTGGCCGGTCATCAGCATGAGCATCATGCCGGCGAACATCACAATGGCGATCATTTCATACGACATTAGAGCTCGACCCCCCGCAAGCGCGACAGGTCGCGGATGAATTCTGCCAGGCACTGCAGCAGCATGAGGAAAACGCCGACACAGGTTAGGGCCTTGATCGGCCAGAGATAGGGCCGCCAAGCCGTTGAGCTGCGCTCAAGATAGCCAAGTTTGGCGCTGGCAGCCTCGGGGCCTTGAGTGATCAAAGTCTGCGCCAAATCGCCAAAGAAAACAAAGGGCTCGGTGCCAAAGTAGCCCAGCGAATAGGCGGTCGAACTGATAGCGCCATAGAGCAAGATCGCCAGGTAGAACATCAAGAACAGCACGGTGAAGGCGTCCACCTTGGCCTTGGTCTCCAGCGACCAGGCGCCATAGAACAGGTCCATGCGCACATTGGAGCCGAGCTGGATCGAATAGGGGCCGCCCAAGATGTAGTAGGCCACCATGATGAACTGCGCGGTTTCGAGCGTCCAGAGCGAGGGGTTGAAAAAGGTCTTGGAAACGGAGGACCAAAGCAACACCGCAAACAGGACAAAGATCATGTACATGGCGATGCGACCAATAATGCGGTTGATCGCGTCTACGCTGTAGACAAATCCGGTAATCGCTTTAGGCATGCCGCGCCTCGGGCTTGGCCGTAGCCTGCCAATAGGGCTGCATCAGGGTCAGGACTTCGTTTGCCAAGGCTTCCTCTTCTTGTTGATTGGTGATCAGGTCGTTGCGTATTTCGATCATGACATTGGCCAGGCCGTGGGCAATCCCGTGGATCTTGAGCGAATGGGTCACGCCGTCCGCTGGGCCATAGGGTTGGTTGCGCTCGACCCGGCGATGGGGCAGGCGGCCGGCCTCAGTCAACATCACATCGGCCATGCGCTGGTCGCTGTCGTGTAGAATGCCGATTTCAACCGGGCGGGCTTGTCCATAGTAGGTGGGTGTAAAGCTATGCACCGTGATCAAGGCCGTTGTGAGCCCACGGCGCGCGCGCTGCTCGATCAGCGCGGTGACGGCAGAACAAAAGGGCTGATAGACCTGCATTTGGCGCTCGTCCAATTGCGCTTGGCTGAGGTTCGCATTGCCGGGGACGCTGATCAACTCCGACTGCGCCGCGATGGCTCCCGGAGCGCCCGGCGGGCGATTGCAATCGTAGACGAGGCGTGAGACCTTGCAAGCGATCATCGGCGACTCCAGCGCCTCCGCCAGCTTCAGCGCGACGCTGCGTGCGCCCGGGTCCCAGACCGCGTGGCTATAGCGATCTTCGGGCGCCAAGCCCAAGTCGTTGAAGCGCGCGGGAATTTCGGCCGAGGCATGCTCGCACAGGATCAGGGCCGGTCCCCCGGCCTCCTGATTGACAAGCTCGACGACCTCTAAGGGGTCGTTCTGGGCTTTGCTTTGCATGTCCTCGCCTCTCCTGATTGACAAAACTGTTTCATTTCTGGAAATTTTTGTCAATTATTTTTCAGAAGTCCGACGACGGTTTCCTGCCATGGCTTTGCGATAGGTGCTTCTTGTCTTAGACTGCTGGCCGGGGGCTCGTACCAGGGGCTCGCTATGGATAGACGAAACCAGGCAAGAGGTGCCGCTTTGACCCAAGCCACTGCTACCGTGCGCGAACGAATCCGCGAGCGCCTCGCCGAACTGACGCGCTCTGAGCGCAAGTTCGCCAATGCGCTGCTGGAAAACTATCCCGCTGCGGGTTTGGCCTCGATCACCTTGGCCGCTAGCGGTGCCGATGTCTCGACTCCCACCGTAGCGCGGACGGTGCAAAAGCTGGGATTTAAGGGCTATCCGCAGTTCCAGCGCGCGCTGCTGCAAGAGCTGGAGGCGACCGGTTCAGGCCCGACGCAAAGGCGGGCGCACTGGGCCTCCGAGGCGCCCGAGGGTCACTTGCTGAACCGATTTGCCAAGGCCGCTACCCAGAATATCGAGCGCACCTTTGCCAACATCGACAGCCGCAAATTCGACGCTGCCGCCGAGCAGTTGGCGCGTGAGGATCGGCCGCTCTACATCGTGGGCGGGCGGATTTCTGGCGCGCTGGCGCACTACGCCTTCACCCACTACCAGACCATTCGCTCACAGGTCATCCACATGACCTCCTCCTCTGCGACCTGGCCGCACTATGTCTTGGACATGTCTGAGGGCGATACCCTGTTGCTGTTCGACGTGCGCCGCTATGAGACCAACATGCTGCGCCTGGCCAAGCAGGCGCGCGAGCGCGGTGTCCACATCATTTTGATCACCGACCAGTGGGCCAGCCCGGTGGCGACGGTGGCTGATTTCACTTTCCGCTGTTGGATCGAGATTCCTTCGGCCTGGGACTCCAACAGCGCCACCATGATGCTGCTGGAGGCTCTGATTGCAGCCACCCAAGAGGTGCACTGGCCCGAGACCAAGGATCGCTATGAGCGTCTGGAGAGCCTGTTCGACCTGACCCGCCTGTTCAAGTCGTCCTAAGCCTCCTGGCCAAAATGGGCCTTGCCGCGCGGCGGCTTGAGGCTACACTTGCGCCATGGCCAGACCCAATCCCTACCGCCCCTTCCGTCCTGATCCCGAGCAAATGGCGCTCAAGCCTCAGCAGGCGGGCAACGCGATCAACGGCTTGGGCGAGCGCGAGGCGCGTCGCCCGCAGGTGGTCTATTGGGCGCCCAATCCCGACGACATCCCGCACGGGCGCATGCAAAAATGGTTCTATTCGGTGCGCCCCGACGAGCCCGCCTTGTTGCAAGCCCGCGCCGAACGGCAGGTGATTTTGGACCAACCCATGGAGGCGCAGGCCGCGCAGCTCGTCGAGCGTCGCCCCGAGGACTGGACCGCAGGCCTGCAAGCCTTCGTTGACCAAGGCTTGTGCGAGAAGACCGGCGTCGCGCGCCTTGAGCCCGACTGGTTCTATGAAGGCAAGGGCTCCGACTTCCCCTGGATCATCGTTCTGGGCGTGCAGCACGACTACCAGGAGATTAGCAAGGCCCCCGAGCCCGAAGCCGGTGGCGAGGTGATCCGTCAATACGGGCGCGCGGCAGGGGTGGCCAAGGCGGTGGCCTCCTGGATCCGCCGTCAGGGCTACGCTGCCGAGCCGGTCACCGGCCCCATGGCGGGCTCTCTAACTTTGATCCCGCCCGCGCTGGCTTGCGGCTTTGGTGAGCTGGGCAAGCACGGCTCGATCATCAACCCCGAAATGGGCGCCTCGTTCCGTTTGAGCGCGGTCCTGACCTCAGCGCCATTTGCAGCGACCCAGCAGCAAGACTTTGGCATCGACGCCTTTTGTCAAAGCTGCCGGATCTGCGAGAACGCTTGCCCGCCCGAGGCCTTGTCGCCGGACAAGCAGTGGGTGCGGGGCGTTGAAAAGTGGTACGTGGACTTCGACCGCTGCCTGCCGTTTTTCAACCAGACCCACGGCTGCGCGATCTGTATCGCGGTCTGCCCCTGGTCGCGGCCGGGCGTTGGCGCGAACCTTATGACCAAGATGGCCCGGCGCGCCGAGCGCTTGCAGCAGGCGGCCCGCGACCACGAGGACGATGGGAACGCCAGAGATGACAGGGATGACATGGATAACAGGGACGACAGGGACGCATCCTAGCCGCGCCGCTTTTGCCCTGTTGGCGTCGGAAACAGCGGCGCGCGGCTTGCCACCCGCGCCCTAAGCTGAGGCCCGATCAAAGCCAGCATTGGGGGGCGAACATGCCAGATACCAGGACCAGGCAGCGCGTCGGCGCGCGGGCCGCGCGCAGGGCCGAGCGCCTTGCGGTGACCTTCGACATGCTGCCGGGCTTGGACAACCGCCTGCCCTTGTGCGAGGTCATGGATCCCGGGCAGGTGGAACGCATCGACGCGGCCTCCATGCACATCTTGGAGAACACCGGCGTTCAGTTCCGCGATGCCATCGCGCTGGAGGATTGGCGCAAGGCCGGAGCCAAGGTGGTCGGCGAGCGGGTCTATTTGGATCGTGGGCTGGTGCGCGAATTGATCCGCAGCATTCCGGCGGACATCACCTACCAGGCGCGCAATCCGGACAAGAACGTCGCTGTGGGCGGGCGCCAGGCGATCTTCGTGCCCATGACCGGCGCGCCCTACCTGCGCGACCTGGAGGACGTGCGGCGCAATCCGACGCTGGACGACCTGGCCATGTTCCACAAGCTGTCGCACATGCTGCCCGCGCTGCACTCGACCGCGCACCACATCGTCGAGCCCTACGATCACCCCATCAGCCAGCGCCACCTGCGCATCACCTATTCGTCGATGAAGTATTCCGACAAGACCTTCATGGGCATGACCACCAGCCCCAAGAACGCCGAAGACGTGATGGAGATGTGCGCGGTCTTGTTTGGTGATGAGGTCATGGAGCAGCACGCGGTCACCACGGGCAACTGCAACGGCAACTCGCCCTTGGTCTGGGACGAGACCATGCTGGGCGCCATGCGCGCCTTTAGCCGCCGCAAGCAGCCGGTTTTGTGCAGCCCCTTTGTCCTGGGCGGCGCCAATACGCCCGCCAGCGTCCCCGCAACCGTGGCCCAGCTCAATGCCGAGGCTCTGTCGGCCTTGGCCTACACCCAGGTGAGTCGCGCCGGAGCGCCCGCCATTTATGGGCACTATTTGTCCACCGTGTCGATGAAGTCGGGAGCACCCATGGCGGGAACGCCCGAGATCAGCTTGATGAACTTTATGATCGGTCAGATGGCGCGCTTCTATGGCGTGCCCTGGCGCAGCTCCAACACGCTTGGGGGCTCTAAGATCTTTGACGCCCAGGCGGGCTATGAGAGCGCCACCACCTTGTCGGCTGTGATGCATGCAGGGGCCAACTACATCTGGCACTCGGCGGGCTGGAACGAGGCCGGTATGCACTGTTCGGTCGCCAAGTTTGTTGTCGATGCCGAGCAGTGCGCCATGGCCTACCGCATGGCCCAAGGCCCGCAGTGGCACGATTTCGACGTGGCGGTGGCGGCGGTGAACGATGTGGGGCCGGGCGGGCACTACTTGGGCCACCCGCACACTCAGGCCAACTTCCAAGAGGCCTTCTTCATGCCCGAGCTGTTCGACAACAACGCGATCGAGCAGTGGGTGGCCGAAGGTTCGCAAGATCTCAATCAGCGCGCCTTGTCCTATGCACGCAAGCTGCTGGAGGCCTACGAGGAGCCCAAGTTGGACGTCGCCAAAGACGAGGCGCTGCGGGACTATATCGCCCGCCGCGAACGTGAAATTCCCGCCGCCGATGAGCTGAACCAGAGCTATTAGCGCAACCGCCGGATCGCCGCGCTACTCCTCTGCTGCTTGCCACTCCTTGAAGCGCAGGTAGGCATTGGCGCCCCAATCGCGAAACGGCTGCGGGGCCAGGCGTTTGGGCGCTGGTTCGCTCGCGAAATGGCGGACCAATGCACTGTCCAGGCCGCAAGCCGCTTCGGCCGCGGCCACGCCAGTCAGGGTGCCCCTGGCGGTGCCCAGGCCGTTTTGCACGCAGGCAGAATAGACCCCGCGCTCGATTTCGCGCGCTACCGCCACGCCGTTCAGGCTCAAGCAGAGCTGGCCCGCCCATGCATAGTCCACCGGCAGGCCCGCCAATTGCGGAAAGCGGCGGTCGAACTTGTCTTGCATCACCCGCGCAGCACGCTTCAGGTCGCCCGCACGGCTCGCAAGCCCCGAGCGAAGCACCGCACACGAGCGCACGATCAGCCGGTTGCCGCCCTGCGCGGCCTCGATCCGCCGCACCGTAGTGCCCATGGGGTCTGAGGGCGTAATGCCCCATCTGGGCTGGCCGCCCAGCGCGCTCAGCGCTGCGGGGTCCAGCTCTGGGGTCATGGTGGCGAACAGAACCAGATGCATCAACCGCCCGCGCGCCTGACCGAAGCTCTCCAGGTGGCCGTTGACCGCCAGGATCACGGCACCCGCGCTGAGCTTGGCCTTGGGTGTTTGCACTTGCCAGCTTTGTCCCTCCGGCTGGAAGCCCAGCACGGGGCTGTTCTCGTACAGCGCCACGCCGTCGCGCTCCAGGCCAGCGGCCAGCCCGCGCACATAGCCCGCAGGCTGCAACATGACCGTACCGGGCGTATAGAGCCCCGCTTGATAGTGCGGGCTGCCGGTGACTTGCTGCATAGCCTGGGCGTCGAGTAGCTCGTAGGCCTCGCCGAGCTGGTCCAGGTGCTGGGCGTAGCTGTGATTATGCTGCTGGGCGGTTTGGCTGACTGCGCCGTTGATCTTGCCGGCGCGGTCGAAATAGGCCGGGTTGATGGCGTAGTCCTCAACCGCGCCCGCCGCAAAGGCTTGCGCCTGGCGATTGAGCGCGATCATGGCTCGGTCATCGCCCGAACCGGCGTAGTCCTGGCTGGTCAGCTCGTGGGGCAGGTCGATCATGAAGCCCGAGTTGCGCCCGGCGGCGCCTTGGGCGATGCCGCCCGCCTCCAGCAGGACTATACGGCGGCCAGGGGCGAGCTGGCGCAGCCGCCGCGCTGCGGAGAGCCCGGCAAAGCCGCCGCCCACCACGACGAAGTCGGCCGTTGCGTTCTGCTCCAGCGCTGGGCGGGCTGCGCGGGGTGGCAAGATGGCGTCCCAGGCCGCGGGGCCGCGCTGGCTGGGCAGGCGGCGCGCTTTGTGAGCGATCATCAGGCCACGGCCTCCTCGCCGTCGTCGGCCAGGTCGATCCAGATCGTTTTGAGCTGGGTGTACTGGTCGTGCGCGTGCAGGCCGTTGTCGCGTCCGCCAAAGCCCGACTGCTTGAAGCCGCCGAAGGGGGTGGAGATATCGCCTTCGCCATAGCTGTTGACGGTTACCGTCCCCGCGCGCAGGCTGCGTGCGCCGCGCAGGGCGGTCTTGATGTTGGCACTGAAGATCGACGCGCAGAGCCCATAGGCACTGTCGTTGGCGATCTGGATGGCCTCGTCGGCGCTGGCCACCGTGATGACGCTCAAGACCGGGCCGAAGACCTCCTCGCGCGCCAGCGGATGGTCACTGCTGGTCAGCTCGACCACGGTGGCTTCGACGAAGCCCTTGTCCGCTTTCCCGCCCAAAACCAGGCTCTGGGCTTGCTCCAGATAGCCGCAGACCTTGGCAAAGTGGGCCTCTGACACCATTGCGCCCAACCGCGTTGCCGGGTCCAGAGGATCGCCGACGTTCCACTGGCGAGCGTGGTGGGCGATGCGCTCCAACAGCTCGGCCTTGACCGCCTGGTGGACGATCAGCCGCGAAGTGGCCGAGCAATTCTCGCCCATGTTCCAGAAGGCGCCGTTGACGATGTGCTGGGCCACACGGTCCAAGTTCTCGGCGTCTTGCAGCACGATGGCGGGGTTCTTGCCGCCCATTTCCAGCACGATCTCTTTGGCGTTGCTCTCGGCGGCATAGGTCAAGAAGCGCTTGCCGGTGACAGTCGAGCCGGTGAAGGACACCAGGTCGATATCCATGTGCCGCCCGATGGGCTCGCCCAGATCGGGCCCGCTGCCGGGTAGGACGTTGAGCACCCCGCGCGGGATGCCCGCCTCAGCCGCCAATTCGGCGATGCGCAGCGCGGTGAGGCTGGTCTCCTGTGCCGGTTTGACGATCACCGAGCAGCCCGCCGCCAGAGCTGGCCCGATCTTCCAAGCCAGCATGAGCAGCGGGAAGTTCCAGGGCAAGACCAGGCCGACCACCCCGACGGGCTCGCGCACCACCATGGCAAGGTGATCGTCAGAGGCCGGGGCCACTTGGTCATAGATCTTGTCGATGGCCTCGGCGTGCCACTTGAGGCAGTGGATGGTCTCGGGGATATCGACCGTCTCGCAGTCATAGATGGTCTTGCCGCTGTCCAGGCTCTCCATCACCGCCAGCTCGCGCGCGTTGCGGGTGATGAGCTTGCAGAGCCGGATCAGGCAGTCCTTGCGCGCTGAAGGATGCAGGCGGGACCAGCGGCCATCTTCGAAAGCATCGCGCGCCTTTTCGACCGCAAAGTCCAGGTCAGCCTGGCTACAAGCGGCAATATCGGCCAGCTTGGCGCCAGTGGCCGGGTTGTGGCTGGCAAAGGTGGCCCCCGATAGGGCGGGGCGGTAAGCGCCGTCGATAAAGGCGTTGGTTGGCAGCTCCAGGCCCTGGGCGATGGCTTGGTATTCTGCGTGGGTCAGCAAGGTCATGGCGCGGTGCTCCCTGTTTGAATGTCGGCAATGGTTCGGCGCAGGACGCGCACCACTTGTTCCAGTTGGCGTTTGTCGTCTTTGTTGAGCGGGGTCAGGGGCGGGCGCACCTCGGTGGCCTCTATGCCGTTCAGCGTCACGCCGTACTTGATGGTTTGGATGAACTTGCCGCCCTGTTCCAGCACGCGCATCAAGGGCATCATGGCGCTCATGATCTTGCGGCCCTTGGCGAAATCGCCCTCGACCACGCAGGCCTGATAGAGCGCAACGTGCTCTTCGGGCAAAAAGTTCGAACCGCCGCAGACCCAGAAGGGCGCGCCCCAGGCGAAGAACTCCAGCGCTTGATCGTCCATGCCGCAGCCCAACTGGATGTGCGGATAGTCGCGCGCCAACAGGTGGACCCGGTTGATGTCGCCCGAGCTTTCCTTGATGCCGCAGAAATTGCGCGAGCGGCCGACGCGGTCCAGGAAGTCTTCGCCCATCATGGTGCCGGTGCGGTGCGGATAATTATAGAGCATGATCGGCAGGCCCGCAGCCTTGTCGATCGCTAGAGCGTTGAGCGCGTTTTCACGGTCAGTGGGCACCGAATAGGGTGGGCTGGCCAGCAAGATCGCATCGGCGCTCATGTCGCGCGCGGCTTCGGCCAGGGCGATGGAATCGCTGGTCAGCATGGCACCGGTGCCGATAACCAAAGGCAGGCGCCCGGCGATGCGCTCTTTGGTGAAGCGGGCAATTTGGATGCGCTCTTCGACCGTCTGGGCATAGTTCTCGCCGGTCGAGCCACCCGAAATCAGGCCGTGAACGCCCTTGGCGATCAGATCCTCGATGACATCGGCCAGGCCATCCCAGCGCGGCGCGCCATCAGCGGCCAGAGGCGTGACCAGCGGCGTATAGATGCCTTGAAAGCGGAAGATGGGGGTCATGGTGTCTCCTTTTTGCGGCCTGCGGCGCGGCAAGCTCGCCGGTGCGTTTTCGGCGAATGATGTTCACCTTTCACGCTCTATCGTTCTGATTTGTCAGCAGAATTTTTACAAGAGGCTGAGGTTTGCGCTAGGCCAGCTTGCCCAAGGGCAGATCCAAAGGGGCGGGCATCACGAACAGCTCGATTTGGTCGCGCGATAGCCGCCAGTGGTCTTCGGCAAGCTGGCCTGCTGCCTCGGCGTCGCCTGCCTCAATGGCGGCAATGATGGCGTCGTGCTGCTGGCTGGCTTCGGCCAGGTTTTGCGCCATAGCGTTGTTCTGCGGGCGATAGAAGGTCATGCCGATCCGCGCGTGGTCGATCAGCAGGCGGTGGAAGGAAGGCAGCAGGTAGACGTTGTTCGCCATAGCGCCGGTGATCTGGTGAAAGCGGTAGTTGGCCAGGGTGCGATCTTGGGCGGAGCCGCTGCGCAGGCTCTGCTTGAAGTCTTGCTGGGCAGCCTTGAGGGTCTGGATTTGCGCAGCGCTGGCGTTGCTGGCGGCAAGGCGCGTGATCGCCGCATAGACCATGGGCGCGGCCAGGAAGAAGTCGCGCAAGGTGGTGTGGGACAGCGCCGAGACCCGCGCACCGCGGTTGGCGCGCATCTCGACATAGCCCTCACCGGCGAGCTGGCGGAAGACCTCGCGCAGCGGCGTGCGGGAGATGCCAAAGGCCTCGCTCAATTCGGTCTCGTCCAGGTCGCTGCCGGGCTCCAGCGCCAGGGTCAAGATGGCTTGGGTCAGGTGCTGATAGCAGGCGGTTTTGCGGTCTTTTGCAGGCTGGGTCACGCGGCTGGTCCGTCAAGAAGGGCAACTTGAGGCTCAGCTCTAAGAGATATTTATCGTGGATGCAAGCAAAATGCAAAGTGTGTACAAATCATCAGCGCTCGGAGTCCCCCCGCGCACCGATGCGAGTGAGGCCCTGAGCGCGTAGGCTGGCGATCAGCGGCTCGGCTGGCAGATCTTGCACCGCAAGGCCCGCCTCTAGCGCCAGGGCCGCCGCCGTGCCCGTGGCTTGGCCCATCGCCATGCACTGGGGCATGCCCCGCACCGAGGCGAAGGCCACGGGATCGGCCGACAGGATCCGGCCCGCGAACATGAGGTTTGCAATGCGCTGGGGGATCAAAGCGCGAAAGGGGATGCTGTAGTAGTCGCCCTTGGCCAGCGCGGCGTGGTGGGTCATGTCGCCCTCGGCGCGCATCACGTCATCTATGGGGTTGTCGCAAGCCACGATGCCGTCGGCAAACTTGGTGCCACGAGCCAGGTCGTGGCCAGTCAGTCGGTAGACGCCCTGCAGTTTGCGGGTCTCGCGCACGCCGACCGTGGGGGAGAGCAGGGTCATGTGCGCCTGCTCAAAGCCGGGCACCCGAGCGCGCAAGAAACGCGCCAGTGCATGGCAGCGCTTGCGGCCTTCTTGGGTTGCGTCGGCCACCGCCTGCGGGTCGGTGCCATCCACGCCTCTGATATGCACCGAGTTGCAAAAGACGCTGCCGGGATGAAAGCCCTTCATCAAATAGAGCTGGGCAAGGTCGGGGTGCAGCAGGCCTTCAGCGACGCCCGCTTGTGCGTAAGCGGTGAAGTAGGGGTCGGGGTCGGCGAAGGCGGCCTGCCAATCGACGTTCACCATGAAGAACGACATGGTGACCGCCATCATCGCGCCCGGTTTGCTGGCATCGGTGGCGTCCCCGAGCGCAAAGGCGACGCCCGCTTTGGCGGCGATATCGCCATCGCCAGAGCAGTCGATCACCATCTTGGCTGCGATGCGAAGTGGGCCGTGGCGGTCAAAGCAGTCCAAGGCCGCGATACGCGGACGCTGGTCGCTTGGGCCCTCTGCGCCCGGCTGCATCAGGGGCGCGAAAGCGGTGGTGTTGAGCCGCAACCTGACCCCGGCCTCGGCCAGCATGTCGAACATGGTCAAGCTGGCGATGTCGGGATCATAGAGGATCTCTGGGCCGAAATTTTCCAGCGTGCAGGGCCGCTTTTCGGCCGCCGGTGGGTCCAAAGCTGCCAGCCGACTGCTCAGCTCCTCGATCAGCCCGCCAATGATGCGATCGTTGGGATAGCCGCCGCCCCAGGGCATGCCCGGGCAAAAGGCCATCACGCCGCCAATCTTGCTGCTGGCCTCGACCAAGGTCACGTCCAGCCCCAGGCGCCCGGCGGCCACCGCCGCGCCAAAGCCCGCCGTGCCGCCGCCGATAACCAGCAGATCGGTGTGTTCTTGGCGCTGGGTCATG
>CAZHYF010000058.1:0-13462 GCA_964536635.1 uncultured Rhodospirillaceae bacterium | reverse complement strand
CCTGTGAGCCGTAGCCCACGATCAGGACGTTCTTGCCCTTGATCAGATTGATGTCAGCATCAGCATCGTAATAGACGCGCATGGAACTTCTCTCTTAACGTTAGATGTGGATGTGTTTTCGGAAAACGAACAAGTGCTTCGCGCTGCTTGAAGCGGGTTTAGCGCGCGCGGTCAATAGCCAGGGCGAGAGTCCGCGCTACTTTTGGGCGACTTTTGGGACAAAGCAGGCCGCAAAACCGCCAGCGTGACGATTCGCACCAAGGCCGCACCAGCAAGTGACCCGACCCCGGCGGAACCATGTGAGGACTAGGACGGCAGCTTCAGAACCACCTCCGCGCCGCGCGAAATGGCTGCAACGCCGGTACGGGAGATGTCCACCATGCCCAACTGACGCATCAACTCCACGAAGCGGTCGATTTCTTCCGGCTCGCCATTGATCTGGAAGATGAAGTGCTCCAGGCCCGCGTCCACCACTTCGGCTTTGAAGATGTCGGCGATGCGCAGGCTCTCGACCCGCTGCTTATCGACGCCGCTGACCTTGATCAACGCCAGCTCGCGGCGCACGGAGGGGCCGAAAGAGGTCAGGTCGGCAACGCTGTGAACCGGCACCAAGCGGTGCAGCAGGTTCTTGACGTGCTCCAGCACCACCGGGGTGCCCGAGGTCTCAAGCGTGATGCGCGACAGGCCCTGGGCGTGATCCACCTCGGTCACCGTCAGTGAGGAGATGTTGTAGCCGCGCCCTGCGAACAGGCCCACCACCCGCGCCAGAACGCCGGGCTCGTTATCGACCAAAACGGCGAAGGTTCGTTGTTCTGTTGTCATGACCGCGCCCCTTATACCATGTTGCGACCAGCGCCCTCGATGGGCTTGGCGCGCTTGTCTTCGTCGTTGAGGATCATGTCGTAGTGCGGCTTGCCCGATGGGATCATGGGGAAGCAGTTTTCGTTCTTGACGACGCAGCAATCCACCACCACAGGGCCGTCATAAGCGATCATATCGGCGATGGCTTGATCCAGCTCGCTTTCCTTGGTGACCCGGATGCCCTTGCCGCCGAAGGCCTCAGCCAGCTTGACGAAATCGGGCAAGGAGTCGGTGTAGGATTCCGAGTAGCGCTCGCCGTGCAGCAGCTCCTGCCACTGGCGAACCATGCCCATCCATTGGTTGTTGAGGATGAAGACCTTCACCGGCAGACGGTACTGCATGACGGTGGACAGCTCTTGGATGTTCATCAGGATCGAGGCTTCACCGGCCACGTCGATGCACAGGCTATCCGGGTGGGCCACTTGCGCGCCCACTGCGGCTGGCAGGCCATAGCCCATGGTGCCCAGTCCGCCCGAGGTCAGCCAACGGTTGGGCTCCTCGAAGTCCAGGTACTGGGCGGCCCACATCTGGTGCTGGCCCACCTCGGTTGAGATGTAGACATCCTTGCCCTTGATGGCGGCGTTCAGGCGCGCCACGGCGTGCTGCGGGCGGATTTCCGCATCACCGCTGTCTTGGTGGAAGGCCAGGCAGTCGCGCGAGCGCCAGGCATCGATCTGCGCCCACCATTTCTTCTGCGCCACAGCATCCAATGCATGGCCAGCCGAATTCCAGGCCGAGATCAAAGCGTTCAACACCTCGCCCGCGTCGCCGATGACCGGGATATCGACCATGACCGACTTGTTGATCGACGAGGGGTCGATATCGCAGTGGATCTTGATCGAGTTGGGTGAGAACTCGTCCAGCTTGCCCGTGATGCGATCGTCAAAGCGTGCGCCGATGTTCAACATGACGTCGCAGTTGTACATCGCCAGGTTGGCTTCATAGGTGCCGTGCATACCCAGCATGCCCAGGAAGCTCTTGTGGCTGGCTGGGAAAGCGCCCAGCGCCATCAGGGTCTGGGTGACCGGCATGCCGGTCAAGTCAGCAAACTGGCGCAGCGCCATGGCCGCCTGGGGGCCCGAGTTGATGACACCGCCACCGGCGTAGATGATGGGGCGCTTGGCGTTGGCCAGCGCCGCGATGGCGGCCTCAATGCCCTCGACCGCGGGCTGGGTAGTCACCTGGAACGAGCGACGCTTGACCTGATCCTTGGTCTTGTAGACGCGGGTCTCGGCCATCTGCACGTCTTTGGGCAGATCAATGACCACCGGACCGGGGCGACCGTTGCGCGCCACATCGAAGGCCTCGTGCATCTTTTCGCTCAGCTGATCAACCTGATCAACCAGGTAGTTGTGCTTGCTGCAAGGGCGGGTAATGCCGGTGGTGTCGGCCTCTTGGAAGGCGTCGTTGCCGATCATGTAGGAGGGCACTTGGCCGGTCAGACAAACCACCGGGATCGAGTCCATCAGTGCGTCAGTCAAGCCAGTAACAGCATTGGTCGCGCCAGGGCCAGAGGTGACCAGCACCACGCCCACCTTGCCGGTCGAGCGCGCATAGCCTTCTGCAGCGTGAACCGCTGCTTGCTCGTGGCGCACCAGCACATGGCGAATTTGGTTTTGCTTGAAAATCTCGTCGTACAAGGGCAGCACTGCGCCGCCGGGGTAGCCGAAAATAACATCCACCCCTTGTTCTTGCAGACAATCAATAATAATGCGCGCGCCGCATCGCGGCTCGTCCAGCAGCTTTTGTCCGCTGTTTCCTGCTTGTGCAGTTTGCACAGCCTGTCTCCACTAATTCTGTCGCTACAGCTCCGCCCGAGGCGACCAACAAGCAGCCTGGCAGAACGCGACCTTCACATGACATGAAAATAGGTCTGACACTAGGCAGACTTCCCTGACTAGCAACAGACCTCATAGGTTAATTTACTATCGCGAGTCCCTGGGGAGGTCAAGCCTCAATCTGTAAGATTTGCCATTATGATATCAACGATATTTTCCAAATATTGCGCATCGTGGTAAGAAAATGTAACATTTCTTGCCTCAAGGTGCTGATTGCGCAGCCAGGTGAGCTGTCGCTTGGCATAATTGCGGGTCTTTTGCTGCGCCAGTTGCAGCGCTTGGTCGCAGTCCAGCGCCCCAGCGCGATAGCTTGCAATCTGCGGAACGCCGATCGCTTTGGTCAAGGGCCAGTCGGGATGGGGGTCTTGGGCGAGATATGCGCCGACCTCTGCCACGGCCTGCGGCCACATACGCTCCAGACGCCAATCGCAGCGGGCATAGAGCGCTTCGCGCTCGGGCAGCAGCTTGAACAGGCGAAAATCGCGCGCCAAGCCTTGGGCCCTGCCCGTCTGATAGTCGGCCAACGAACGCCCCGTTTGGCGCAAGACCTCCAGCGCGCGACGGACCCGCTGCCCGTCCCTTGGAGCCAGACGCGCTGCCATGATCGGATCATCGGAAGCCAGCGCTGCGTAGGCCTCTGCGCTCTCCAGCGCCCGCACGTCGCTGCGCACCGTCGCCGAGATGGCGGGGATCGCGTCCAGGCCCTCGGTCAGCGCACGGATATAAAAGCCCGTACCGCCGACGATCAACGGGCGGCGTCCGCGTGCCTCGATCTGGGCCATGCAATCGCTGGCAAGCTCCACCCAGCGCTGAGCGCTACACACATCGCCTGCCGCCAAGATGCCGAACAGGTGGTGCGGCGCTTGGGCCTCTTCGTCTGGATCCGGGCGCGCTGTGATGGTACGCAGATCGGCGTAGATCTGCATACTATCGGCGTTGATGATCTCGGCGCCCAGCACTTGGGCCAGGCGGATCGAGACCGCAGTCTTGCCGCTGGCCGTTGGGCCCATGAGAATCGGAATAGGAAGCTGGGTCATGCGCCCTAGCCTAGGCAGATTGGCGGCCTGGTCCAGCACAAGCAGCAAGCAAGGCCCGGCAAGACTCAGCTCGCCTCGATCGAGTAGCCGGCCCCGCGCACGGTGCGAATATAGTCGTGCTGCGGCTGACCGTTTCCACCTTCACCGTTCAAAGCCTGGCGCAGGCGGCGCACATGCACATCCACCGTGCGGGCCTCCACCTCGCTGTCTAGGCCCCAGACCTGGCTCAACAGGTGGTCGCGTGACAGCACCCGGCCGGGCGCAGACATCAAGGCTTGCAGCAGGCGGAATTCGGTCGGTGCCAAATGCAGGCGCTTGCCAGCGCGGCTGACCGTCAGGGCTTCGGCGTCCAGCAACAAGTCGCCCACTTCCAGCAGATGGGCTTGGTGGGTGACCCGCGTGCGCCGCAGGGCAGCATCCACCCGCGCGTTCAGTTCGTTCAAGCTGAAGGGCTTGCGCATATAGTCGTCGGCGCCCTCGCGAAAGCCGCGCAGCATGTCGGCTTCTTCGCTGCGCGCCGTGACCATGATGATCGGCACGCTGCGGGTCTGGGGCCGCGCGCGCAGGCGACGACAGACCTCGATGCCCGAGACCTCGGGCAGCATCCAATCCAGAATGATGAGATCCGGCACCTGCTCTTCGACGGCCAACAGCGCTTCTTCACCATCGCCCGCGACCTGGCAGAGATAGCCGTTCTTGCCCAGGTTATAGCGGATCAGCTCGGCAATGGCCCGCTCGTCTTCGACGATGAGCACGCGCGGCGCACGGCTCCAACGGCTGCGCTCTACGGTGGCAGCCGCCGGGCTTGCTGGATTTTGGTCTTGTTGGATCATGGCACACCACCTAGCCGGCAGGATCAGCCAAAGGCCCCTTCGACGTATTGGCGCGTGCGCTCGTCGATGGGGTTGTTGAAGACCTGATCGGTATCACCGTATTCGATCAGGTTGGAATCGTCGTCCTCGGTCAGCCCTGCGGCATAGAAGAAGGCGGTCTTGTCCGCCACGCGCTGCGCCTGGGCCATGGAGTGGGTCACGATGACGATGGTGTAGTTCTCGGCCAAGGACTTGATCAGCCCCTCGATTTTGCGGGTGGCGATGGGGTCCAGCGCCGAGGCGGGCTCGTCCATCAAGATGACCTCAGGGTTGACGGCGATCGCGCGCGCAATGCAGAGCCGCTGCTGTTGGCCGCCGGACAGGCCGGTGCCTGGATTGCGCAAGCGGTCCTTGACCTCGTCCCACAGGCCAGCGCCGATCAACGATTGCTCGACAATCTCGTCCAGCTCGGCCTTGGTGCGGAACAGGCCGTGGATGCGCGGACCGTAGGCCACGTTCTCATAGATCGACTTGGGGAAGGGATTGGGCTTTTGAAACACCATACCGACCCATTGGCGCAAAAAGACCGTGTCCATGTCCTTGGCGTAGATATCGTTGCCGTCCAGCTTGATCTCGCCGGTGACCTTACAGCCGTCGATGGTGTCGTTCATGCGGTTGAGCGCGCGCAGGAAGGTGGACTTGCCGCAGCCCGACGGGCCAATGAAGGCCGTCACCTTTTTAGACAAGATATCCATCGAGACATTCTTGATCGCCAAGTCGCCCCAATAGGCAACATCGACGCCTTTACATGACATGCGGATTTCGTCGTCGTCAGACATGGTTCGCGGGTTCCCTTATTGGCGCTTTTCAGAGCGGTAGCGCAGATAGGCCGCCGTGCCGTTCAGCAGCATCAGCATGAGCAGCAGCACGATGATGGTCGAATTGGAGAGCTGGTTTTTCAGCTCGTCGAACTGCGAGCCGAAGGCGTTATAGATGCCCACCGCCAGCGAGGGCGTGCCGTCCAGCGGGGTCAGCGGAATGCCCGATTGGAAGCCTACCATGCCGATGAACAGCAGCGGCGCGGTCTCGCCCAGCGCGCCCGCCAGGCCGATGATGGTGCCAGTGATGATGCCCGGCATGGCCGAGGGCAGAACAAAGCTCCACATGGCCTGCTGGCGCGATGCGCCCAGGCCCAAGGCGGCCTCGCGGTACGAGCCTGGCACGGCGCGGATGGCGGCTCTGGCGGCCACGATGATGGTCGGCAAGGTCAACAATGACAGCACCAGACCGCCCACCAGGGCCGTCCCGCCCGGCATGCCAAAGACGAAGATGAACACGAAGGCGCCCATCAGGCCGAAAACGATCGAGGGCACCGCGGCCAGGTTGTTGATATTCACCTCGATAAAGTCGGTGATGAGGTTACGCGGCGCGAACTCCTCAAGATAGACAGCCGTCAGGACCGCCACCGGGAAGGAGGCCAAGAAGCAGACCAACAGCGTCCAGAAGGAGCCGACCAGGGCATCCAAGATGCCGTAGTAGCCCGGGTCGTTGGAGTTGACGCCGGTGAAGAAATCGCCGTTGAAGCGGGTGTGCATCATGCCCAGATCGCGCAGCGTCTGGCTGTAGGGATTGGCAGCGGTGGACAGGGCGGTCAGTTCGACCTTGACCGTATCGCCTAGCTTGGTTCCACCTGAGACCAAGATTGGCTCGTCGGTGACGGGATCGCGGCCCACCTCGCGCACCACCATTTCACGCAGTTGGTTGGAGGCACCCAAGCCGATCAATTGCTTGACCTTGCGGCGCTTGTCGCGGTCGCCGCGCCCTTTGGCTTCGATGTCCAACGCCTCATAGAGGGCGGGATAGACCAGGGTGTCGAAGTTGAACTTGCGGATCACCGCCAGATTTTCGCGCCCCTTGGGGTCGATCAGCTCTGGGTCAAAGAAGACCTCGACGCTGATGCGGTCTTCCATCAGGCCGCGCACACCGTTGGAGATGATCGAGAACAACAGCGCCGCCAGCATGAGCCCAGCAACCGCCAGCGCGGCAATGCCCCAAGCCTGGAAGCGCTTGCCCTTGTTGCGGCGGCGATGCGTGACTTGGCGCTGGTAATCGGCGTCTTTGTACTTGGGGTCGATGATCTGAACCATGCTGCGCGCCTCAGTCGTATTCTTCTCTAAAGCGCCGCACGATCGCCAGCGCCAGAGTGTTGAGTGCCAGGGTGATGAGGAACAAGAAGATGCCGATGGCAAAGGCCGCCTGCACCTTGGTGCCGCCGAAGTCCAGATCGCCGGTCAAAAGGGCGTTGATCTGCACGGTAAAGGTGGACACCGAGCCCAGGGGATTGAAGGTCAGATAGGCAAAAGAGCCCGCCGCCATGACCACGATCATGGTCTCGCCAATCGCGCGCGAGACCGCCAGCAACACCCCGCCCGCAATGCCAGGCAGGGCTGCCGGCAAAATCACGCGCAGCATCATTTCAGAGCGGGTCGAGCCCAGGCCCAGTGCGCCGTCGCGCAGGCTGTCGGGCACCGCACGGATCGCATCGTCGGACAAGGAGGCGACAAAGGGAATGATCATGGTGCCCATGACCACGCCGGCCGCCAGCGCGATATCAGAACCGGTCTGCAAGGCGATCTCGTGGACGTAGGCGAACAACTGGATCTCTTGACCGAACAGGGCGCCCGGCAGACCGATCAGCCAAGCAAAGACGTTGGCCAGACCGATGAAGAGGTTGGCCAGACCCAGCGCCACCGGCTTGATGCCTGGCAGGTTCAAAACGCCATTCAGCGCCTGGACCCCAGCCGCCAACCAGGGCGTAAAGGTCAAAGCCGCAAACAGGCCATAGACCACGGTGGGGATACCGGCCAGGATCTCCAGCAGGGGCTTGGCATAGCTGCGCACCCGATTGGAGGCGTATTCGCCGAGGTAGATCGCCGACATCAGCCCCACGGGCACCGCCACCGCCATGGCGATCAGCACGATCAGCAAGGTTCCAGTGATCAAGGGCACGACGCCAAAGACGCCGCCGCTGGCCTCTTCGCCATAGCCGCGCTGGAAGGCGCCGCCTGGTGACCAACGGGTGCCGGTTAGGAAGTCGAGCCAGTGGTAGGCTTGGAAGAAGGACAGCGCCTGGAAAAGCAGCGACAGCACGATGCCAACGGTAATCAGAATGGCAACGCTGGCAGCGGTGAACATGACCCAGCGGTTCCAGCTCTCCACCGCCTTGCGGGCGCGAAAGCCGGGTTTGGAGGTCGCCAGGCCCAGGCCCAGCAGCGCCAGCGTCAAAAGACCAAGCAGCAGGTAGACGCCCGTCGATGAGACCCAATTCAGGCTCTGGAGCGCGTCCACGGCGGCCTGATAGTCGCCCTCAGGCAGGCCAGGGCGTCCCTCTGCGGCATCGCGGATTTTGGCGAGGATGCCCACCAGCTCGCCCTTGCTGGCCTCGGCAGCCTCAGCGGGCAGGTTCCAGGCAATCAGCGCATCGGCCAAGCGCGGCTCGACCAGCCACCAGATCAACAGCAAAACGAAGGGCGGCAGGAAGACCAGGTAGGCCAGGCGCTGGCCATAGAAGCTGGGCAGAGCCGCCAGGCCAAAGCTGTTGGTGCTGAGGCTGCGCCCCACATGCTGGCCTTTCACGGCGGCCAGGGCGCGCCTTTGACCGGCGAAATAGCCCAAAACAGTCAGGGCTAGGAGGGCGGCAAGAAAGAACAACAAGAGCATGTTTGGCCCACACTGGTCAGCGGAACGGGTCAGAAGGTCGAATCAGCGGCCCTCAAAGCGGCTCACCAAAGGTCTGAAGCCGGGCCTAAAGCAGATTTGTTACAGTTATGTTACAACCGGGCGCCGCGCTGCAAATCCCTCAGCGCGGCTAGAAGGCCACCAAAGATGCGGCTGGTCTTGGGGTAGAGGCCTCGCAAACGCGCGGAGCCTAAACAGGAATTTTCTTTTCAAATCAGCCCACTAACGTCGGGAAAGCACCCCCTTGGTCCGGGCTGCGACAGCCCTCAAAGCAAGTTTCACCCCGCCAATGGGCCACTTGGGCGCGGCACTGCGCCCCCAAGCGCCCCACAACTTGTCCCCAAAAAACTGCCCCAGCCGTAACTTTGTTGTAACATAAGCGGGTTAGCAGAGGGCCCAGCGGAGCCCTTAGGCTGCGCTTATGACCCAGCACAATCGGAGACAAGCCATGATTAGGGCTCTCATCATTGGCACCGCCATTCTAGCGGTTGCGACTTCTGCCAACGCGCGCGATTTGCGCATCGTCGGTTCCTCGACCGTCTTCCCCTTCGCCTCTGCGGTGATCGAGCAGTTCTCGAACAAGACCGGATTGGGTGCGACCATCGAGTCCACCGGCTCTGGCGGCGGCATGAAGCTGTTCTGCGCTGGCGTCGGCGAAGATACCCCCGACATCACCAACGCCTCGCGCCGCGTCAAGGACAAGGAAGTCCAGTTGTGCGCCGACAACGGCGTGGTCAACGTCACCGAAGTCAAGATCGGTTTCGACGGCATCTCGATCCTGTCGTCTGTGGATGCCGAGCCACTGGATCTGACCATAGAAGATCTGTTCAACGCGCTGAACGCCACCGTCATCGTTGATGGTGCCAAGGTGGCCAACCCGCACAAGAACTGGTCGGACGTCAACCCGGCTCTGCCCAACATGGCGATCAAGGTTATGGGCCCGCCGCCCTCATCGGGCACGCGCGATGCCTTTGAAGAAATCGTCATGGAAAAGCTGGCCGAGCACGCCGGTGTCGCGCTAGAGCTGCGCGAGGACGGGGCCTATATCGAAGCGGGCGAAAACGACAACCTGATCGTAGAAAAGCTGTCGGCGGATAAGGCCCTGCTGGGTATTGCGGGCTTCTCCTTCCTGGACCAGAACTCTGATCGCGTCCAAGGCGCGCTGATCGACGGCGTCGAGCCCTCATTCGACAACATCGCCGACGGCTTGTATCCCATCGCGCGCTCCTTGTGGTTCTACGTCAAGAACGACCACCGCGGCGTGATCAAGGGCATCGACGAATACGTCGAAGAATTCAGTAACGAAGACACCTGGGGGCCGGATGGCTACCTGACCGACCTTGGCATGATCAACCTGCCGGACGAAGAGCGCCAGGCGCCCGAGCTGGGCAGCCCCAGCGGCAAGTTCGCCGAATAACACACACCGCTGTGTAAACCCAGAAGGGGCGTCCGTCTGTCGGCGCCCCTTTTTTCGTGTCCAATGCCCCCCATTTCCTCTAGGTGTAGCAGTCACACACGCCTGGCTCTCATTGGGCCAGCGCCCCCACAGCAAGCGCGAGCGAATCCGTGAAACTTGGCGACCTCCAGTCCGTATTGGCGCACCTGCCCGACCCCTTGATCCATACCGACGCCAAGGGCAAGGTCTTGTGGCATAACCCCAGCGCTGGCGAGATGTTTCCTGGCCTATCCCGTGATGCCAACGCCTTGAGCCTGGTCGATCTTCCCGAAGTGCAGGCGGCCTTCGCCCAGGCCATCGACGAGCTGGGCCAGACCGAAGTAGACATCAAGTGGGGGGGCCTCAAGCGCCGTTACCTCAACATTCGCTTTGTCTGCTTTCGCGATGACAAATCCAACCAGCCCGCCAAGCGTCAGGTGCTGTGGAGCGTCCACGACATGACCGCCCAGCGCCAGCTCGACAAGACCCGCACCGACTTTGTTGCTGCTGCGAGCCACGAGCTGCGCACACCGCTGGCGAGCCTGATGGGCTTCGTTGAGACCCTGCAAGGCCCGGCCAAAGACGACGAAGATGCCCGCGAGCAATTCTTGGGCATCATGGCCGAGCAGGCCCGGCGCATGTCGCGGCTGATCGACGACCTCTTGTCCTTGTCCAAGATCGAGATGGAGGAGGGCGATTCGCCCAACACCGTCGTGCGGCTGGAGGATGTGGCCTACCCGGTCACCGACTCGCTGGCCTTGACCGCCAAAGATCGCGGCATCCGCTTTGTCTTCGAAGGCGACTGGAAGGCCCAGGTCATCGCCGACAAGGACCAGTTGGGCCAAGTCCTGTCCAACCTGGTCGAGAACGCCATCAAATACGGCCACGCCAATTCGACCATCACGCTGAAATCGCGGCCGCACGAGCCCGGCTCGGGCCTGCATTCGATCGCGATTTGTGACCAGTCGCCCGGCATCGCGCCCAAGCACATCAACCGCCTGACCGAGCGCTTTTATCGCGTGGACAAGGCGCGCTCGCGCCAGATCGGCGGCACGGGCTTGGGGCTGGCCATTGTCAAGCACATCCTCTACCGCCACGGCGGGCGCTTGGTGATCACCAGCGAGCAGGGCCTGGGCTCGGTGTTTGAAGTCTTGTTGCCTCACCCCTCTAGCGAAACGAGCTTGGGCTCGGCTAGCTTGGGTTCCACGAACTAGGGGCGCAGCGGCATGCAGCGCCCACCCAGTCTCCGCTCCATCATCGGCACAAGGACCAGCCCGTCGTGACCAACGCGCCGCCAACCGCCAGCTCTGCCAGCGCCTCGTCAGACGGCAAGCGCAGCCGAGGCCGCATCATGGTGGTCGAGGACGAGCCGGCCATCGTCATGCTGCTGCAATACAACCTGACCAAAGAAGGTTATGAGGTGGTGGTCTGCGAGGACGGCGACTCTGCGCTGACCCAAGCCCTGGAGCGTGCACCCGATCTCATCTTGCTGGATTGGATGCTGCCAGGCCGTTCGGGCATCAATGTCTGCAAGACCCTGCGCGCCCACCCGACGCTGAAGCGGGTACCGATTTTGATGGTCACCGCGCGCAGCGATACCGAGGATGTGGTCAAGGGCCTAAAAGCGGGCGCTGATGCCTATGTGCGCAAGCCCTTCGCCATGCGCGAGCTGCTGCACTTGATCCGCCAGCACCTGCGCATTTTGGACCCGCGGCGCTCGCGCGGCACGCTGGTGCTGGACGATCTGGTGGTCAAGCCCGACAGCGGCGAGGCCCGGCGCGGCGAACGCGAACTGACCTTGCAACCTGCTGAGCGTAAGCTGCTGCAGACCTTGGTCGAACGGCCGGGGCGCATCTTTCAGCGCCAGGAGCTGTTCGCCAAGCTGTTCGCCGACGCCAGCGAGCCCCCCGCCGAGCTGGATGCCTCCGCGCAACGCAAGCTGGACGCCGTGGTGCGCACCCTGCGCAAGGAGCTGACGAAGGGCGGCGAAAGCGATCTGATCCGCAGCATTCGAGGCATCGGCTACGCTGCCGAGAGCCAAAACTAGCCCCGCGCTCGCATGACTTGGCGCTTGCCTCTTTCCTCTGCTGGACTGCAAGGCCTGTTGCGTGATCTGGCACGCCTTGCTCTGACGCTGGGCGTCGCACTCGCGGCGGGCTGGCTGTTCCGCCTCTTGCGGGTGCCTGCGCCCTTTATGCTGGGCGCGGTCTTTGGCGTCTGGATCGCAGGCGCGCTGCTGCGCCCCCTGCAACCCCACTTGGGCGTCGCGCGCTGGTTCCACATTCCGGTGGTGCTGGGCCTGGGCACCATGATCGGCGCCGCCTTCTCCTCGCGGCTGTTGGGCCACGCGCTGGACTGGTGGCCGACGGTACTGGCCATGGTGATTGCAACCGCACTGGCTACCGCTGTCGGCTTTACCTACCTGGTGCGCTTTCGCGGCTATGAGCCCCGCTTGGCGCTGCTCTGCAGCCTGCCCGGCGGCCAGGCCGAGATGATCCTTTTGGCCAAGACCTACACCGACAAGGACTATGTGGTGGCGCTGTGCCACCTGACGCGGGTCTCTCTGGTGGTGGGGCTGTCGCCCTTGTTACTCATGCTGGTCACGGGCTTCGAGGGCGTGGCGGCCTCCTACAAGGTGCAGTCGGCGCTACCGCATGTCTGGAGCCTCGACGGCCAAACCTGGCTGAGCTTCGTGCTGTGTGCTGGGTTGGGCTATGGCGGTGCGCGGCTGATCCGATTGCCCATGCCGCATCTGCTTGGCCCTTTGCTGCTCTCAGCGCTGGGGCACGCCTTCGATCTGATCGAGATTCCACGTATCCGTGAGTTTGTTATTCTGGCACAGCTTGCGGTGGGTGGCGGCATCGGCGCGCGCCTGGCGCGGGTGCCCTTTGGCGAGCTGGCAGGATATCTGCGCGACGGGCTGGTCAATGCAGCTCTGATTCTGGCTAGCTATACCGCTATCGCGGGCTTAGCGACCCTGGCCTTTGGCCTGGCGTTTATGCAGGCTTTGTTGGCCTTTTTGCCCGGCGGCCTCTACGAAGTCACGCTCTTGGCACTGATTTTCGGTTTTGATCTGGCCTTTGTCTCCTTCCACCACACGGCGCGAATACTGATCATTTTCTTTAGTTTGCCCTGGTTGGCCCAACGATTAGGCGGCAAGGCAGAACAACCCGTCAGCAAAGTCTAGATGAAGGTTTTGCAGCTCTGGGGTTTTGCGAAAGTTCATTTCGAAAATCTGCCCCTCAATTTGCAAATCAGATCAGCTTCAATTTGCCAGGATCAATAAACATGCTAGGCTGAAGGCCTCATCCTACAGGAGCTAAACATATGAAGAAGATTTTCCTGGCTGCGGCCCTGGCGGCCGGTCTCGCAGCAGCACCGGTTGCGGCCTCTGCCTCTATTACCCTGACCACGCTTGAGCTGGTTGGCATCATCCTGGGTGCAGGCGTTGTTGGTCACGCTGCGACCGGCCATGCGCACGGCCACTCTGGCCACGGGATCTTGGGCCTCCACGGTCACTCACACGGTCTGAACAAGTGGCAGGTCATGCGCCTGCAGCGCGATCTGCACAACATGGGCTGCAACCCCGGCCCGATCGACGGCGTTATCGGCCCGCGCACCCGCGCTGCGATTGCACGCTGCTACTAAGGGTTCGACGCGCCCTCGGCGCAGCGGCGGCATGATGGCTGAGCCTGACAGCCCAGCGGCCCTACGCTCCTGGTGTAGGGGCTGCTGGCAGCG
>CAZHYF010000057.1:0-13607 GCA_964536635.1 uncultured Rhodospirillaceae bacterium | reverse complement strand
CGTTGGACCCACTAGTGCGTCGGGCGTTGGTCTTGCAACAGCCCTTCCGCTCTAGCTGACTGATTTCTTACGCAAGTCCATGCTCTCTCGTGTTGCCACTCATTCGCGGCTTGCTCTAATTGCGCTTTGTGCTTGGCAGGGCAAAGCGTGGCGATAGGTCGTCACGCAAGCCGAGCTAGCGAGCGCTGGCCTTACCGACCCGCAACAGATCAAAGATGCGGTGAAAGGCTGGCGATTCTTGCGCGCCGGACAAAGCATAGCTCTGTTCAAACACGAACAAGGGGACGCCGGTCAGCCCCATAGCGCGCGCGGTGGCCTCTTCCTCTTCCACTTCGTGGCCGTAGTCGCCCCCCTCAAGCAAGGCTCTGGCGCCTCGGCCATCGAGCCCAGCTTGGTCCAGGGCATCCAGCAGCACCTGGGTCTCGCCTAGGTCTTGACCCTCGAAAAAGTAGGCCTCGAACAGGCGGGTCATCAGGGCGTTGGCATCTTGCCCGTGACTCTGCGCCCAGCGCAGTAAACGGTGGGCCGCCAGGGTGTTGGGTGTGCGCTTGATGGCGTCGAATTTGAAATCGATCCCAGCTTGCTTGCCCGTGTCAGCAATATGGCCATAGACCGCGCGAGCGCGCTCAGGGCCGCCAAACTTGGCCGCCAAGTAGGTCAGGCGATCCATACCATCGGCGTGCATGGAGGGGTTGAGCTGAAAACACCGCCAACTGAGCTGTAGATTGAGTTCGTGCGGGTAGGTGCTGATCGCTTGCTCCAGCCGCCGCTTCCCTATGAAGCACCAAGGGCAAATGGGGTCCGAAAAGACGTCAACATGAATGCGCAAGGCATCGCTCATTCAGAGTCCCCCAGGTCTTGGTCGGGCTTTGCCTCGTCCAAAATCATATGGTTGCGCAGCGAAAAGAACATAAGACCGAAGGCAACCAAGGTGATGGGCACCACGGCGATCTTGAAGCCAGCCCAAAAGGCGTCAGAAAAATTGCGCCATACCAGTTCGTTGGCCACCGCCAAGCTGACAAATAATCCAATGGTTGCATAGGTCAACTTGCGCCAACCTTCATCGCTCATGGCAAGGCCTGTTCCCATGATTTGCTTGATAATCAGCCGTTTGACCAGCAGACTTCCAGCCAGAACCGCAGCAAACAGGCAGTAGATGAGGGTCGGCTTCATTTTGATGAAGGTCTCGTCCTTCAGCCAGAGCGTGAGGCCGCCCATCACCAGGATGAGCGCCGTCGAGACCAGCAACATCGGCGGGATCTTGCGCTCGACCACCCAATAGATGCCGAGCACGATCGGCGCGAGCACGACGTAAGACAGGGTGGCGGCCATGATATCAACCCGCAACAGCAGCACGAAGAAGATGACCAGCGGACCCAGATCAAGCGCAAGCTTGAGGCCGGGGGATAGCTTTTTGGGCAGGGCGGACATAGGAGGGTCTTCACTCTCTGTTGGGCGGTGGCAAGCAATAAAAAAGATGGCCAGCAGCTGCTGACCATCTTGGAATTTAAGCGATGATTTTCATTTCGCTAGCCTTGAGTCAAGACTGCTCTCCTAGAGGTCGAACAGCAGGCGCTCGGGCGCCTCAAGCGCGTCCTTGACTTTGACCAGGAAAGTCACGGCCTCGCGGCCATCGATGATGCGGTGATCATAGGACATGGCCAGGTACATCATAGGGCGAATCACGATCTGGCCATTCTCGACCATGGGGCGCTCTTGGATCTTGTGCATGCCCAGAATGCCGGACTGCGGCGTATTCAAGATCGGCGTCGAATTCAGCGAGCCATAGATGCCGCCGTTGGAAATGGTGAAGGTGCCGCCCTGCATGTCAGCCATGGCCAACTTGCCGTCGCGCGCGCGCTTGCCAAAGTCGGCAATGGTCTTCTCTATATCAGCGAAGCCCATGGCGTCGGCATCGCGCAAGACCGGAACCACCAGACCGCTGGGGGTACCCACAGCAACACCGATGTTGAAGTAGTTCTTATAGATGATATCGCTGCCGTCGATTTCGGCATTGACGGCCGGCAGATCCTTCAAGGCGGCGACAACCGCTTTGACGAAGAAGGACATGAAGCCCAGCTTGACGCCGTGCTTCGCGACAAAGTCGTCTTGCAGGCGCTTGCGTGTATCCATGACCGCGGACATGTCAACCTCGTTGAAGGTCGTGAGCATGGCGGCAGTATTCTGAGCTTCCTTCAGGCGGCGGGCAATGGTCTGACGCAAGCGCGTCATGCGCACGCGCTCTTCACGAGGGCCGGTTTCGCGCGGCGCAGCGGGGGCGGCAATCGGAGCCAGGGCGGGTGCCGGAGCCGTGACGGGTGCCGCCGCCGCAGCCAGGACATCGCCCTTGGTCAGGCGGCCGTCTTTGCCGGACCCGGCAAGGCTTGCAGCATCGACTTGCTGGTTTTCCGCCAGCAGCTTGGCAACGGCGGGGGATTGGCTGGTGTTGCCGGGCGCGGTCGCCGCCTTCGGCAGTTCTGGAACCGCTGACGGGGCTGGCGCAGCGGTAGGCGCAGGGGCAACGGCCGCCGAGCCGCTCTCGTCGATCATACCCAGCACAGCGCCCACCGCGACGGTGGCGCCGGCTTCAGCCAAGATTTGGTTCAGCACACCCGCAGTGGTGGCGTTGACCTCCAGGGTGACCTTATCGGTCTCCAACTCCAACAGGGGCTCGTCAATCGCAACGGCATCGCCTGGTTTCTTCAACCAGTTGGAGACGGTCGCCTCGCTGACAGATTCGCCCAGAGTGGGAACCAAAATTTCGCTTGCCATGTCATTTCCTAACTTCATGTCGGTCCAGCCGGGCTCAGACCGTTCGATCATAGTCCTTAGCAGGTTGTCATAACCTGCCTTAAATCAAGAGGGCAGGGCGCGGGCAATCTAGCGTGCGACCGGCCCAGTCAGCGCCGCGGTGACCAGGGCGGTCTGCTGCGCAGCATGCTTGCTAGCCGAGCCCGTGGCCGGCGAGGCGGCCTCTGGACGGCCAGCATAACCCGCCCGCGTGTGGGTTGCGCCCAACGCGATCAAGGTGTCCTCCAGGCGCGGATCAATGAAGGTCCAGGCCCCCATATTCTTCGGCTCTTCTTGGCACCATACGAACTCGGCGTTCTTGAACACCTTCAACTCTTCCAACAAGGCATCCTTGGGGAAGGGGTAGAGCTGCTCAACACGCATGACATAGACATCATTGACGCCCTGCTCTTGCGCGGCAGCCTTGATGTCATAGTAGACCTTGCCGCTGCACAAGATCACGCGGCGAACCTGCTCGGGGGCGCAGGCGGGGCTATCGTCCCAAAGCAAGCGGTGGAAGGTCGAACCGTCCAAGAACTCGTGCTTTTGTGACTGAGCCTGCTTGTGGCGCAGCAAGGACTTGGGCGAGAAGACCACCAGCGGCTTGCGGAAGCGGCGGTGGATCTGGCGGCGCAGAACGTGGAAGTAGTTGGCGGGCGTCGTACAGTTGACGATCTGCCAATTGTCTTCAGCGCTCATCTGCAAGAAGCGCTCAATGCGCGCAGAGGAGTGCTCGGGCCCCTGGCCTTCAAAGCCGTGCGGCAGCAGCATGACCAGGCCTGAGAAGCGCAGCCATTTGCTCTCCGCTGAAGCGATGAACTGGTCGATCATGATTTGCGCGCCGTTGGCGAAGTCTCCAAACTGGGCTTCCCACAAGGTCAGGCCATTGGGCTCGGCCGTTGAGAAGCCGTATTCGAAGCCCAACACGGCATATTCCGACAAATGCGAGTTGAAGATTTCGATGAAGGCTTGTTGATCGTCGCGCAGATTGTTCAACGGCAGATAGGGCGTTTCGTCCATCTGGTCGATCAAGGCCGCATGGCGATGCGAGAAGGTGCCGCGACGCACGTCTTGGCCCGAGAAGCGAATGGGGTGGTTTTCGTCCAGCAGGCTCGCGAAGGCCAGCGATTCAGCCGTGCCCCAGTCAAAGCCCTCGCCCGAGCTGAACATGTCCTGCTTGGCCTTGATCAAGCGAGTGAGCTTGGAGTTCAGGTTGAAGTCGGCAGGAATGCTGGTCAGCGCACGACCGAGGCGCTCGTAGGTCTCTTCTTTGATGCCCGTCACACCACGGCGCGGTCCGTCGTCGGGGTTACCGCGTTCATAGTCTTCCCACATGCCGCGCAGCATGTCCGGCTCGTTGGTGCGGAAGGTGTCGGACAAGCCGAAAGCCTCGTCCAACTCCTGTTCTTTCTTGGCGCGAATGGCGCTGACCGCCTCTGCGCTCAGCGTGCCTTCACCGATCAGCTTGGCCGCGTAGATCTCAGACACCTTGGGGTGTTTTTCGATGGCCTTGTACATCAAAGGCTGGCTAAAGCGAGGCTCGTCGCCTTCGTTATGGCCAAAGCGGCGATAGCAGAACAGATCCACCACGATGTCTTTTTTGAACTGCTGGCGGAATTCGGTCGCGATGCGGGCAACGTGAACCACTGCTTCGGGATCGTCGCCGTTGACGTGCAGAATGGGCGCCGCAATCATCTTGGCGATGTCGGTGCAGTAGGGGCCCGAGCGGGCATTGCTGGGGTTGGTGGTGAAGCCAATCTGGTTGTTGACCACCAAGTGGATCGTTCCGCCAACGCGGTAGCCTTTCAGCTCGGACATCTCCAGGGTCTCGGCCACCACGCCTTGGCCAGCAAAGGCGGCGTCGCCGTGCAGCAGGATCGGCATTACGCGCTCGCGCTCGTCATCCTTCTTCTGCATTTGCTTGGCGCGCACCTTACCGGCCACAACTGGGTTGACCGCTTCAAGGTGCGAGGGGTTGGCGGTCAGCGAAAGGTGGACCTTGTTGCCATCGAACTCGCGATCATCCGATGCACCCAAGTGATACTTCACATCGCCCGAACCGACCACATCGTCGGGCACGTTGAATTGATGGCCTTTGAACTCAGCAAAGATGGTCGCGTAGGCTTTGTTCATCACGTTCGCCAAGACGTTTAGGCGCCCGCGGTGCGGCATGCCGATCACCACCTCGTCGATGCCCAACTGACCGCCGCGCTTCAAAATCTGCTCCATGGCGGGCATCAGAGCCTCGCCGCCGTCCAGGCCGAAGCGCTTGGTGCCTTTAAACTTTTTGTCCAGGTAGGCTTCAAAGCTCTCGGCATCGACGATGCGTTCGAAAATAGCGGTCTTGCCTTGCAGGGTGAAGTCGGTGTGGTTTGAGATCACCTCGATGCGCTCTTGAATCCACGACTTTTGGGCAGGGTCTTGGATGTGCATGTACTCGACGCCAACACTGCCGCAGTAGGTTGCGTTCAGGCGCTCCAAGACTTCATTCAAGGTCGGGTCATAGTCGCCAAAACCCAGGACGCCGCCGACGTAGATGGGGCGGTCATAATCGTCTTCGGTCAGGCCGTGGAATGCGGGGTCCAGCTCCTTGATCGGGTCGTGGGTCTTCAACCCCAGGGGATCAAGTTTGGCGCGGTGATGACCCAACACGCGATAGGCCCGGACGAGACCGATAACCTTGATGGTGCGCTCGGTGGCATCGGTGTGTGCCTGCAAATCGATTGCGGTTGCCGGGGCGGCCTTGGCCTTGCCGTTGGCTTTGGGCGCGTCGGGATCAACGACTCCGATCACCTTGGTTTGCCGTGTGGCCCAGTTGGGGCCTTGGATGTCGGCCAGCAGGCTTCTTTCATCTTCGCCAAGATCGGCAAAGAAGGCTTGCCAATCCGCCTCGACCTGGGTCGGAGCGGTCAGATAGCGCTGGTAGAGTTCCGAAATGAAGGTGATATTACCCGCGTTCAAAAAAGCGAGCGGGTCGCGTGCATCGGCTGCTGGCTGGTTCATGCCATTGTTTCGCGAGCACCCTGAAAAGCTGGCGCTCGTGCCCTAAGTTAGAGGTCAGGTTTTGGACCTTGGTCCATTTGCCGCGTCGTTCCGGTCGTGTCTGGCGCTTGCCGCTCAGGTTGTCGCGAATGGGTGCCTTTGTGACGCGACGAGAAGACCCGCCCGGTATAGAACGCAGCCCCGCAGGTGTCACGTCATTTCGCCCGGCTCTGACGCAGATTTTCAAGCCTGTCAAATCAACCTTTGCAAGGGTTTACCGTGGCTGACCTTCGCGGGCCAAATGGGGTAAAGATCGACTGGGAAAAGCAGCTTTGTTGGCGCTATTTTGCTGACCAGCACCCGAGGCGCGTCAAAAAAGGACTGAATTTCTCCCATTTCGCGATTGACGCCGTTTTAGAACGGTTCTAAATAAGAACCAGGGTGACAGAAGAGCTGCCCACTACCACCCGTAACTTGTCTAGCCCGGTTCTTTTTATGAAGCTTAACCGCTTAACTGACTATGCCGTTTTGGTGCTTTGGCGACTGAGCCAGGCGCCAGGCAAAGACGAGGGCAAAGACAAGAAAGGCGCGCGCATGATGGCCGCGCCAGCCCTTGCTGATGAGACCGTTGTGCCTTTGCCAACGGTCTCCAAGGTGCTGAAACTTCTGTCGCGCGCAGGCTTGCTCGCCTCTTCGCGTGGGGTCAACGGCGGCTATTCCTTGGCGCGTGCGCCCGAGGATATTTCGGTGGCTGACATCATCGGCGCAATTGAGGGCCCCTTGTCATTGACCGCCTGCGTGGATGACGGTGAGACGGTCTGCGAACATACCTCCATTTGTGGCATGTCGGGCAACTGGGATCGCGTCAACCGCAAGGTTCTGGCGGTTCTGGAGGGCATCAACTTGACCGAAATGGCACCCAAACCCGCAGATTTCCTGTCCGGTTATGCTCCGCAAAGCAGTCGCGAGCGAAGCGCGCCAGAGTTGGCGATCTAAGCAAACGGGGCGCAAGCCTCGCATCAATCCAGAATGTAGCAGGCCCCTCATGTGCAACGGGTCTGGCGAATGAAGGCAAAACACGATGGCAGCAACCGCAGATACTGTAGAGCGCGTCAAAAAGATCTCGGTCGAAACCTACAAGTATGGCTTCGAAACCGACATCGAGATGGATCGCATTCCCAAGGGACTGAACGAAGACATCGTGCGCATGATCTCGGCGAAGAAAGACGAGCCCGAGTGGCTGCTGGAATGGCGCCTGGAAGCCTTCCGCCGTTGGCAGCAAATGGAAGAGCCCGACTGGGCCAAGCTGTCCTTCCCGAAGATCGACTACAACGACTACTATTATTACGCAGCGCCCAAGAGCCTGGCGGACAAGCCCAAATCTTTGGATGAGGTCGATCCCAAGCTGCTCGACACCTACAAACGCCTCGGCATTCCGCTGGATGAGCAAGAGCGCCTGGCCGGCGTTGCCGTCGACGCGGTCTTCGATTCCGTATCGGTCGCCACCACCTTCAAACACAAGCTGGAGGAAGTGGGCGTGATCTTCATGCCGATCTCCGAAGCGGTGGCCAAGCACCCGGAGCTGGTTCGAAAGTACCTGGGCACCGTTGTGCCCACGACGGACAACTACTTCGCTGCGCTCAATTCAGCGGTCTTTACCGATGGATCCTTTGTCTACGTCCCCAAGGGTGTGCGTTGCCCGATGGAGCTTTCGACATATTTCCGCATCAACGCGCAGGAAACCGGACAGTTTGAGCGCACGTTGATTGTCTGCGATGACGACGCCTACGTCTCCTACCTGGAGGGCTGCACCGCCCCCATGCGCGACGAGAACCAGTTGCACGCTGCTGTGGTTGAGCTTGTGGCCATGGACAATGCCGAGATCAAATATTCGACCGTGCAGAACTGGTATCCGGGCGACGAGAACGGCAAGGGCGGCATCTATAATTTTGTCACCAAGCGCGCTCAGTGCCGCGGCGTGAATTCTAAGGTTTCATGGACCCAAGTTGAGACGGGCTCGGCAGTGACCTGGAAGTATCCCTCTTGCGTTTTGCAGGGCGACGGCTCGCAGGGCGAGTTCTACTCCATCGCCATCACCAACAATCTGCAACAGGCCGACACCGGGACCAAAATGATCCATGTCGGCAAGAACACCCGCTCGCGGATCATCTCAAAAGGGATCTCGGCCGGGCGTTCAGATCAGACCTATCGCGGTCTGGTCAAGATGCTGCCGAATGCCAAGAATGCGCGCAACTTCACCCAGTGTGACTCGCTGCTGATCGGTGATCGCTGCGGCGCGCATACCGTGCCCTATATCGAAGTCGCTAACCCCAGCGCTGCGGTCGAGCACGAAGCCACCACCTCAAAGGTGTCGGATGACCAGCTTTTCTATTGCCGCCAGCGCGGCATGAACGAGGAAAAGGCTCTGGCCTTGATCGTCAACGGCTTCGTTAAGGAAGTGCTGCAAGAGCTGCCGATGGAGTTCGCCGTCGAAGCTCAGGCCTTGGTTGAAATCAGCTTGGAAGGCTCGGTCGGCTAGCCTGCCGCCCCAAAAGATAAACTTGATCGCTGCGCGCAAGGCGCGGCCATGATGTACTGAAGGACGCTTGTTGCATGCTCAACATCCAAAACCTGCACGCCCAGATCGAAGAGGAAGGCAAAGAGATCCTCAAGGGCCTGAACTTGGAAATCAACCCCGGCGAAGTCCATGCCATCATGGGCCCCAATGGTGCGGGCAAATCAACGCTGGGTAATGTACTGTCCGGCAAAGACGGCTACGAGGTGACTGAGGGATCGGTTTTCTTCAAAGGTGAAGACCTGCTGGCGCTCGAAGTTGAAGAGCGCGCCCACGCTGGCCTGTTCCTGGCGTTCCAATACCCGGTCGAAATTCCGGGTGTCCAGATGCTCAATTTCCTGCGCACCTGCACCAATGAGACCCGCATCGCGCGCGGCTTGCCCGAGTTGAGCGGCATGGACTTCCTCAAGCTGGCGCGCGCTAAGTCCGCTGAGTTGAAGATCAACCCCGACATGCTCAAGCGCTCGGTCAATTCGGGCTTTTCCGGCGGTGAGAAGAAGCGCGCCGAAATTCTGCAAATGGCGCTGTTGGAGCCGTCCTTTGCTGTCCTGGACGAGACCGATTCAGGCTTGGATATCGATGCTTTGCGGATTGTCGCCGAGGGCGTCAACGCTCTGCGGGACGGCAAGCGTTCGTTCCTGGTGATCACGCACTATCAGCGCCTGCTGGACTACATCAAGCCAGATCATGTGCATGTGCTGGCGGATGGCAAGATTGTGCGTTCGGGCGGCCCTGAGCTGGCCTTGGAGCTGGAAGAGCGCGGCTATGTCGATTACGAAAAGGCAGCCTAGCCATGAGCCAGACACTCGCGACATTGCGTCAGGCGGGCGCCGAGCAATTTGCTGCCTTGGGTTGGCCGAACCGGCGCGTCGAGGCCTACAAGTATAGCGACTTGACCGGGCTAGCGCACAGCGATCTGGGCGAAGTCGTCGTACAATCGCTCGGTAATTTGCCAAACCAATCGGGTTTGCGCTGCTTTACAGCAGCCGAGGCCCCGCAAGCGCTCCAGGCCAAGATCGGCAGCCTGCTGCCTCTCGAAGACCCGCTGGCGGCCTACAGCACCGCGCACCTCAGCGACGTCCTGGTGATCGAGGTCGCCGCCAACACCAAGCTGGACAGCCCTTTGGTGCTGGACCACCGACGCCTTGCAGGCCAAGCCGCTTTTGCGCGCTATTTGGTGGTGGTCGGCAGCGGCGCCGAGGTCGAGTTGATCGAGCGCTACGCATCAAGCGGGCAGGGCGTCTCTAGCCCCGTTATTGAGGTCTTTGTAGAAGCAGGAGCGCAGCTGCGCCATCTGCGCAGCCAAACCGAATCCCTGGAGGCGACCCACCTTGGTTGGACCGCAGCTCATGTGGCGCGCGATGCAACCTACAGCCACTTCGCGCTGAACCAAGGCGCAGGCCTGTCACGCCACAACATCCGCGTTGATCTGGCGGGCAATGGCGCGCACCTGGACCTGTTTGGGCTCCACCTGCTTGATGGCAAACAGAGCTGCGACAGCCACACGCGCATCAACCACAACGCCCCGCACACAACCTCGAACGAGGTCTACAAGTCTGTTGTAGGCGGCTCTGGCAACTCGATCTTCCAAGGCAAGATCTACGTCGCCAAGGACAGCCAAAAGATCGTGGGCAACCAGATGTCGCGCGGGCTGCTGTTGGGTCCGCGGGCGCGGGTTCACAACAAGCCCGAGCTCGAAATCTACGCTGACGATGTGATCTGCTCGCACGGCTCGACTGTCGGCGCCTTGGATGAACAGGCGATTTTCTATCTGCGCGCGCGCGGGATTCCTGAGGCTGTGGCGCAAAAAATGATGGTCGAGGCCTTCGTGCAAGACGTGCTGGAAGAGCTGGGCGAAACCGCGGAAGTCACGGCACACTGGCAAGCGGTCATCTCAGCCTACCTGAGTTCCGTCTTCGCAAGCAGCCAGCAGGCCTAGATCAAGGAGGCGACCCGAATGAGCCACAACGCCCCCTACGATGTTCAGGCCATCCGTGCTGATTTTCCCGTTTTTGACCAGCAGATAAACGGTCGCCCGTTGGCCTACCTGGACAGCGCCGCTTCGGCGCAGAAGCCGCGCCAAGTCATCGACGCCATGACCCAGTTCATGCAGCGCGACTATGCCAACGTCCATCGCGGCCTGCACACTCTGTCGATGCGCTCCACCGACGCCTATGAAGCGGCGCGCGCGCGCGTTGCCCGATTCATCAATGCTGGTGAGCGCGAAGTAGTCTTCACCAAGGGCGCGACGGAAGCGATAAACCTGGTCGCGGCTACCTATGGCCGGCAGGTCATGGCGCCGGGTAAAGCCATCATGATCTCGGGCATGGAGCACCACGCCAACATCGTGCCTTGGCAAATGCTGGCCCAAGAGCGCGGTTTGGAGCTGCTGGTGATCCCACACGACGACGCGGGTGTGTTGGACATGGCCTGGTTCGAGCAGCAGTTGGCTGCCAAGGACGTCGGGCTTGTTGCCGTGGCGCATGTCTCCAACGTCATGGGCACGGTCAATCCCGTTGAGGCCATCATCGCAAAGGCGCACGCCAAGGGTGTCCCGGTCCTGCTGGACGCCTGCCAGTCGGTGACCCACTTCAAAGTGGATGTGAAGGCGCTGGATGTGGATTTCCTCGCGTTTTCAGCGCACAAACTCTATGGCCCTACGGGCGTTGGCATCCTTTACGGCAAGTCTGAGCTGTTGCAGGCCATGCCGCCCTACCAAGGCGGCGGGGATATGATCGACCAGGTGCGCTTTTCAGGCACCACCTACGCCGAGCCGCCCTTGCGCTTTGAAGCTGGCACGCCCGCCATCATCGAGACCGTCGGCCTCACCGCGGCCCTGGATTGGGTCGAGCAGGTCGGCATGGACAAGATCGCCGAGCATGAGGCGGCTGTTTTGGCCTACGCCACCCACAAAGCCCAGGCCTTTGAGGGTATCGAAATTATCGGCCAGGCCCCCAACAAGGTCTCGGTCTTGAGCTTCCACTTCAAGGACATGCACGCCCATGATCTATCGACCATCCTGGATCAATACGGCGTAGCGGTGCGCGCGGGCCATCACTGCGCCCAACCGCTGATGGAGCGCTTTGGCGTCACGGCCACGGCAAGGGCGTCTTTTGCAGCCTATTCGACCTTCGAGGAGGTGGATCAGCTCTTCGATGCGCTGTCCCTCGCGCGCGAGATGCTGGTCTAAGCCATGATGCAAGACGACGGCCTTCGATTGAGTGATTTCATGCCAGGGGCGCTTGAGCAAAGCGGGCCGGGCGCCGACTACAGAGCAGAGCGTGGCGCTGCCTTGGCGGACGGCCAGACGCCCGCTGATCGTGAGGCCGTGATCGCGGCTATTCAGAGCGTCTATGACCCCGAAATTCCTGTCAACTTGTGGGACTTGGGGCTAATCTATCGTTGTGATGTGACAAGTCGCGGGGATGTTGATATCGACATGACCCTAACCGCTCCGGGCTGTCCGGTGGCAGGGCAAATGCCCGTCATGGTTGCCGAAGCGGTTGAAAACGTTGAAGGTGTCGGCCGGGTCGCCGTGCAGCTCGTATGGGAGCCCGGCTGGACCAAGGCGCGCATGTCCGACGACGCACGTCTGTTGCTCGATCTTTAGGGTGGCTTGATCACCCTGAGAGGTTGGGCTCGATCGACAAAAGGGAGGATTGCTGGTGACCGCACGCTACGCACCCGCCGCGCGCTGTTTGGCCAAGCCCGGGCTTCAGGTTTGGCTGGTCTGGCTGCTTGCCCTTGCCGTCGCGCTGGCTCTGTCGCCGGCGGTTGCCCAAACCTCCAACGCTGCCCCGCAGGCTTCTGAACCGAGCTTTGCGCTGACGCGCGAGGCGATGCTTGAGGACCTTGAGTTCACGCGCGCCATGTTGCAGCGCCACCAACCCAACTTCGGCCTGCACAGCTCGGAAGACAGCATCAACGCCACCTTCGATAGCATCGCAGAGGCACTGCCCGAGACCGCGAGCCTGCGCGAGTTCTTGCGGGCCTTACTGCCTGGCGTAGCAGCGGTTCGTGACGGCCACACCTGCCTGACCTTTGCGCCCGATCAGCTTGAGCCCGAGATGCGCCGCATGCGGGCGGTATCCTTGGATCTAATCGCCTTGGAGGGCCGGCTCTACTTAGAGCGGGAGAGCTTCACCGTTCCGGCGGGCTCGGAGCTATTGAGCATCAACGACCGACCGATTGCGGACTGGATCGCTGCTGCCAACAGCTATTTTTGTCTCGACAAAACCAGCGATATTACGGCTTTTGACGCTTCGGGCGACACGCTGCCTTTCTATTTCTGGCTGGTTGATCCCAGCAAGACGCTCTACAGCTATGCGCTGCGATTGCCCGATGGCAAGATCAAGACCCTGCGCTTGCGCGGCAGCAATCCCCTGCGCCAGTTCAGTCGCCAAATGGAGAGCCAGAATGCGCGCTTTGCCTTTGAGGTGCGCAACGGTGTGCCCCTGTTGAGCATCAACACCTTCATGGGCGAAAAGGATGCTTTCGAGTCCTTTTTCGATCACGTCTTCAAAGAGTTGAACAGCCAGGGCGTCAAAGATTTGATCATTGACTTGCGCGAGAACACCGGTGGTCAGATCGGCAACGCTTCCTTGTTGCTGGCCTACCTTCTGGATCGCAGCCACCATTTCCCGCGCTACATCCACGTCATGGGTGCGCGCATCAAGAACGATACACCCATCTTTTTGCGGGGCATGAATGCGCGGCAAGTGGACGATATCCGCAAGTCCAGCAACCGCCTGCAACTGCGCTATCGCAACTACCCGACGCGGTATGACATCCAGCCACGTGGCACTGCCGTCGAGACCCAGAGCGTCGCTTGGGGCAAGCGGCATTTTCGCGGCCGGCTGCATGTGTTGGTGTCGGGCAAGACTTACTCGGCGGCCAGCTTGTTTGTTGGCGAATTGCGCAAGAACCGACCGGATGCTTTGTTTTATGGCGAGCGCACAGGCGGCCTAGACAATCGCGGCTGCATGCGCAATCCGGTCGATTTCCAGCTACCCAACTCCAAACTGCTGCTGAGCGTGCCGATCATGTGCCACATCCAGGACCTGTCAGCGGATGCCCAGCACTTCTGGCCCGATGTCGAAGACAGCCTGACGCTGAAAGATTTCTTGGAGCAGCGCGATACTGTCCTGGAAGACGTGGTGGACATGATCCGTGTCAACGCAGAACCTGAGCCCGAGACCGTGAACCGCTTGGTCGCGCCTTTGCCGCTGCCCAAGCCCGCACCTTTTCTGGCGGTCAAGCC
>CAZHYF010000056.1:6077-13854 GCA_964536635.1 uncultured Rhodospirillaceae bacterium | reverse complement strand
GTTCTTACCTGCTGATCGGCTATTACTACCATAAAGACAGCGCCAACCAGGCCTCGATGAAAGCGTTCATCGTGAACCGCGTCGGTGACTTTGGCTTCGCGCTGGGCATTTTTGCCACCTTCATGCTGGTCGGTAGCGTTGATTTCGACGCCATCTTCCACAGCGCAGAGAGCTTGAAGGACCAAGAGCTGCTGGGCGCTAGTGCTGTCACCGTGATCTGTTTGCTACTGTTCATTGGTGCAATGGGTAAGTCGGCTCAATTGGGACTGCACACCTGGTTGCCGGACGCGATGGAAGGCCCAACCCCGGTCTCGGCCCTGATCCACGCTGCAACCATGGTGACCGCAGGCGTCTTCTTGGTCTGCCGCATGTCGCCCTTGTTCGAGATGTCGCCCTTTGCAAGCGATGTGGTCACCTACGTCGGCGCGGCCACGGCTCTGTTTGCAGCCACCGTCGGCATGACCCAGTTCGATATCAAGCGCGTCATTGCCTATTCGACCTGTTCGCAGCTCGGCTACATGTTCTTTGCTGCGGGCGTTGGCGCTTATGGCGGCGCCATGTTCCACCTGATGACCCACGCTTTCTTCAAGGCTCTGTTGTTCTTAGGCGCAGGCTCTGTGATCCACGCGCTGCACCACGAGCAGGACATGCGCAACATGGGCGGCATCTGGCGCAAGATCCCCATCACCTATACCTACATGGTCATCGGTTCGCTGGCCTTGGCGGGAGTTGGCATTCCGGGTGTCTTCGGCTTCGCGGGCTTTTATTCGAAGGACGCCATCCTTGAAAGCGCCTATGCCGCGCACTCACTTGCGGGCAACACCGCCTTCTGGTTTGGCATCCTTGCCGCCTTCATGACCGCTTTCTATTCTTGGCGTCTGCTGCTGTTGACCTTCCACGGCAGCTACCGCGGCGACAAGCACACCTTCGACCATGCGCACGAGTCTCCGGCCATTATGATCGTTCCGTTGGCGCTTTTGGCCCTGGGCGCGATCTTTGCAGGCTTCTATGCCTACGAGTGGTTCTTCGGCCACGACCGCTTCGCCTTCTTTGCGGGCGCCATCGCTCAAGACCACCACGATATCGTTGACAAAGCGCACCACGTTCCCGAGTGGGTCAAGCTGGCGCCGCTGGTTGTCGGTCTGGCGGGTATCGCAAGCGCCTGTGTCGTTTATGGCTTTGGCAACTGGGGGCCGACCCTGGCGAAGATCTTCACGCCGCTGGACATCCTGTTCCGCAACAAGTGGTTCTTTGACGAGATCTATGACGCGATCTTTGTGCGCCCTGCGATCGCTCTGGGGCGTGTGTTCTGGAAAACCGGCGACGAGAAAATCATCGACGGTCTGGGCCCGAACGGCATCGCAAGCCGGATTGCAGCCGGAGCCCGTCAGGTCGCGCGCATGCAGACCGGCTATATCTATCACTATGCCTTTGCCATGCTGATTGGGGTGGTGGTCTTCGTGACCTATTACCTCTTGGCTGTCGGCTTCTAAGCGCAAGGGAGACACGGAATTATGTTTGATACTTGGCCTCTCTTGTCGCTGGTCACCTTCCTGCCTTTGGTGGGCGCGGCTTTGATTTTGCTGCTGGTTAGCAGCAATGACCAAGACGGCTCGGCCACCACCGCCAAAATCTTGGCCATGTGGGTTTCGGGCGTGACCTTTGTTCTGTCACTGGCGCTTTGGCTTGGCTTTGACCGTAGCACGGCGGACTATCAGTTCGTCGAGACCCTGACTTGGATCCCAGCGCTGGGCATCTCCTACAAGGTCGGTGTGGACGGCATTTCGGTGCTGTTCGTGCTGCTCTCCACCTTGCTGACCCCGGTTGCTATCTTGGCTTCTTGGGACGCCATCAAGACCCGCGTGCGCGACTACATGGTGGCCTTTTTGCTGCTTGAAACGCTGATGGTCGGCACCTTCTCGGCGCTGGACATCTTCTTGTTCTACATCTTCTTCGAGGCGGTCCTGATCCCCATGTTCTTGATCATCGGAATATGGGGCGGTGAAAACCGCGTTTACGCCTCCTACAAATTCTTCTTGTATACGTTGCTGGGTTCGATCCTCATGCTGGTCGCCATGCTGGTGGTCTATCGCGTGGGTGGTTCCAGCGATATTCCGACGTTGCAAGCTCAACTGGATTTGCCGGCAAATCTGCAGATCTGGCTCTGGTTGGCCTTCTTTGCCTCCTTCGCGGTCAAAATCCCCATGTGGCCGGTTCATACCTGGTTGCCTGATGCACACGTGCAGGCGCCAACGGCGGGCTCGGTCATCCTGGCAGGTGTCTTGTTGAAAATGGGCGGCTATGGCTTCCTGCGGTTTTCTTTGCCCTTCTTCCCCGATGCCTCGCTGGCCTTGTCGCCTCTGGTCTTCGGTCTGTCGATCGTTGCCGTGGTCTACGCCTCGCTGGTGGCTCTGGTGCAAGAGGACATGAAGAAATTGATCGCCTATTCATCGGTCGGCCACATGGCCTTTGTCACTGCGGGTATCTGGGCCTTCAATCAACAGGGTATTGACGGTGCGATTTTCCAGATGCTGAGCCACGGTATTGTGTCTGCGGCGCTGTTCTTGTGTGTTGGTGTCGTCTATGACCGCCTGCACACCCGCCGCATCGACGCCTATGGAGGCGTGGCCAACACCATGCCGCACTATGCCATCGCCTTCATGATCTTCATGTTGGCATCAGTTGGTTTGCCCGGCACCTCTGGCTTTGTCGGCGAATTCCTGGTCTTGGTCGGGCTGTTCCAGACCTCTATCTGGGTCACAGCTTTCATGGCAACCGGTCTGATTTTGGGCGCCACCTACATGCTGTGGCTCTATCGCAAGGTCATCTTCGGAGCCATGACCAGCGACAATGTTAAGGCGCTGCTAGACTTGGATTTGCGTGAAAAGATCGTCCTATACCCGTTGATCGTTTTGGTCTTCTGGATGGGCATCTATCCCAAGCCGATCTTGGACATCACCAGCGCGTCGGTGGCCAACCTCGTTCTCTCCTTTCAAGCAGCCGTAGGAGGCTGACCCATGACCCATTTGGACTTGCTTGCCTTTGCGCCCGAACTGTTGATGGCGGTTGCCATCTTGGCGCTGATTTTGTTCGGCGCCTTCGCCGGCGACAAGGCTGCGCGCCCCGTTGCGGTCGCGGGCGTTATTATCATGCTGGTCGCGGCCTTTTTGGCGGCGAACCAAGCGACCGACGGCGGCCTGTTCTTCAACCAGCTTGTCGCGGTCAACGATTTCACCAGCACTGCCAAGATTTTGGTGCTGTTGGTTTCGGCTGCCAGTTTGTTCTTGGCTTTGCCGCACATCGCGCGCGATGTGAACAAGCGCTTCGAGTTCCCGTTGCTCTATTTGTTCGCCACGCTTGGCATGATGATTTTGGTCTCGGCGCAAGATCTCATGACCCTGTACCTAGGCTTGGAGCTAATGAGCTTGTCGCTCTATGTGCTGGCAGCGCTGCGGCGCGAGCTGTTGCGTGCTTCTGAGGCGGGCCTGAAGTATTTTGTGCTGGGCGCTTTGTCATCGGGCATGATTTTGTACGGCTCGTCGATCATCTACGGATACAGCGGAGCCACCAACTTCGGCCTGATTGCGCAGGCTCTAAGCGCCAGCGACGGCGCCAATGTCGGCCTGCTGATCGGCCTGGTCTTCTTGATCGCTGGTCTGGCCTTCAAGGTTTCAGCCGTGCCTTTCCACATGTGGACACCCGATGTCTACCAGGGCGCACCGGCTGCGGTGACCGCTTTCTTTGCTGGTGCTCCCAAGGTGGCGGCGATGGTCATCTTTGTTCGCGTCCTTGTGCAGCCCTTCGCTGACCTGACCGACCAGTGGCAGCAAATCATTGCGATTATCGCCATGGCCTCAATGCTGCTGGGAGCCTTCGCGGCTTTGAACCAGAAGAATATCAAGCGCCTGATGGCCTATTCCTCGATTGCCAACATGGGCTATGCGCTGATCGGACTTGCGGCGGGGACGCCGGAAGGTGTTCAGGGCTTGATGGTCTATATGGCCATCTACGCGGTTATGACGCTGGGCAGCTTCGCCGTCATCATGCTGATGCGCCGCGAAGATCGGCCCTTGGAGAATATCGACGATTTGGCTGGTCTGTTCGGCCAAAAGCCCCGTATGGCGGCGGCGATGGTCATCATGATGTTCTCTTTGTCCGGAATTCCGCCGCTGGCTGGCTTCTTTGGCAAGCTGATGGTCTTTATGGCGGCCATCAATCAAGGCTCGACCTTGATGTTGGTTGTGGCTCTGGTCGGTGCGGTGACCTCGGTCATCGCGGCCTTCTACTACCTGCGTGTGATCAAGGTCATGGTCTTTGATCCGCAAGTGGACGAGTTGGATCACAAGGATGCCAAGGAATGGAGCATTACGGCGGGCGTTGCTGCGGTGTTGTTGATCGTGATGACCTTTGGCTTCCACCATCTGAACGCTTGGTTCGCGACGGCGTCCGCGACGCTGTTTGCGGGCTAGGGAGGCTGCGGCCATGCTGATCGTCGTCGATGTCGGCAATACTAATGTCGTATTTGCGCTCTATGATGGGGATCGGTTGGCCGCCGAGTGGCGCTGCGAGACCAACGCCAAGCGCACCGCGGATCAATACGCGGTCTGGCTGCTAGGCCTCATGGCCTACGAAGGCATCGAGCCCAAGCAGGTTCAGGGGTTCGTGGTCGCCGCCGTGGTTCCGACGGTGATCTTCTCTTTGCAGCAACTGTCGCAGAAGTACTTCGACCTCAAGGCGATTGTGCTGGGGCGCGATGGCGTCAAGGTGCCAATTGCACTGGAGATTGACGCGCCCGAGCAGGCCGGTATGGACCGCCTAGTCAATGCCTATGAGGCCTTTGCGACTTACAAGCAAGCGCTCATTGCGCTAGACTTTGGTACCGGCACAACCTTTGACGTCGTGTCGCACACAGGGGCCTATCTGGGCGGCGCCATTTCGCCAGGTATTCACCAAGCGGTCGAGGCCATGTATATCGCGGCGTCACGTTTGCCGCGCATTGCGGTGGACAAACCGCAGCAAATAATCGGCAAGGCGACCGTCCCCTGTATGCAGTCGGGCGTCTTTTGGGGTTACATTGGTTTGATCGAAGGGCTTGTAACCCGCATCCGAAAAGAATATGTCGCCACCACAGGCCGCAACGATCCGTTGCCGGTTATTGCCACCGGTGGCCTAGCCAGTCTGTTCGCAGATGAAACAGACTGCATTGATGAGATTGACCCCCACCTCACGCTGCGGGGGATTAAGCGCGTGTATGAGGCTCTGAACAAGCGGAGCTGACCCAGACCCAAAGACCAAAGGAAGAGATTTTGGAACAGAAAACCCTGAAGCACTTCGGCACCAGCCGTTTGAAGGCTGGCGCAGACGAGGTGCTGTTTGTGCCCCTCGGCGGTGTCGGCGAGATCGGCATGAACCTCTACTGCTACGGCCACAATGGCCGGTGGCTGGTCGTGGATTTTGGCGTGACATTCGCCGATCACAACGCACCGGGCATCGATGTCATTACCGCCGACATCCGCTTCCTGGAAGCCAATGCCGAGCTGATCGACGGTATCGTGCTCACCCACAGCCACGAAGACCACCTGGGCGCCTTGCCCTATCTGTGGGACATCTTGAAGGTGCCGGTCTATGCATCGCCCTTTGCCCACGCCATGGCACGCACCAAGATGGAGGAAAACCAAGGCGAGGAAGCGATTCCCAGCTTGGTCAAGGTGAAGATCGGCGAAGACTTCAAAGCCGGCAGCTTTGATCTGCGCCTGGTGCCCATGACCCACTCGATTGCCGAAGCCTGTGCGCTGTTGATCAAGACGAGCGCGGGCAACATTTTCCATACCGGCGACTGGAAGAACGATCCCGATCCGTTGATAGGCGATCCCATCAATGCTGAGACCCTGCGCCAAATCGGCCAGGACGACTTGCTGGCTTTGGTTGGCGATAGCACCAACGCCATGGAGCCGGGGCATTCGGGCAGCGAGGCCAACGCGGCCAAAGGCCTGCTGGAGGCCGTCGCGGGTTGCAAGAATCGCGTTGCGGTCACCATGTTCGCCACCAACGTTGCGCGCATGCAAAGCGCCTTCCGCGCTGCTGCGGCGGCTGGGCGGCATGTTGGCGTTGCCGGTCGCTCGATCAAGCGCGTTCTGGCTTGCGCTCAGGAAGCGGGCTACTTGACCGACCGCCCCATCTTTGTCGATGAAGACCGCATCAACGAGCTGCCGCGCGATAAAGTGCTGCTGCTTTGCACCGGCTCACAAGGCGAGGGCCGGGCGGCCATGGCGCGTATTGCTCAGGGCAAGCACCCCAGCATCGCACTCAGCCCCGGCGATAGCGTGATCTTCTCCTCCAAGACTATTCCGGGTAACGAGAAAGAAGTCGCGCGCATCGAAAACATGCTGGCCGAGCGCGATATCGAGATTATCGAAGACATCCAAACCAAGGTCCACGTCACCGGCCACCCGCGCCAAGACGAGCTGAAGTGGCTCTATGGCCTGATGAAGCCCAAGACGCTGGTGCCCATGCATGGCGAGCTGCGCCACCTGAAGGCCCACGCGCGCCTGGCAAAGGCGGAGGGCGTTGCCCACACGCCGATCGCCGTGAATGGTCAGGTCTTGCGGCTGGCGCGCGATAGCGAGCCGCAGATTATCGGCGAAGTGACCCACGGTCGCTGGGGTGTCGATGGCGACCGCCTGCTGGATGTGGACGGCCAAGTCTTCCGCGAGCGCAAACGCATGATGCACAAGGGGCTGTGCCACATCAGCCTGGTGATGAGTGATGCGGGCGCATTGAAATCCGACCCGCGCGTGCTGACGCTCGGCTTGCTGGACGGCGAAGTGGACGACCCCGAGATCCTGACCGATGCTGAAGATTTTGCATGGGATACGCTTGAGCGCCTGCCTAAGACCGCGCGTCAGGACGACCAACAGGTCAAAGGCGTGATGATCAAGACCATGAAGCGCTTCTTCAACGACGTTCTGGGCCGCAAACCTTTGATCGAAGTTACCATTCACCGGGTAGGCAAATGATCGGACGCCTCAATCACGTTGCTATCGCTGTTCCCAATCTGGAAGCAGGGATCGCACGCTATCGCGACACGCTGGGCGCTGAGGTCTCGGCGCCTCAGTCGTTGCCAGAGCACGGCGTTACCGTGGTGTTCGTCACCCTGCCCAACACAAAGATCGAGCTGCTTGAGGCGCTGGGGCAGGGATCGCCGATTGCCAAGTTCCTGGAGCGCAACCCCGACGGCGGCATCCATCACATCTGCTATGAGGTGGCGGACATTCGCGTGGCTCGTGACGCGCTGGCGGCAGCGGGCTTGCGGGTCTTGGGCGATGGCGAACCCAAGATCGGTGCGCATGGCAACCCTGTGCTGTTCTTGCATCCCAAGGACATGAACGGCACCCTGGTCGAGTTAGAAGAAGTGGCGCCAAGCTAGGGCGTTCGGCGCTGCGTCACGTGGCCTCGTCGCCTGAAATTTGCGGCTGTTCGACTGGCAAAGACCGCTTTGATGACCTATGTCATTGTCTAATTCGCGCTGCCCGAACCCTGTTGCAGCACCGTTTTTTGGTTCACCAGCACCCCGAGGCCTGCCCATGTGGAGCACCATAATCACCTACTTCTTTGTCGCTCTGATTATCTGGTGGCTGGTGCTCTATACGCAATTGCCACGCGGCGGCGCGGCCCCTGGTGAGCAGGATGTCAATGAGCACGGGGCGCCGCTGCAAGCCAACATGAAGGCCAAGCTGCTGCGGACCACCGTCATCACCTTGGCGATTATTGCCTTCCT
>CAZHYF010000056.1:3689-5977 GCA_964536635.1 uncultured Rhodospirillaceae bacterium | reverse complement strand
GCACGCTCTATCTCATTGATTTGACCGCAAAGTCACCCGCAGAAGCTTTGGCGCTCATGGCCCCAGGCGCTTGGGAAATGCGCTAGAGGTGGGCCAAGCTACGCAGCTCCAGCCCCAGACTTTGCGCAGCCAGGGTCAGGCCGTCACCGTGTTCTAGCGAAGGTACGGCGGCCTGCGGTTGAGCGCCTGCCCCTTCCATAAGATCGAGCAAGACGCATATCGCGGGGGTAGCGGCCAGGGTCGCCAGAAGCGCTACTGCCTGCTGCTCCTCAGGAAGCCGGACCCTCAGCTCGGCCTCATGGAGCGGCGCGGCCATACGCGCCACCTGATAGTCCACCACCAGCTCGCTGCCCCAGCCGATTGGCTCCAGAGCAAGGCTCGCGCCGAACATCCAGGGTTGCGCCTCTTGGTCGTCTTGCAGCAGGCCCAAAGTTAGCCCCAAAGGTAAGGCCGCGCCGGTGGGGCCCCTCCAGACCGCCAGCAGGAGGCTGGCTCGCGGAGCAATGGGCTGTGCCAGCGGCAAGGGCATGCCAGGACGACAGAGCTTGCGTCCATCGCCCAGCACCTGCCAACCTTGCCCTACCTTGCGGCAAACTTGGAGCTGTTCTGGCTGCTCCGACCATAGCGGTGGCCGCACGCGCCCATCTAGCAGCAGCTCGTTCATGCTATAGCGCTGCTTGGTGGTCAGAGCCTCGGCGCATTGGGTGAGGGTTGCGCCGGTCTGCTGGGACTGGTCTAGCAAGCGTCCCAGATCTGGCGCGCCTTCGAGCGCGAAGACATAATCGCCTTTAAACAGCCCCCAACGCGGGCCGGATGACAGAGCTTCGAACTGAACCAAGTGCATAAGACCCTCTTGCGCGCAGAGATGTGATGGCGCGCGGCCAAGGCCTTGGTCCGCAGCAACCGGGCGAAGACAAGGCTAATTTTGCTGCAAGGTCAATACGGCTGATCGAAAATGACCGGAAAATCACCACAGAAGCTGGTCAGCTTGGCTGAGGTCGGCGCAGCGGGTTTGCAGTTGCCTCGCCAGTGGCCGCGCACTATCGTGGTCCAGCTCTCACCTGCGCAGAATTGCGAAAGACTTTTCTATGCTTCCAACCCGCTCCGTTTTTGGGCTGCTGGCTTCAGCACTGCTGCTTTCTGTTCTTACCATCTTGCTTGCGAGCGGCATTGCAGGCCACGTGGGAGCACAAGACCTGGCGGCAAACCTGGCCGTTGACCAGGCAGCAAGCGAGGCAGAAGGTTGCAAGGGCTTGCTGGTCGAAGAAGACTGCAAGAGCGAAGCCGGCGTAATCAAGAGCATTCAAGCGACCTTCAACGCGGCGGGCTGTGATGTGGGCGCGGTGGACGGTGTAATGGGGCGGCGGACCCGTGGCTGGCTCAAAGTCCATGATACGATTTGGGATGATGTGAGCTATCAAGCCTTGTTCGATCAACAGCGCGGCGACGACCTTTTGGTGCGGGTCGAGCTGCTGAGCGGCATGGTGTGTGGGCGCGCCTACCAGATGTCGGGCGAGTGCCAGGCGGCCTATGCCAAGTGGAAGCAAGCACCGGGCGCGGGGGCCTTTGCAGTCAGCGGCCTGGGCGGCTGCGCGTCGGCCAGCGGCTACACCAGCGTATCGGCGGCCCAGTCGGCGGTTCTCGCGCGCTGCTCGAAGAATGGCACATCTTGCCGAATTCAAGATACTAAGGCCGGGCGGAGTGGATCGGATAGCGCTTGTGATACCGGCGATCCGGCCTACCGAAAGCTCTCAAGCCCCAAGGCGCTGATCGAAGGTTCGAACGGTTGTTATATCTATTCAGGCGGCACACGGCTTGCGCTGCGGAGCAAAGCGCTGCGCTACTGCCGCAGCAAGGGCGGCTCCAACTGCCGTGTCGTGGACACCCAATAGTGCCCGGTCCGCAGAGCAAAAGCCGCGCCAGTGTAAGGGCGACGATCCGTGATTGATCTCCGCTTTTACCATTTGACAGCGACCTCGGTAGAGCAGGCCTTGCCCTTGCTGCTCTCCAAGACGCTGGAGCGCGGCAAGCGGGCTCAGCTTCGCTTTGCCAGCAGTGAGCGCCTGGAGGCGATCAACCAGCACCTATGGACCTATGAGGATCGCAGTTTTCTGCCCCATGGGGGACCGAAGCAGGGCCGGGCCGAGGCACAGCCGATCTGGTTGACCCTGGGCGAGGACAACCCCAACCAGGCCGACTACCTCTTTTTGCTTGAGGGTCGCGCGCCCGATGCACTGGAGGGCTTTGAGATGGTGGCCTTGTTGTTCGATGCGCGTGACGAGGATGCT
>CAZHYF010000056.1:0-3589 GCA_964536635.1 uncultured Rhodospirillaceae bacterium | reverse complement strand
CAACACGAGCCTGTGATAGGAGCGGATTAGCGAGGCTGGCTCTTGCCAAGCTGTTCAAGCGCCACAACATGAGTGGTTTGACAGCTTAGTCCTGAGGGACAGAATGCAAACACAACGCTCGCCAGCGAGTGCCAGTTAGAGCCAGAAAGAGGATGTTTTTATGTCGATCAGGCCCGCCATCGCGACCTCAAAAGCGCAAGCAACCTTGGAAGGCGCCGGCGTGCATTTGCATCGCGCGTTCGGCTTTCAGGCGCCCGAAACCCACGATCCTTTCTTGCTGTTCGATGACTTCCGCAATGATGACCCCAGGGCCTACCAAGCTGGATTCCCTTGGCACCCGCACCGCGGCATCGAGACCATAACCTATGTTCTGGCCGGTGAGGTGGATCATGCAGACTCGCTGGGCAATCAAGGCAGCTTGGGTGCAGGCGACGTGCAGTGGATGACGGCGGGATCAGGGATCTTGCACCAAGAAATGCCGCGCGGGAACGCCAAGGGCCAAATGCACGGCTTTCAGCTCTGGGCCAACCTGCCAAGCGGGCTCAAGATGACCGCACCGCGCTACCAAGATATTGCCAGCAGCGAGATCCCCGAGGTGATTGATGACGACGGCACCCGCGTCAAAGTCATTGTCGGCGACTTCTGGGGCAAAGCTGGCCCGGTTGATGGGATCGCTGCCGAGCCGCTCTATCTGGACATCTATGTCCCGGCTGGGCTGCGCAAGCGCTTCCGCGTCGATACCTACCGCAACACCTTCGCCTACATCTTTGATGGATCAGGCAAGTTTAGCGACGCCTCAGACCCGCGCGGCGTCTTGCTGGAGAAAGAGGTCGCGGGCCAGGAGCTGAACATTCGCGACCTGTCAGGCAACCGCACCTTGGTGCAGTTCGGCACCGGCGATGAGGTCGAGGTGCAAGCCGGTGAGGCGGGCATTCGCTTCTTGCTGGTGGCTGGCGCGCCCATCCGCGAGCCCATCGCCTGGCATGGCCCCATCGTCATGAATACACGCCAGGAGTTGATGCAGGCGTTCGACGACCTGCGCAATGACCGCTTCATCAAGTCGCCGATCTAGCGGCCGCATGCGAGGCAAGGGCCAAGGTACGGACAGGGGCAAGGGCTGGGGCGCGAACCATAGCCCGGCCCCTTTTGTGGTCATTTACTCGGGCGCGACTGTGCGATCATAGTCCAGGCGCTTGGCGTACTCCATGGTCAGCAGCTGCTGCAACAACAGGCCCTCGTTGTCGGCGCCCGTCGGCGCGCCGCCCTGGCCGCCAGAAGCTCCACCAAAGACATAGAGTGGGACATTGCGCTGGGCGAAGGCCTGAGCCCACATCCGCTGAATGGCCAGCTCGGTATCCAGTTTTTGCTGCAAAGCGTTGTCGGACTCAAGGCGTGCCTTGCGGGCGAAGGCCTCGGCTTCCGCAGCGACGCGCAACGAGTCGGCATCCACCTTGGCCTTGTCGAGCAGGATTTGCGCCGTGTTGCGTTCGATCTCAGCTTGCTCTTTCAGCTTGTTGGCCTCGGTAATGGCGAGCTGCTTTTCGGTTTCAGCGTTGGTGGTGCGCTCGATCTGGATTACCCGCGCTTTGGCCTGACGCTCGGCGACTTCGCGCTCACCTTTGGCGATAGCCAGCAGTCGCTGTTCTTCTTCTTGAATACGTTGTTCACGGGCGATGCCGCGCGCAGTGGCGGCGTCTTGCTTTTGCTGCATGCGCTCGCGGAAGCGCTGGTTGGGCTGCACGGCTGTCACCCGCGCTGACACAACAGAAATACCGAACTTGGCAAAGTTCTGAGTCTTGCGAATGGGTTGGCCTGCTGTGTCCAACAGCTTTTCGACTTTGAAGACCACTTGTTTGTCGTCGCCAAAATCTTGCTGGGAATCGAGGGAGGCATTGGCAGTCGAGCGCTGGGTGCGCGAGGCCGTCTCGATCACTTCGCGGCGCTCCACCAGGTAGACGCCGTTTTCCATCTGGTTCTGGAACTCAGAGGTGAATTGGGTGCGCCCGCCAGAGAAGTACTCTTCTGCACCCATCAATGAGGCTGTCGCGCCCAGCGTCTCGCGGAAGGCCGGGACCAGCTCGGTGCGCAGCAGGTTGTCGGGAGCACGGAACTGGCGCGCCAAACGTAAGAAGGAGTCTTGATCGGCCGGCAGCTCAAAGCGCGCCGTGGCGGACACCAGGGCATCAACCTGATCCAAGAAGACCAACTGCTGTTGGTCCAGGTTGGCCGACATTTCATTTGAGTCGAATTCGGCGCGCAGGTTCCCGGTTAGACCGGCAGCGGCTTGGACCGACATGGCGTTCTTCCAAGCGTTGATGCGCCCGAACCAGTGGGGTGCATAGCCGACAGTATCCACCATCTTCTCCTCACCAAAAATGGTGCGGACGTGGTACTTATAGCCTGGCTCGGCATAGAAAAAGACCGAATTAAAGCTGCTGGCGGCCAGGAGCACGAGACCCAGCAAGGTGCCGAGCGCGCGCACCAAAGGCGGCGCAACGGGGCTGCGATGCGCCATGGTCAGCGCAGCGAGGAAGACAACAAGTCCAACAATAGCAAGAGCGAGCATGCGTCATTTCTCCATGTTCAAGCGGGAGTTGGACGCAAGATTAGGCAAAAGAGGCGCTAAATACGCCTGAATATGGTTGGCGTTTTCGAAACGCAGTCCAGCGACGCACGATGCAATGCAGAGGTGCAAAAATCGCTCGGATTCCGTTTGATGCGCGCCTGAACCTGCCTGCAAACGCCAAAGGGCGCGGCGACGCGGCTTGGAGTCGCGCCCCGCCAAGGCCAATGCAAACTAGCCGTGCAAACTAGCCCTGCAAATAGGCCTTCAGGTAGGCGCCGGTGTAGGAGCCCTTGGCTTTGGCCACCTGCTCGGGCGTTCCTTCGGCCACGACCTTGCCGCCACCATCGCCGCCCTCGGGGCCCATGTCGATGATCCAATCGGCGGTCTTGATGACCTCCAAATTATGCTCGATGACAAAGATGGAGTTGCCGGTTTCGACCAATTGGTGCAGCACCTCCAGCAGCTTGGCAACGTCGTCGAAGTGCAGGCCGGTGGTGGGCTCATCGAGGATATAGATCGTCCGGCCGGTGGGGCGCTTGGACAGCTCCTTGGCCAGCTTGACCCGCTGGGCCTCGCCGCCTGACAGCGTGGTGGCCGACTGGCCGATCTTGACGTAGCCCAGGCCAACGCGGTCCAACATCTCCAGCTTGTTGCGGATCGCGGGCACGGCCTTGAAGAAGTCCACGCCCTCTTCGACGGTCATATCCAGCACGTCAGCGATGGACCTGTCCTTAAAGCGCACCTCCAGCGTTTCGCGGTTGTAGCGCTTACCCTTGCAGACATCGCATTGCACGAAAATATCCGGCAAGAAGTGCATCTCGATCTTGATCAAGCCATCGCCTTGGCAGGCTTCGCAGCGCCCGCCCTTGACATTGAAGGAGAAGCGGCCCGGCTTGTAGCCGCGCGCCTTGGCATCGGGAAGGCCAGCGAACCAGTCGCGGATGGGGCCAAAAGCACCGGTGTAGGTCGCGGGGTTGGAGCGCGGCGTGCGGCCGATGGGCGACTGGTCGATGTCGATGATCT
>CAZHYF010000055.1:10585-13910 GCA_964536635.1 uncultured Rhodospirillaceae bacterium | reverse complement strand
TAGACCTTGTACTGGCGGCAGAAGGAATCCAGGCTTAGCAGCGACCAGATCAACAGGCGCTTGTTGTCGTTGCCCTTAAAGTGCATCTGCAAGCGGGTGTCGAACAGCGGTTTGTCCAAAAAGCCCCAAATCGGCGACTGATTGCCCAGGCGCTCTTGCACCCAGCCTGCCAGATCGCCCTTGAACCAGCTTGCATCGGGGGCCGAGAAGCCCTGCTTGCGACGGTCCAAAATCTGCTTGGGCACCAGGCCTTCGGTGGCTTTGCGCAAGATCAGCTTGGCGTTGTTCATCTCGCGATACTGATAGTGGGTCTCAGAGGACTCGCTGTTCTTGATGCTGTCCAAGAAGCCCAGCTTGAGCCGCAACGGCAGCTTCATGGCAAAGTCCACCAGGTCGTTGTCCAAGAAGGGCACCCGCGACTCAAGCCCGTGCGCCATCGAGATCTTGTCTTCGACGTAGAGCAAGCCACGCAAGAAGGTCTTGGCCTCAAAGGTCAGGGCCGCATTGACGTAGTCCTCGGGCTGGGTGCGCTGTCGATCAAAGCGTTCAAAATAGCGCGAAAAGACCGCCATGGGATCGAAAATATCGGTCTGATTGGCCACCGGCCTCATGACATCGCGCAAGTTGGTATTGGGCAGCAGGCGCTTCCAATAGGTCAAATACTTCGACAGGAAGTCGTCGTAGTTCTGGTTCTTCATCACGCCCAGATAGCGCCATGAGTAGCCCGCGAAAATCTCGTCGCCGCCGGTGCCGCACAAAACCACCTTGTTGAACTTGGAGGCCAGCTTGGCGGCGTACCAGTTGGGGTAGGACTGGCCAACGCGCGGCTCCTCGACGTGCCAGACCAATTGGTCGATACAGCGGGGAATGTCGGCGGGCTTGACCACCACCTCATAGTGCTCGGTACCGAAGGCGCGCGCCATGACCTCAGCCGCGCGGCGCTCGTCGAACTGTTGCTCGTAGTCCTGGACGTCCTGCAGGTCAAAGCCGCAGGTAAAGCTGCGCAAATTGGGGGTCAACTGGGCGGCCATGGCGGTCAAGTTGCCCGAATCAATGCCGCCCGACAGGTAGGCCGAGACCTCCACATCGGAGACCATTTGGCGCTTGACTGCTTGGCTCAGCAGGCGCTTGACCTCCTCGAAGTACGCCTTATCACTCACGCCGCCGTCTTCTTCTTCAAAGCGAAAATCCCAGAAGGTGGTGGGCTCAAGGCGCAGATCCGTGCCTTGGCTCAGCTCCAAGGTGGCAACCGAGGCCGGGGGAAATTCGACCACGCCCTCCAGCAAGGTCTGGTCAGAGAAGAAGTTTTGAAAGCTCAAGTATTCCTGCACGCCAGACAGGTTCAGCTTGGCCTGAAACTCGGGGTGGCCCAGGAAGGCTTTGGCCTCTGAGGCGAACAACAGCACCGAAGCGCCACGGTGGATATAGAGCGGCTTGATGCCATAGCGGTCGCGCGCCAGCGTCAGGCGCTTATCGCGGCGGTCATAGAGCGCGAAGGCAAACATGCCATTGAACCGGGTCACGCAGTCCGGCCCCCACTCTTGAAAGCTGTGGATTAGAACCTCAGTATCAGAGCTGGACTTGAAGCGGTGACCTTTGGCTTCCAGCTCTGCGCGGATTTCTTGAAAATTGTATATTTCACCATTGTAAACAATGACATAGCGCTGTTCATCGCTGTACATGGGTTGGTCGCCGCCGTGGCTCAGGTCGATGATCGACAGGCGGCGGTGGCCCAGGCCAACTTGATCTTCGACGAAGTGGCCCTCGCCGTCCGGCCCACGATGCGCGATAGCGTCGGTCGAGCGCTTCAGCAGCTCAAGATCGACGGGCTTGCCGGTCAGGTTGATAATACCAGTGATGCCGCACATGGCTGGCCTCTTCTGTTTGCAAAGGGAGAGTGGCAGTGGGGCGCGAGGCCAAGGGACGCCTCACGGTTTTAGCGCAACACCTTGGCAATACAAGCGCTAAACCCGGTTGTGGGGATGAAGCGCAAGGCTATTTCGGTGGCTCGGCTTGCTATCGCGCCCGCTTTCGCCTAGGCAAAGTTACGCCCTAGGTTAGCCCGCGAGCCCGCATGCACATAGTCCATTTTACATCCGCTCATCCTTGGGATGATATCCGCATCTTGCACAAGATGTGCGTTGAGGCTGTTCGCCAGGGCCACCAGGTGAGCTTGGTGGCAGTCGATCCCGAAGCCAAGCAGGACCGCAAGTTTGACTTCAAAGGCGTCGAGGTCCATCTGCTGGCACGCCGCGCGGGGCCCGGGCGCTTGCGGCGTGCGACCAAAGTTGCTTGGCGGGTGACGCGCTATGCGGTGGCGCTCAAGCCCGATGTGCTGCAATTCCACGACCCCGAGCTGATCCCGCACGCTGCTCTGGTCGTGCCGGGCCGGATCCCTTTGATCTTTGACGCACACGAGGATTTCGTCGCCCAGTTGGAGGGTAAGGCCTGGGTCAAGGCCGGGCTGAAAAAGCGCCTGCTGCGCGCGGCCATGGCGGGCTTGCGGCGACTGATTGCTTGGCGCGCGACGCACATCCTGGCCGCAACCGACGGCGTGCGCGCGGCCTACCCCAGCCACAAGAGCAGGGTGGTGCGCAACCTGCCAATCCTGGCCGAATTCGACAGCCAAGCGCGCCTTCCCCTGGAACAACGCGGACCTGAGGCTTGCTATGTTGGTGCCATCTCGCGCGCGCGCGGGATTGTCGAGCTGGTCGAGGCCTTGGCGTTGAGCCCGGCGACCGAAGTTCTGCACCTTGCTGGTCGCTTTGAAACCAAGGAGCTGGAAGCCAGCCTGCGCGCCATGCCGGGTTGGGCCAAGCTGCGCTATCATGGCTTGGTGGGGCGCGCGGAGATCGCCGAAATTCTGGGGCGCTCGCGGGCGGGACTGGTGACTTTGCACGCGACGCCCAACCACCTGCATGCGATCCCCATCAAAATGCTGGAGTATCTTTGCGCGGGCATCGTCTCGATTGCCTCAGATTTTGAGTATTGGCACGGCTTTGTCGAGCAAGGGCGCACGGCCTTGTTTGTGGACCCGCAAGACCCTCAAGCGATTGCCGCAGCCTTGGAGCAGGTCATGGCCCAGCCAGCAGCCTTCGAGGCGGCGATGACGCCAGAGGCTCGGCGGCGCTTTGCTTGGGAAGAAGAGGCGCTGGTGTTGGAGGCGGTCTATGCTGCTTGTCACCAGAGCCGCAGGGGTCACTCCAGCCCCCAGACAGGCAGCCAAGATTAGCGGAGAACGCCAGCGCTGGTGGCAAAGCCCTGACGGCCAAGCCCTGACGGCCAAGCCCTGACGGCCAAGCCCTGACGGCCAAGCCCTGACGGC
>CAZHYF010000055.1:0-10485 GCA_964536635.1 uncultured Rhodospirillaceae bacterium | reverse complement strand
CCCTGACGGCCAAACCCTGACGGCCAAACCCAAGCCCTGGAACCGAGGTCTCGAAATCAGGAGCGTCGCGGACTTTGATGCCAAATCAAAGCGATAGTCTGCGCCAGGCAACCGCAATGCGATGAAACCCGCCCTAGCCTCCAACGCCGGTGGTGCGCGCCAAAAGATCGACCCCTTGCTGGTTCCAGAAGTGCAGCAGGTCGATGAAGACCCAGTTTTCTGCCAACTTGTCGCCCTGGCGGCGATAGATGTCGATGACCCGGAACTCGCCGGGCTTGTCGCTGGCGGGCATGCCCATAAAGCCGCCGGTGGGCCGAGCGGTGAAGTTGGGCCAGCCAAAGAAGCCGCCGTAGTTGCCCTCGGCCAGGCGGCAGATGTGGCCGGTCTTGCTGCGATCGGCAAAGCCCGCGCGGAACGGCCCCGAGTGTTGGCGCGCATAGCGTGGGATGGTGTAGGTGGCGCCGATGCCCTCGGGGCCCCACCAGATCATGTCCTCGTGCCAGGTGCGGCGCAGCTCGTCTTCCAGCGTAAGGCCGCTTTGCCATTGGCCCAGATCGCTGATCATGGCGTTGATCAGGGCCAAGGTTGTGGCGCTGGTCTGGGGGTCTTGGGCTTCAAATAACAGTCCGTCGTGGGTTTGCGGGCCGGGCTGGACCAGATGCGCTGCGGTTTGCGGGCCAAAGGGGCTTTGCCCTGCCTGGGCCATCAGGTGGGGAATATCAAAATAGCAACTGGTCTCGGCCAGCTTGCCAGCCTCGATGCGGTTGAACTCGCAATAGCGCAGAAATGCCATTTTGCCGGTCGGGCGAATGCCAAGCCAGGGGGCGTCGAACAGGCCCATGAGGTGGCCCATGGAAACAACCCAGGTCGATTGAAAGTCGTCCATCTGGTTCTGTCCGGCAAAGAAGATGTCCTGGCGGCGTTGCAGGGCGGTCAGGCTCTGGCGCAGCGGTTGCCAGAATTTGGCTATGGAGTCGGGCCCGCTGAGCGCACCGAAGGGGTGGTAGCCGCGCCACTGGTAGTCTGGCGTGCTGGCCGCTTCCAGTAATGGCACGAGGTCTTGCGGCGGGCAGGCGTCAAAGCGCTGATAGAAGCTGCGCACGACCTGCTTTGCGCTCTGTAATTCTTCAAGATTCTTGTTCGTCATGGCGTGAAATCGCTTATCTGTTGCGCGCAAGGATGCGCGAAAGACCGAAGTGTTCAAGGCCCAAATCGATCGTGGGCTGAAACGAGAGATTTGCATACGTTTGCAAAAAGAACTTGCCAAGGCCTTTTACCCGTGTCTAGTAGTTTTGCATACGTACTCAAAAATGGCCAATGGGGTGGTCAGCAGCCGAGATGTGGTCGGCTGTCATCGCGCGATCTGGCGCGTTTGAGTTTTGTTTCTAAGGGGGGCACATGGCCGAAATTCAGTTGCGCAACCTTTCCAAGCGCTGGGGCAGCTTTGTTGGCGTCGATAATTTCGATTTGACGGTACGAGATCAAGAATTCTTGGTGCTCTTGGGCCCGTCAGGCTGCGGCAAGACCACAACCATGCGCATGATCGCAGGCCTGGAGGATATCACCGACGGCCAGATCCTGATCGACGGCAAGGTGGTCAACGACCTGGAGCCCAAAGATCGCGACGTGGCCATGGTGTTCCAGAGCTACGCGCTCTACCCCAACATGAACGTTTATGAAAACATCCGCTTCCCGCTGAAGGTGCGCGGCGTTGATCCCAAGACCCACGATGCCAAAGTGCGCCGCGCCGCCGACATGGTGGAGCTGAAGGACTTCTTGCACCGCAAGCCCGCCGAGCTTTCAGGCGGTCAGCGCCAGCGTGTCGCTCTGGCGCGCGCCATTGTGCGTGAGCCCAACGTCTTTTTGATGGATGAACCCCTGTCCAACTTGGACGCCAAGCTGCGTGTTTCGACCCGCGCGCAAATCAAAAACCTGAGCCACGAGCTGAAGGTCACCACGGTCTATGTCACCCACGATCAGATCGAGGCCATGACGCTGGCCGACCGCGTGGTGGTGATGAAGCAAGGCGTGGTGCAGCAGGTCGGAAGCCCGACCGAGATCTATGACCGGCCGGCCAATACCTTTGTTGCCAGCTTCATCGGCTCGCCCGCCATGAACCTGATGGATGGTCAGATCAGTGGCGGCACCTTCCGCGCTGAGCACGTCGAAATTCCCGGCTTTGAGCATCCGGACGGCCCGGTCACGCTGGGCTTTCGCGCCGAAGACGCAACGGTTGCTCAGCCTGGTGAGGCCAATGCCGAAATCAACGCGCCCATCTATGCTCTGGAGCTGCTGGGCGATGCCACCATGGTCTCGATCCGCGTTGGCGGAGCGCTGGTGAGCGTCAAGACCGACAAAACCTATCGCGCTGAAATCGGCGATTCCATCGCCCTGTCAGTGCCAAAACAGATCTGTCACCTCTTTGAACCAGAAGACAAGGGCGGTGTTCGGATTGGGGGCTAGCCCCCAAAGAGCGCTCGCAGGTCGGGCGTTTCGTAAAAGCTGCGCTCGACGGGGCGCTTCGCGAGTATCAGCGAGCCTGACCGAAACACGGTCACGTTCGAGACTCAAAACTCTCAGGGAGACATCAATGAAGTTCAAATCTCTACTCTTGGCGGGCAGTGTGGTGCTGGCAACGGCCTCAGCGGCCCAGGCCTGCACCATCGGCGCGCGCGTGAGCATTGTCGGCAACGAATTCCCCGCGATCCAAACCGTAGGCGCGGGCGCCCAGGATTGCCAAGGCGCCGAGGTTTCGACCAACCTCACAGCCGACCACCAGAAGATCAACGTTCCCGGCATGCAGGGCAATCCGGCCGAGTACACCTCTGCCATCATCGCCAACTCCTCTATCGTTGCCTTGATGAACGAGGATGTCATTCGCCCGCTGGATGACCTGGTTGCAAAGCATGGCCAAAGCCTGAAGCCAACCCAGCTTATCACCATCAACGGCAAGGTCATGGCGGTCGCCTTCATGGCCAACGCACAGCACCTGGTCTACCGTTCCGACGTGCTGGAGCAGATCGGCGTTGAGCCTCCCAAGACCTATGAGGACATGCTGGCCGCAGCCAAGATGATCCGCGACAAAGGCATCATGGAAAACCCTGTTGGCGGCGCTTACGCAGCGGGCTGGAACCTGGCGCAAGAGTTCAACAACATGTTCCTGGGCTACGGCGGTGAGCACTTCAAAGCCGGCAGCGCAGCGCCCAACGTCAACTCTGAAGCTGGCGTCAAAACTCTGGAGATGATGAAGGCCCTGTCAGCCTACATGAACCCGGACTTCTTGACCCACGATTCCAACGCTACCAACGCCGAATTCCGCGCAGGCAACGCGGCCATCATGAACATGTGGGGCAGCCGCGCTGCGACCCTGGTTTCAGCGGACGGTGTGCCGCAAGAGGTGGTCGATGGCTTTGCGATTGCTGGCCCGATGACCGTCGGCGGTGGCTCTATCCCGGCCTCGACCCTGTGGTGGGATGGCTGGACCGTGGCCAAGAACGTCTCTGACGCTGAAGCTGAAGCCACCTTCCTGGCGATGATGAACGGCATTCGCCCTGAGCTGATGGGCAATGATGAAATCCGTCGCCAGGCGGTCTGGCTGATCGACGGCTACGAGCCGACCGAAGCGGCCGTTGGTGTGTTTGCTGCCGCGCAGATGGGCACCATTCCCTATCCCATGCTGCCTTACATGGGCCTGATGCACACCGCCTTGGGCGCAGAGCTGTCAGACTTCATGCAGGGCAAGGAAAGCGCAGAACAAGCGCTGAAGGACGTTGAGGCGGCCTATACCGCAGCAGCGAAGGAAAAGGGCTTCCTCTAGAAGCTCAGCCGGACAAGGGGCCCTTGGTGGCTCCTTGTCCCCCCGCGCCTGATCTGGCTTGCGTGAGCTGCACCCAGGCGCATCCGACCGCGGGCCCTCTCAAGATGGCCCCCTAAAGTTAGCAATGAACGATGAAGCATCGCACCTTTTTTTGGTTCTTCCTACCGACCGGCCTGGCGATGGTGCTGTTTATCGCACTGCCCGTGGTCTCGGTCGCGGTTCAGTCAGTATTTGCCCCGCACGCGGCGGTGATTGAGACCGTCAAAACCTGCACGCCCTTTGGCTGCAAGGAGGAGACCACCATCAATCAAGAGGCAACGCGTGAGCGGCGCGAGGCGCAACCTTTGGGCCGTTTTGTCGGCCTGAGCATCTATTTGGACCGCGGACACCTGGCGGTCAAAGAGGTCGGCGAAGCCTGGGCGAGCAAAGAAAACCTGAGCGATTTTGTCAAAAAGCTCAGTAACTTGCCCTTCTATCGGGCCATGGCCTTCACCCTGACCTTCACCTTTACAGCCACGCCGTTGCTGATCATCTTGGGGCTGTGCATCGCGCTGGCGGTCAATACGCTCAGCCAAAGACTGAAGGGCGCGGTCATCTTTTTCTCGTTGCTGCCCTTTACCGTAACGCCGCTGATCGGCTCGCTGATTTTGTTCTGGATGATCGACAGTCGCGGCATCCTGGGCACCGCCCTACAGTGGATGGCCGACGATCCGGGCCTGTCGCTGAAGGCTTCGACCGGCCTGACCTGGATCATGCTGATCGTCTATCAAGTCTGGCACGCGGCGCCCTTTGCCTTTGTGGTCTTCTATGCCGGCCTTCAGACCTTGCCGCAGGATCAACTGGAATCGGCGCAGATTGATGGAGCAACCCGCTGGCAGCAAGTGCGCTATGTGGTGGTGCCCCACCTCATGCCCTTGGTGACCTTCGTTGCCTTGATCCAGTTGATGGACAATTTCCGCGTCTTTGAGCCCATCGTAGGCTTCAACGCATCCGCCCACGCGACCTCACTGAGCTGGATCATTTTCAACGATTTGGGGGGCGAGACGCGGCAGTTGTCCGCAGCCTCGGCGTCTTCGGTCATGACCATCATTGGCGTTGCCGTCCTGCTGTCACCGGTCTTGGTGCGCACCTGGCGCGACTTTAGAAGCAAGAAGTAAGGAGCAGCGATCATGGCATCCCGCGCCCAAAGAGCACCGACCAGCGTTCGCGCAGCCACCTATGCCTTCATCGGATTGTGGATCATCGTTGCGGCCTTTCCCTTCCTGTGGACCCTGTGGGGGTCGTTCAAGGTCGAGCTGGACTTCTTCTCGATCGCCGACTGGACCCATGCCCTGACAGGCCCGCGAACCCTTGAGACCCACGGCTCGCGGCTGACCCTTTCCGGCTACGAGGGCGCATGGGTGCAAGAAGAGTTCTGGCGCGCCGCCATCAATACGGTGATCGTGTGTTTCTTTGTGGTCTGTACGTCGCTGACCATCGGCACGCTGGGCGGCTACGCACTGTCGCGCTCAGGGTATCGCTATACCTTTTGGTTTCTGATCGCCGCGCTGATCTTTCGCGCGATGCCGCCGATCACGCTGGTAGCTGGCTACCTGCTGCCCTTCTTTGAGTGGAACCTTTGGGGCCGACTTTCAACGACCGTGATCGTCTTGGTGGCGATCAACCAGCCCTTCACGCTCTGGATGCTGCATTCCTTCTTCCAAAGCATCCCCAAAGAGTTGGACGAGAGCGCCAAGGTGGACGGTTGCACCCAGTTCCAAGCCTTCCGCAATGTCATCATTCCGGTCATGTGGCCGGGGGTCATTACCACCGGCTTGTTCAGCTTCCTTTTGGCTTACAATGATTTCGCCGTCACCTCCATGCTGCTGTCCGACGACAACCGCACCATGGTGCCGAAAATCGCGGCCTTCTTGGGCACCACCTACACCGAAGGCAATGTCATGTTCGCCGTCTCGGCGGCGGTATCTGCCACGGTTCCCTTGTTCATTTTGGTGATGTTCTTCCAGCGCCAGATCGTTAGCGGGCTGACGGCCGGCGCGGTGAAAGGCTAGGCGCATGAGAGGCGCACGTCCCGAACAAGCGGTGCTGACCCGCGACACCGACCCCGCCAAAACCGCCGAGACCCGTGCGGTGATCGAGGCCATGGTCGATGGCCTCAACGATCATCGTATCGAGGATATCGGCGCCTTCTTTGCCGAGGGCTTTCGTTGGATGGGCAACTATGGCTGTGGCACCAAACAGGGTTTGCGCGCCTTCCAGGATAACTGGCAACGCCCCTTTCAGGCCGCCTTTAGCGACAAGGTCTGCATCGACGAAGCCCGGCTCTATATGGGCGAGTGGGCGGCCGCCTTTGGGCGCCAAGAAGCGCGGCACACGGGTGAGTTCCTCGGCATCGCGCCGACCGGCAAGCGCGTCGAAATCCGCTATATGGATTTTTGGAAAGTGGTGGATGGCAAGATCGTCGATAACTGGGTCAACGTGGATTTTGCTCATGTTGCAGCCCAGTTGGGGCTGGATTTGTTCCAAGGACAGGGCTGGGAGGCCTTTGATCGCGGCGAGCGACAAGCCCCGCGCCCGCAAGCATCCGGCCAACAACCGCGTTAGCCCAAAGCAGCCGAACAAGGGCGCGCAGCAAGAACAAAACGAAGGAAGACAAGCATGGCCATAACCTATCTTAAACGCGGCAAGCCAGAGGCCGACCGGGCCGAAGACGACGCCAAGACGGCTGCCATCGTCGAAGCTACATTGAAGGATATCGAGGCGCGCGGAGACGCTGCGGTGCGCGCGCTGGCCAACAAATTAGACGGTTATGACCGCGACAGCTACCGGCTGAGCGATGACGAGATCCAGGCCATCATCGCCAAGGTCAGCCCCGAAGACATGGCCGACATCAAGTTTGCTCAAGAGCAGGTCCGCAACTTTGCCAGGGCCCAGCGCGCCTCAATGCTGGATATCGAGGTCGAGACCCTGCCCGGCGTGATTTTGGGGCACAAGAACATCCCGGTGCAGTCGGTCGGTTGCTATGTGCCTGGTGGAAAGTTTCCGATGGTGGCCTCGGCCCATATGTCGGTGGCCACCGCCAGCGAGGCCGGCGTGCCCCGCATCATCGCAGCAACCCCGCCCTTCAAGGGTGAGCCCAACCCGGCGGTCATCGCGGCCATACACCTGGGTGGCGCGCACGAAATCTATGTGCTGGGCGGCATTCAGGCGGTGGGCGCTATGGCGTTGGGCACCGAGACCATTGCACCCGTTCACCTGCTGGTCGGACCCGGCAACGCCTTCGTCGCGGAGGCCAAGCGCCAGCTCTTTGGCCGCGTTGGCATCGACCTGTTCGCTGGCCCGACCGAGACCATGGTCATCGCTGACGAGACCGTGGACGCCGAAATGTGCGCGACCGACCTTTTGGGCCAGGCCGAGCACGGCTACAACTCCCCAGCCGTCCTGGTTACCAACAGCGACAGGCTGGCGCGCGAGACCCTGGCCGAGATCGAGCGGCTGCTCGCCATATTGCCGACCGCGGACACGGCCTCGGTGAGCTGGCGCGACTACGGCGAGGTCATCGTTTGCGATAGCTACGAAGAGATGCTGGCCGTTGCCGACGACATCGCCAGCGAGCATGTGCAGGTCATGACCGACCGCGATGATTGGTTCTTGGATAACATGACCTGCTATGGCGCCTTGTTCTTGGGCCCGCGCACCAATGTCTCCAACGGCGATAAGGTGATCGGCACAAACCACACGCTGCCGACCAAGAAGGCCGGGCGCTATACCGGAGGTCTTTGGGTGGGTAAGTTCTTGAAAACACACTCTTATCAGAAGGTTTTGACCGATGAGGCGGCGGCCATGATTGGCGCCTACGGCTCGCGGCTGTGCCTGCTTGAGGGCTTTGTCGGCCATGCCGAGCAGTGCAACCTGCGGGTCCGTCGCTATGGCGAGGGCAACGTCGCCTATGGCACGGCCGCTCCACGCCGGGAAGCAGCGGAGTAGCGCTTTGGTGAGGGGTGATGTGCAAGTTTGGCAATTTGGATCGCGAAGATGACGGACGTTCATACCAGCAATAAGGTGGCGATCGCTGCTCTGCGGCGGGCGATGTACGACTTCGACGCCGGAGCCGTGCGCGCGGCGCTGGAGGGTGTGTTGGCGCCCGATGCGCTGATCCACATGCCTCACCCCTTGGGCGACATGAGCGGCCCGCAGGCCTATTTCGACCAGTGCTATGCGCCCTTGCTGGCGGCCATGCCCGACTTGGAGCGTCGCGACTGGATCGTCGTGGGCGGGGCCACTGAGCAGGGGCAGGACTGGATCGGCTGTGCTGGGCACTATCTGGGAACTTTCGTTGCGCCCTGGCTGGACATTCCGCCCACCGGTCACTTGGCCCACATGCGCTTTCACGAATTCTACCGCTTTGCGGAGGGCAGGGTGGTCGAAGTGCAAGCGCTCTGGGACATCCCCGAGCTAATGCTGCAGGCGGGCGCTTGGCCCATGGCGCCCTCTTTGGGCAGGGAGTTCTGTGTGCCCGGTCCGGCCAGCCTCGACGGTTTGGTGGCTGGACCCTGGGACGCCCAGCGCTCGGCTGCGTCCTGCCAAAAGGTTGTGGCCATGCTGGAGCATCTTGTCCGCTACCCCAGCCAAGGCGGGCCCGAGGTTATGGAGATGCCCAAGTTCTGGCATCCCAAGATGAATTGGTATGGGCCGTCTGGCATTGGCACGGGGCGCGGTATTGCGGGCTTTCGCAACTGGCACCAGATCCCCTTCTTGAACGGCATGCCTGATCGCGGCCAACACCAGAAAGAGATCCAGCACCACTTCTTCGCCGACGCCGACTATGTGGCGGTGACCGGCTGGCCCAATATGTGCCAGACCCTGAGCCACGACGGTTGGCTGGGCCTTGCTCCATCAGGCAAGCGCATCACGTTGCGCTCGCTCGACTTCTGGCGATTGGAAGGCGGGTTGATCCGCGAAAACTGGGTTTTGGTCGATTTGCTGGACGCCTACCGCCAATTGGGCGTTGATGTCTTGGCGCGCATGCGAGAATTCAATAAGGCGCGCGTTCCCGGCCGCATCGCCTACCCAGTTGGAGACCTCTAATGCAACTTCCCCTTACCCCTTCGTTTCGCTTGGACGGCCGCCGTGCCTTGGTCGCTGGTGCCAGTTCTGGCATAGGCCTTGCCGGCGCAGCCGCTCTGGCGCAGGCCGGGGCAGAGGTGACGGTGGCCGCGCGGCGCACGGAGGCGCTGGACGCCCTGGTCGCCGCACTGACGGCTCAGGGGTACAAGGCCCAGGCGATCAAGCTGGATGTCAGCCAGGTCGAGGAGACCCGCCAGGTGGTGGCCGAGCACGGCCCCTTTGACATCTTGTTGAATTCGGCTGGTATGGCGCGCCACACCCCCGCGCTCGAAACCAGAGCCGATGACTTCGACGCTGTGGCTGACCTCAACATCAAGGGCGCCTATTTCTTGACCCAAGTGGTGGCGCAGGGCCTGATCGCGGCGGGCAAACCCGGCAGCCTGATCAACATTTCCTCGCAGATGGCGCATGTCGGTGGCCCGGACCGCGCGGTCTACTGCGCCAGCAAGCACGCTGTCGAAGGCTTCACCAAGGCCATGGCCATCGAATGGGGCCCCGCGCAAATCCGGGTCAACACCATCTGCCCGACCTTCATTCGCACCGAGCTGACCGAGGCAACCTTCCAGAACCCCGAGCGGCGGGCCTGGATTGAAAGCATGATCAAGCTGGGCCGCGCTGGCCGGGTCGAGGACATCATGGGCGCAGTGGTCTTCTTAGCCAGCGATGCGGCAGCGCTGATCACCGGCACGGCTTTGTTGGTCGATGGAGGCTGGACGGCAGAATGAGCACCCGCGTCACCTCTCTTGAAGTTGCTGCCAGGGCTGGGGTCTCCCAGTCTGCGGTTAGTCGTGTCTTTACGCCGGGGGCGTCGGCCTCGCGCAAGACGATAGAGAAGGTGCGGCGCGCGGCCGAAGAGCTGGGCTATCGCCCCAACTCGCTGGCCCGGGCCATGGTGTCGGGTAAGAGCCGGATCATCGGGCTGGTGGTGGCCTATTTGGACAATCACTTTTACCCCGAAGCGCTGGAGAAGCTCTCTAACGCCTTGCAGGAAAAGGGCTATCACGTCCTGATCTTCATGGCCTCGCAGACAGCGGGCAACGTCGATGATGTGGTGCAGGAAATCCTGGATTATCAGGTGGATGGCATCATCGCTGCCTCGGTGGCCCTGGGCTCAGATCTGTCGCAGCGCTGCCGCGAGGCGGGCGTACCGATGGTGCTGTTCAACCGAAGCCAAGACGATGCAGCTCTGTCGTCGGTCACCTCCAACAACTTGGTGGGTGGGCGCAAGGTTGCGGAATTCCTCTTGGCAGGCGGACACCAACGCATCGCCTACCTGGCGGGTTGGGAGGGGGCATCGACCCAGCGCGACCGCGAGGCTGGCTTTAACGCGGGCCTGGCCGAGGCGGGCCACCAGGTCTATGCCCGTCAAGTCGGCAACTATCGCTTGGATCAGGCCAAGGAAGCGACCAGTGCGCTGTTTGCTGGGCGCAGCGATGCTGACCGCCCGGACGCCCTGTTTGTTGCCAACGATCACATGGCCTTCGCAGCGCTGGACGTGCTGCGGTTTGAGCTGGGCCTCAAGGTGCCCGAGCAGGTCTCGG
>CAZHYF010000054.1:1871-13930 GCA_964536635.1 uncultured Rhodospirillaceae bacterium | reverse complement strand
GCAAAGCGCGCGTTGGTGCCGCCAATATCAGCCAGCAGGACGAGGCCCTCAGTCGGTGTCATGAGAAGATCGAGGCTCCTTGATCGGCAGGGCCCACCGCCGCACGGAAGGGAGCGAACAGCTCGCGGCCCAGGCCAAATCCTGATTGCGCCATATGAGCGGGTTTTTCAAGCGGTCGCTGCGCCAGCGTCTGAGCGTCGGTCAGCACGCTGAGGCTGCGGGCCTCAGCATCCAAGCGCACAATATCGCCGTCGGCCAGGCGCGCGATCATGCCGCCGTCCAGCGCCTCGGGCGTGACGTGGATCGCCGCAGGCACCTTGCCAGAAGCGCCCGACATGCGCCCATCGGTCACCAGAGCCACCTTGAAGCCCAGGTTTTGCAGCACCGATAGCGCCGGGGTCAGCTTGTGCAGCTCGGGCATGCCGTTGGCCTTGGGCCCCTGGTAGCGCAAGACCACAATCACGTCGCGGTGCAGCGCGCCTGCCGTATAGGCGGCCAGCGCTGCGTCTTGATCGCTGAAGACTGCGCAGGGGGCCTCGATGACCCAGCGTTCGCGCTCGACCGCCGAGGTCTTGATCACCGCACGGCCCAGATTGCCGGTCAAAAGGCGCAGCCCGCCGTCGTCCTGGAAAGGCTGGCTAGCGGGGCGCACCACCTCCAGGTTGGCGCTGGTCTCTGGCGCGGCCGCAAAGCTGAGCTGCCCTTGGTTGTCGAGCGATGCACGTTGCTGCATATGGGCCAGGCCCTGGCCCATGTTGGTGCGCACGTCGCCGTGCATCAGGCCGTGGCGCTCCAGCTCGCGGATCAGGAAGGGCAAGCCGCCGGCCTCCTCCATGGCGTTCACATCGGCCTGCCCGTTGGGGTAGACGCGGGTCAAGAGCGGCGTCAGCTTGGACAGGGCGTCCATGTCGTCCCAAGTGACCAGAATTCCGGCGGCTTTGGCCACGGCGATCCAGTGGATGGTGTGGTTGGTCGAGCCGCCTGTGGCCAACAGCATGACCAGCGCGTTGACGATCGAGCGCTCGTCGATCACCTGGCTGATGGGGCGGAAGTTGTCGCCCAAGCCAGAGATCTCAATTGCCAGGCGGGTCGCCTCTTCGGTCAGGGCGTCGCGCAAACTGGTGCCGGGATGGACAAAAGCGGCGCTTGGCACGTGCAGGCCCATGGCTTCCAGCAAGGCTTGGTTCGAGTTGGCAGTGCCGTAGAAAGTACAAGTACCCGCCGAGTGGTAGGACTTGCTCTCGGCCTCCAGCAGCTCGGCTTGGCCAACTTTGCCTTGCGCGTATTCCTCGCGCACCCGTGCCTTCTCTTTGTTCGGCAGGCCCGAGGGCATGGGACCGGCCGGCACAAAAACCGCTGGCAGGTGGCCAAAGGTCAGGGCCGCGATCAACAGGCCGGGGACGATCTTATCGCAGATGCCAAGGTAGAGCGCGGCGTCGAACATGTTGTGTGACAGGCCGACGGAGGCAGACAGCGCGATGGTATCACGGCTGAAGAGCGACAGCTCCATGCCGGGCTGGCCCTGGGTCACGCCATCGCACATGGCGGGCACGCCACCAGCGACCTGCGCCACCGCGCCGAGCTCGGCGGCCTTGCGCTTGATCAGCGCGGGATAGCCTGCGTAGGGCTGGTGGGCAGACAGCATGTCGTTATAGGCGGTGATGATGCCCAGATTGGGCGCTTGCTTGCCCGCCAGGCGCTTTTTGTCGTCCAGCCCGCAGGCTGCAAAGCCATGGGCCAGGTTTCCACAAGACAGAACTTGCCGGTTGGGGCCTTCAGAAATAGCGGTGGCCATGCGTGACAGGTAGTCTTGGCGGCTGGCCATCGAGCGCTCGATGATGGTCTGCGTAATGGCAGCGATTTCGGGACGAACTGAAGAAGCGTTTGCAGAAGTCATTAGGGGCACCAATAGACGTGCAGCGTTTTGCTGGGGTGATTGATAAAGGCGGCGATAGGTGCAGCGATGGGATCGGCGCCCTTGGCGGCCTCATAGACGGCGCGCTTGGCGGCGCCTTCGATATGCAGATACCAGCGGTCCACCTTGGCCAGGCCCGCTAGGGTAAAGGTCAGGCGCTGGTGGGGCGCATCAACCGGCTGGTTGAGCGCAAAATCACGCGGATTGGCGGGGTCCAGCAGGGCCGCCGTGGTCTCCAAATTGGGGAAGATCGACGCCGTGTGCGCATCGCCGCCCATGCCCAGGATCGCCAGGCTGGGGCCTTGGCTCAGCGCTTCTGCATAGGCCGCTAGCGCCGCGCTCGGATCGGCCGGATCATAAAGCGGTAGGGCCTGGCCCAGCCCCGCCATCAGGTGCGCGTTCACCAGGCGCAGATTGGAATCATCGTGGTCGTGGGCAACGCAGCGCTCGTCCACCAGGCCGACGGCCGCCAGGCCAGCGGGCGAGGGCTCGCGGCCATTCAGCTCTTCGAACAAAGGCTTGGGCGTCGAGCCGCCAGAGACCAGCAGCACGGGGCGTGGACCCGCATCGGGAGCGTCCGGGTCAACCTCGGCCAAGACAAAATCTTGGATCTCGTCGGCCAAGCTGGCGATCATTTCAGCGCGGTCGGAAAAGAAGTGCTCGTCGATCACGTTCAGGACTCTTCGTGCCAGCGGTTGTTGTCTTTGTAGATCATGTAGTTGGAGTCCAACGGCCCCCAACTGCCCGCAGCATAAGGGCGCGGCTTGTCGCTGCTGTTTTCCCAATAGCGCAGCAGCGGGCCGATCCAATGCCAGGCCGCCTCGACCTCATCGCGGCGCATGAACAAAGTAGAGTTGCCCCGCACCACGTCCAGCAACAGCCGCTCGTAGGCGTCGGGGAAGTGCAGGTTGAATTCCTTTTGAAAGGACAGGTCCAGCTTGGCTTCGCGCAGACGCATGCCGCCGGGGCCGGGGTCTTTGGTCATCAGCTCCAGCGACACGCCCTCGTCCGGTTGCAGGCGCAGCACCAGGCGGTTGGGCTGGAGCTGCGTGGCCGTGATGGTCTCGTCGAACACCGAGTGGGCGACGTTCTTGAACTGAATGACGATCTCGGAATGGCGGCTGGCCAGGCGCTTGCCGGTGCGCAGATAGAAGGGCACGCCCTTCCAGCGCCAGTTATCGACGTAGGTGCGCAGCGCGACAAAGGTCTCGGTCCGGCTTTCCTCGCCCAGCTCTTCCAAATAGCCAGGCACCTCTTTGCCGCCGATGGAGCCCTTTTCGTACTGGCCGAATACCACGTCGCTGGCGATGGTGTTGGACCAGGGCCGCAGAGCGCGCAGCACCTTCAGCTTTTCGTCGCGCAGCATGTCTTGTTCCAACTGCGAGGGCGGCTCCATGGCCACCAAGCACAGAAGCTGCACCAGGTGGTTTTGCACCATATCGCGCATGGCGCCATAGCGGTCATAGTAGCCCGCACGCTCGCCCAGGCCGACGGTCTCGGCAACGGTGATCTGGACGTGGTCGATATAGTCCGCATCCCAGACGTGGGTGAAAAGAATGTTGGAAAAGCGCAGCGCGGCCAGGTTTTGGACGGTCTCTTTGCCCAAATAGTGGTCGATGCGGTAGATTTGGTTTTCTTCGAAATGGGCGCGCACCTGGTCGTCGATCTGCCGAAAGGTCTCCAGGTCGCGGCCAACGGGCTTTTCCAGTACGATGCGGGCCTCGTTTTCGTGCAGTCCCACCGCGTGCAAGTTGGCGGCGGTCTGGCCGAACAAGCTGGGCGCCATGGCCAGGTAGTAAACGCGCACGGCATTGGGCTCTTGGTCCAGCGCCTCTTTCAAGCGGGCGAAGTCGTCGGGCTGGGTGACGTCCATGCGCAGGTAGTCCAGGCGCTCGGCAAAGAGATCCCAGGCGGCCTTGGGGAACTGCGCGCCCAGGTATTCCTGGCAGTGCTTCTTGACCTGCTTAATGAAACTGTCGCGATTGCTGTCGTGACGCGCCGCGCCGAAGATGCGCGCTTTGACCGGCAGTTGGCCGTCAGCGTCGCGCTGGAGCAGCGAGGGATAGAGCTTGCGCAAAGCCAGGTCGCCGGTGCCACCGAAGACCAGATAGTCGAAGGGCTCGACGGGAATGATACGCGCTGAGGAGGCTTGTTTCATGGTTCGAGAGCTGCATTTGGGAGTGCTGTCGCCGACTTTTGCCGGTCGTTACGTTCGAAAGCGAACATAAAATGTTGTTAATCGAAAACCACCAACGGTGCAACAGGGGAATAAGACGCGCGCAGCCAAAATTTTGGCAGCAGCGGCGCTGTCAGTCTTGCTCCGACAAGGTGGCCGCGCCGTAGAACTGCCACAAGAAGAGGCTGCCTGCCGACCGGTAGGGCCGCCAGTGCTCGATCAAGGGGGCCGACAGTTTGCGCGACTTGGGCCGTTCGTCCAAGCCCATCAGGCGTTGCAGCCCGATTTGCAGGGCCAGGTCATCGGCGGGCCAAACATCGCGGCGGCCAAGCGCAAACATGAGGTAGATTTCGGCGCTCCAGCGGCCAAAGCCCTTGAGCGCGGTGATGCGTTCGACCACCGCCTCGTCGTCCAGCGCGGGCCATTCGTCCATGGCCAGCGCGCCGTCGAGCGCAGCCCGGGCCAGACCGTGGGTGTAGACCACCTTTTGACGCGATAGGCCCAGCGCGCGCAGATCGTCTTCGCTTTGGGCCATGAGCGTTTCGGGGGCAGGCTCTTCGCCCAGGGCGTCGAACAGGCGTTTGGAGATGCTGGCTGCGGCCTTGGTCGAAAGCTGCTGGGCAACGATGATCTTCAGCAGCGTGGACAAGCGGTGCGGGCGTTGGCGGGCCTCGGGCAGGGCAAGGGCTGGCAAATGCCGCGCGACCTGCGGGCAGAGCGCCGCCAGCTCGGCAAGGTCTTGCTCTACGGCGCTTTGGTCGAAATCGCTGTGGCTGTCGAGAGGCGTGGCGGCGGTCTTCGGGTCGGTCATATCACAGCTCGCACTGCTTCCAGCGGCCCATGTCGATGTGCAGGTGGTTGGCGTGGGCCTTGTTCGAGTGCGGGGTCAACACCAGCTTGAAGGCCTGACAGGCGCTCTTGGTGACGGCGTACCAGATTTGGCGCTTGGCGGTGGCGGCAGCGTCGCCGGGCGCATCGACCGCCAGGCTGGGGCGCTGCGACTTGGGCGCCATCTCCATGGGCTGCATAGCGGCCCAATCCAGGTGATCGCCCCAATCCTTTTCAACATTCAAGCTGAGCGCATTGGAGGTCTCGATACCCGCCAAGTCCAGCGCATTGCCCAGGGCGTGCTCGGACAAACGACCCTTGGAGCGGAAGCTACAGCGGTAGGCCGAATAGTGGCGGATCGCTGTGAGCTGGCCGCCCGTGGTGCGGGCTACGGTCTGGCTCAGATCGCCGTCGACCCATGTGGCGAGCCGCTTGGCGTAGCCGCAGTTGAGCTTAGCGGCGGGCTTGAGTTCGACGCTGCCGATGCGCTCCAGCACCACGCCATCGCTCATGCCGCAACCGTCGTCGGTCTGGAAGGGGTCGATGGGCCGGAAGCTGACATTCATGCGTGCGAGGTCGGCCAGGCACCTGTTGTCGGCGGCGGGCAGGGGATTGCTGGGCGCGGGGCGCTGTTCGCTGGCGCCGCTTGAGGCGCGCGTTGGCACGGGCTCGGGGGCTGCGGGCGCGTTGGCGACGCGCCGGGTCTGCTTGACGCGGATCTGGTTAGCACTGGGGTCAATCAGATCGACAAACTGGCGGGCCATGCGCTGCACCGGATCTTTGGGCAGGGGGCGCTGCTTGGTGACATAGACCACTTCAACATAAGATTCGTCGCCGTCCTGGCTAGCGAAGGCCACTTGATCCATGTCCTGAGCGTTCGGCCCCGTCGCCGGAGCGGGGTTCGGCGCTGCTTCGGCCAAGGCGGGGGATTTGGGACGTAGGCCCACCATGGCGGCCACTGCCAGCGGCTTGGGTTGCGGCAAGGGCTGGCCGTTTGCAGCACTGGGCAAGATCGGCGCTTCGCTGGCTTCAAAGCTGGGGTTGGTTTGCGGGGCCGCGATTTTTGCGACTTCGGCAGGGCTTGGCTGCTGGCTGTCGCCCGCTTGGACGCTCGCAACGCTCGGCGCTTCCTCATCGGGCAACAACAGCACCAGAGCGGGCGCGCGCTTGGCGGCCGGCAGGGGGATCTGCACCAGGCTCCAGATCTGCAAGCGCAGGGGTTTGGGCGGCGGAGGCTTCAAGATCGAAGCCAGCACGTTGACCGGCTCAAGACCCTGTGCCGAGACTGCAGGCGCCATCGCGCCAAGGCCCAGGATAGCTGCGCTCATGGCCAGGCCAGCGGCCCAGGATTTGCCGTTTGACTTCCTGATGTGACTTCGCAAAGTCCTCGCCTTTCAAGCCGCTGGGGGCAGAGCCCAAGGGTGCTGCCGATCGTCAGCGCATGTCGCCGTTCGTGCGCCTAGTCGGCGCGCGACCTCAAGCTCTGCCGAACAAAGGCGGCCAGAATGAGATACAAGATCTTTGTACCCGCTCTAAACGAAGCCCACAAGTTGCCGCTTACTTTAGAGCGACCTTTGCGACGGCAGGCATAGGGCAAAGCAATCTCGCGCCACCGCAGGTTCAATTGGGCAGCCTTGATCTGCATTTCAACCGTCCAGCCGAAGTTGCGATCGGCCATGGCCAGCCGCTGGTAGGCGGGCCAGGTGATGGCGCGAAACGGCCCCAGGTCGGCAAAGGCATGCCCCCAGATCAGGCGAATGAGGCCACCAGCCAGCCAAGAGCCAAACCGCTGGGGCATGGATAGGGCGCCGGGCTCGGCCAGCGGCAGGCGGTTGGCCAGCACCAAATCGGCCTCGCCGGCCAGAACTGGAGCCAAAAGCTGGGGCAGGTTGGCGGGATCGTCGGCTAAGTCGGCGTCCAAAAAGACCAGGATATCGGGGGCTTCGTGGCGCTCTAGCCAGGCAATGGCCGCCAGGCAGGCCGCGCCATAGCCGCGCTCGGGCTCGATCACCACTTGGGCACCGGCGCGCCGGGCGACCTCGGGGCTGCCGTCGCTGGAGCCGTTGTCGCCGATCACCACCCGATCCACCTCTGGGGGTATGGCGGCCAGCAGGCCCGGCAGGCTCAGGGCCTCGTTGAGCACCGGGGTGACGATGGCGACGCGGGCGGCTTGGCCCGCAGCGGTCGGATAGGTCATAGGTAGGTCTGGGCGCTAGGATTCGGTCAGCTCAGCGGCTTGCGGTGCTGTCGATGCCGACTTAGGGGGCCGGCGGCGGGAACGCAAGGCGCTCCAGGCCAAACCAGCCAGAACGGGGGCAAATTCCAGCCAGACCAGCCCTTGGTCGAACCAGGCCACCCAGTCTTGCGCCTGAGCTTGAAAGCGCCAGTAGTAAAGCGGCAACAGCGCCGTTAGCGCGATCAAGGGCCACACAGGGCGCAGCATCAGCGCTGGGAAGAGCCAAAGATAGTACCATGGAAATTGGGTCGGCGAGGTCAAGAACAGCGCAGCGCTGACCCACAAGACCGCCGTCGCCGGATCGCGCGCAGGCTTGAGCCAGAACCACAGCGCAAGGCCAAGGACCAAGGCCGCCACCGCGTAGCGGGTCAGCCTTGCAGCCAGCTTGATGTCCAGGCTCAAACCTTGATGCAACAGGCCCTTGGTCAGCATGAACAGGCTGTCGTTCATCTCCCAACGCTGGGCGTAGGCGATGAGACCAGATTGCGCGCTCTGACCCGCCTGGATGCCGAGGACCATGGGCCAGAACAGCGCCAAACTGGCCGCAAGCAGGACCAGCACCAACCCAGCATAGCGCGCGCGCGCGGGCCAGCCGCCGCTTTTGGGCCAGGGGATCAGGGCGGGTGCCAAGACCAGTGGCCAAATCTTGATCCCGGCAGCGGCGACCAAGCCGAGCCCGGCCAAAAGCCGCCAACCCCTGCGCGCCGCCAGCAGGGCCAGCGCCAAGAAGGGCAGCAAAAACAGATCCATATGGAGGGAATTGATGGCCTCTTCGATGATCAGAGGGTTCCACCAATAGAGCGCGAGCCAGAACAGCGGCTGGCCCCAGGCGCGCAGCAACCAGGCAAACAGCCCCAAGGTCAGCACATCCCAGGCCAACATGAAGAGCTGAAGCCCGCTCAAGGAAAAGGCGGCCAGCTTGTGGTTTAGGGCAAACAGCGCCTGGGCAAGCGGGGGATAGAGGCTAGCCAGCCAGGGGTGATTGATGCGGTGCAGCACCGCCAAAGCGCGCGGGTCGGCCTCGACCAATGCCCGCTGAGCGGCCAGCAAGGGGTTTTGGTTCAGCGCAAAGCTGGGGGCGATCTTGACGCTCTGCGGCGGCAGGGCGTAGGGGTTCAGGCCCTGTGCGCTGAGCGCTCCATCCCAGAGATAGCGCCAAGCGTCATCTTCAAACAGAGGCGCCGAACCCAGCCAGGCAAACCGCATGGCCAAGCCCAGGACCAACAAGGCCAGAAGCGGCCAACCGCGCGACAGCAGCGCTGCCCGGCGGTGCAAGGCCCAAAGCGTGACCAAGAACACCAGCCCGAGCCCGGCCAGGCCGGAGGCCAGTGCCCCGGCGCGTAGGTTGGGCTCGCTCTGCGCAAAGGCTCGGTCCACCTGCCAACGCAAAGCCAGCGTTCCCGCCAGCAGCAGCAAGCCCCAGGCGGCAAACCAAAGGCCGCTCCGGTCTTGTGGGCCATGCCACCTGCGGCTAGCGATTGCTGTCATTCAGGCTCCAGTCGTAGTGGTCGCCGCTTATGCGCTGCGCCTGCATCAGCATGAGGCTCAGCTCGGGCTCGGCGTAGCGCAGCAGGTGCGCGATGACCGCCGCATCAGTTCCGCCAAAGTCCTCTTTAAACCATTCGTAGATCGAGGACACCTGCAAACGCCCGCCTTCAAAGGCCACCGCGCGCGGGTGGTTGACGTAGGCGTGCGCGCCCTGGTCCAGCAAGGTATCGAGGTTGGCAGGTGTGAAGGCTCGCGCGGCCAGGTTGGGGCAAGAATAAGAGGCGCAGTTGACCGCGTAGTGCACGCGGGGATCGGCGAAGCCGGGGCGTAAAATGCCGTGCTCCATGTGATCCAGGCTCAAGTGTTGGCCTTCAACGAAGACGCGCGGCTTTTTCCAGGGGCCACCAAAGCCCAGAATGCCGTCGATTTGGCGAATCGAGCTGATGGGATAGGCCTCAAGCACCAACTTGACCGTCAAAGCGTTGTAAAAATTGATCCAATAGGCTTTGGCCTGCGCGCGGGTCATGAGCGAGGGCCGGGCAGCCTCCAAGCCTTGGATATAGGCGGCGATGGCTGGCAGCGCGCTGCGTGCCTGGTCGTAGTCCAGACGCGCAATGCCGTCGCTGCCGGTCTGAAGGAAGCGCTGCAAAAAATCGTCCCAAGCGCTGTGGTCCAGCTCTTGAGGCTGGGCGCCGCTGGGGCTGGCAAAGCGCGCCAAGTCCTGCGCCTGGCTGGCCGCGGGCAGCGCCGTCAGCAGGGCGAAGCTCGCAAGAAACGCCAGCAACCAGGCGCGCGCGCGCCTGACGCCGTTTGCGGCTTGCGGACGGCAGGAGGGGGAGAAGAGCGCGGCGATCCTGGCGAGCATAGGGCGGCCTTTCTGAGCGATACGAAGTTGAGGGGGCCAGACGGCTAGGGTTCAGGCGGCTAAGGTCTGGGTGATCAAACTCAGGGCGCGCATGGCTGGCGGCACCCCGACTGCAGCGCCACTATAGGCCAAGCTGGGCTCGGTGCTTTTCACGCTCACGTTAGCAGAGGCCACGGCCTGTCCCAAGTTGGTGAGGCCTTCGTTTACAATTGGACATATTCCCGTGCTGCCGGGGCAAGCAGCCCGGTGGCGGCGGCTCAAATGTGGCAGCCGTGCGGCGCTCCTTGGGCGCTCGGGCGGCGAGCTGGCAGCCAGTTTGTGGCATTTCCGCCGCAGGTTCGGAAATTACTGGCGCTCTTAGGGGCAAATGGATTACCACCGGTTGCAAAACTTCACGTTTCATTTGAGTTGCCCGACCTTGCTGTCGGGCGGTCTTTCAGCGCATGCCACACTATTACGACCTGCATTTCAACGCCGCCAATCTGGCCAAGCCCGAGCCGCACTGGATCGTGCAGCGCTTCGGCAAACGGTTTGAAGAAAAGCAAGTGGTGCTGCGCACCCCGGGCGAAGTGCATGTTTTCAATGTTTCGACGGTGTTTCAGTTCATTGTCGTCTGCTTGCTGGGCGGTTTTCTTCTGGTCGTAGCGACCCTATCGCTTTGGGGTCTTTATAACGCTGCCATGGGCTCTTACTACCGCCGTGCGATCCACGAGCAGCGCTTGGCCAATGCCTGGATGCTGGACCGCGTTAAAGAGAGCCAGGGCCAACTCGCTTCGGTTGAGCGCCAGTTGCGGCTGATTGCTGATGGATCGGGCGCAGATGCGGGCGGCCAGGAGCAGATTGCGCTGTTGGAGTCCATCGCTGCGACGCGCCAGAACACGACCCAGTCGTTGGGCTTCGCGGCGGAAGATCAAACCACCGCGCTGGCGACCGTGAGCACGCTGGGGCGCCGCGTGGGCCTTGCGGACGAGCAATTCCGGGAGCTCAGCGGTCAAATCGAAGCGCTGGAAACGCGCCTGGCCAAAGAGCAAAAGCAGCGCCTTGCCCTGCAAAGCGAGCGCGACGGGCTCAACCGCCAAGTGGCCAGCCTCCAGTCCAGTTTCGACGAGAGCGCGCGCCAGCTCGCCGCCTCGCAGAACCAGGTCAAGGGGCTGAGCAAGCAGCTTGAAGCCACCGAGAACCTGATTTCGGCCGACCAAGATTCGATCCGAACTGAGATGGCCAGCTTGACCGGTCTGGTGCGCCAACTGGAACTGGCGCTCGACAGCAAAGAAGAGGCTCTGGTTGAGGCGCAGACCCGGCAAAAGGCCGCCGACCGCCAGCTCGCCGAGGCCAAGACCTTGATGGAGCAAATGCAGACCCAAGTGGTGCGAAACTTTGCCAGTGAGCGCGAGCCCTTGGCAAACGCCATTCAGGCCAAGGAGACCGCCTTCAAGCGCGCCGGCCTGCGTGCTCGCGATTTCCTGCCCCGCGAAACGCCTGAGCTGGACTATGCCAGCCTGGGCGGCGCCCTGACGGTGCCAAACGAGCTGCCCGATTTCCAGACGGCCTCAAGCCTGGACCAGGTCAAGGTTCTGTTGGCCAATGCTGGGCCAGCAATGGCCACCCTAAAAACCCGCGCCAAAGCAATCGACAGCGTGTTTGATCGTCTGCCCTTCCGCTCGCCGGTGAGCGAATCGCGCCTGACCAGTGGCTTTGGCCGTCGCGTGCACCCGGTGACCAAGCAAGAGGGCAAGATGCACTATGGCATTGATTTTGCGGATGATCGCGGCACGCCCATCTTGGTCTCGGGCCAGGGCAAGGTCATCCACGCGGGGCCGCGCGGCACATTTGGAAATTTTGTCGAGATTGATCACGGCTATGGCGTCACCTCGCGCTATGCACACCTGCACAAGGTGTTGGTGAAGGTGGGCGAAGTCGTTCAGCCTGGACAAAAAATTGCCCTGATGGGCAACACAGGGCGTTCGACCGGAACGCACCTGCACTACGAGATCACGATCAACGACGATCGCCGTAACCCACTGACTTTTATAAAGGCAGCCAAGCATGTTCTCTAAAGGATCAAAAGACGAGCCCATGAACACTCAACACGCAAATCACGCTCAACCCAACGGCGCCGCCAGTGGTTTTGTCTCCGGCCAAGCCGCCGCCCAGCGACCGCAAACCCACATGCAGCCCCAGGCCGCAACGTCGGTTTCAGTCATCTCTGCGGATCTGAAGGTGGTTGGCAATCTGATCTGCCAGGGCGCGGTGCAGATCGACGGCCAAGTGGAAGGCGACATCGACACCAAGCAGCTCACCATCGGCGAGCAGGCCCGCATTTCTGGCACCGTTAAGGCTGAAACCATTCGCGTTGCGGGCACCGTGGAGGGCGAGCTGTCGGCCAACACCGTTGTGCTGCTCAAGACCGCGCGCGTGACCGGCGATATTGTCCACAAAGATCTGGCCATCGAGACCGGCGCCTATCTGGAAGGCAACGTCCGCCGCTCAGAGAATCCGGGTTCGAGCCACCTGGGCGGCTTTGGTGCCCGCAGCCAGTCGGCGAGCAGCG
>CAZHYF010000054.1:0-1771 GCA_964536635.1 uncultured Rhodospirillaceae bacterium | reverse complement strand
CCGGGTTCGAGCCACCTGGGCGGCTTTGGTGCCCGCAGCCAGTCGGCGAGCAGCGCCGGTTCGCAGACCGGCAGCGCCGAGCGTCCGCTCTATGGGGCGACAACGAGCCAGACCGGTTCCTGACGCAAATCCCGAGCCCCTCGCTGGAGGGCGGTGGTGGCTTTGCGTTCGGCCAAGTCTAGCAAACCCCGAGCCCCTCGCTGGAGGGGCGATGGTGGCTTTGCGTTCGGCCAGGTCTAGCAAACCCCGAGCCCCTCGCTGGAGGGGCGATGGTGGCGTTGCGCCCGAAGCAACCGACGCGGCTTTCGCCTGAAGGCCGCGTTTTTTTGTGCCCGCGCGCCGGAGTGGGCAAAGACGCGGTTGAGGCGGGTTGCCTTTTGCAGGTTCTGGGGTTTTGCGCAGCGCGGGCAGGAGCCGCGCTTGTCCGTATGACAGCGGTTACATATCGAAGAATTTCTTATTTTGTTCGGTATGTTGCATATTCGAGGAATATTTTCTCTAATCATGGCCAGTGATCGGAGCAAATTCAGGTGAATTTCCTGACGGAGATTCCGGCGCGCGCGCGCCAATTTGTCCTAAGAAACCAGGAGCCTGCCATGAGTAATTTGCCCGCTGACCTGGGGCACGATCCCCGCGCCAAGGCCGCCGAGCGCCTAGACGCGAGTTGGCCCACAGGTGGATACGACCCCGAGCTCGCCCGCTTGCAGGCGGCCTATCTGCCTGAGGGCGGCGGGCTTGATCTGGTGGCTGCTCTGAGCGATCCAAGCCTGGCTGATATCGCGCTGGTGTCGTCCTTCGGCGCAGAATCGGCGGTGCTCCTTCACCTGGTCAGCCAGATCAAGCCGGACGTGCCGGTGATCTTCTTGGATACCGGGCGGCACTTTCCGGCCACCTTGGATTATGTGAACACCCTGCAGCAGCGCCTGGGGCTCAACCTTCAGCGTGTGCATCCTCAGCCGGTCTTGATCGCGACTGAAGACCCGGACGGCGCGCTCGCCAAGCGCGATCCCGACATGTGCTGTACCCTGCGAAAGACCTTCCCGCTAGCCGACGCGCTGGCGGGCTATGACGCTTGGATTTCGGGGCGCAAGCGCTTCCAAGCGACAAGCCGGTCGGCTATCCCGGTCTTCGAGCGCGACGGCGCCAAAATCAAGCTCAACCCTTTGGCGCTATGGAGCAAGGCAGAGGTTGACGCCTATCGCGCGCGCCACGCGCTGCCGGCGCATTCCCTGGAGCAATTCGGCTTTCTGAGCATCGGTTGCGAGCCCTGCACCCGCGCCGTTGCCGATGGCGAAGATCCGCGCGCAGGCCGCTGGGCGCATGTGCCGGACAAGCAAGAGTGTGGCATCCACCTGGGCCCCGATGGCCGCTGGGTGCGCGCGCAAGGCTGATCCATGGGAGCGTCGCGCGAAACGTAAGGGACAGCGGGCGGCCGGGCTGCGGCTCTGCTGGCGTAGACTTCGCCGTTCAGGGGGGAGGCGCCCACGCAGCGCCGTGGGGAGAGCTGCCACGCGTCATCCTGCAACAGAGGATGACGTGCATGTCGAGACGAACGTGAATCCCCAACGACTCGCAGGATCAATGGCATGCCATCGCTGATCGCGACGGTAAGACTGCGCTGTTATTGCGCTGTGGCGTTTTGCAGGCAATTCCGCTGCGAGCGGCACACCAAACATTGATTTCATTGGAGGATTTGGTAGCGGAGGAGGGACTCGAACCCCCGACACGCGGATTATGATTCCGCTGCTCTAACCAACTGAGCTACTCCGCC
>CAZHYF010000053.1:6680-14427 GCA_964536635.1 uncultured Rhodospirillaceae bacterium | reverse complement strand
AAATCAGTCAGCGAGAGCGGAAGGGCTGTTGCAAGACCAACGCCCGACGCTCTAGTTGAGCGCCAGAGCCAAACACGGCAAAATTACGGCATTGTAACCAGAAGCTTTACGCGTTCTTGAGCCGCCTTGTTTTGCGGCTGGTGCTGCGTTCGGGCACAAAAAGGGCCTCTTCCCCTGCTTGTACGTCAAGGAGCACGCCCATGCCATTCCCAACCCTCAAACGAGCCCTTCTTGCTGGTTTCAGCCTTGCGCTCGCTGCCCTGGGTAGCCTGGCGCTGTTCAGCATGCCAGCCAGCCGCAGCCAAGCCGAAGCCCAGGTGCAGACCCAGGTCACCACCTTGCCCATGAACCAAGCCTCGGTGGTGCTGGCGGGCGGCTGCTTCTGGTGTCTGGAGAGCGATATGGACCACCTGCCAGGCGTGGTGGCCACCACCAGCGGCTATGCGGGCGGCCATGTTGACAATCCGACCTATAAGCAGGTCTCGGCGGGCGGCACTGGCCACTATGAGGTCGTCAAGATCGACTACGATCCCAAGCAAGTGAGCTTTGCCACGATCTTGGATGCCTTCTGGCACTCGGTCGATCCGACCGATCCCGGCGGCCAGTTCTGCGATCGCGGTCACTCCTACAAAACCGCCGTTTTCGTATCTAGCCCCGAGGAGCGCCAAATCGCTGAGGCCTCCAAACAGGCCTTGGTCGAGCAAGGCTTTGATATTGTAACGCCGATCTTGGACACTGCGCCCTTTTATGACGCCGAGGACTACCACCAGGATTTTTACACCAAAAGCCCGCTACGTTATAACTACTACCGCTTTGCCTGCGGTCGCGATAAAAGGGTGCAACAGCTCTGGGGCGACGACGCACACCGGGGCCTCAACAAAGAATAACCCGCCTACCAGAGACCCAAAGGACACCATGAGCCTACTGCGTTCCCTTGCCCGCCACCCCATCATTCCTGTGATTATCGTTGACGCGCTTGAGGACGCCGTGCCCCTCGGCCAAGCCCTGGTCGAAGGCGGCCTGCCAGTGCTGGAAGTCACCTTGCGCACGCCGGTCGCTCTGCAAGCCATCGAGCGTATGGCAAAGGAGATCGAAGGCGCAATTGTTGGCGCAGGCACGCTGCGCCACAGCGACGATGTTCACGCGGCTAAGGCGGCGGGCGCCACCTTTGGCGTCTCACCGGGCTCGCCTGCCAGCTTGCTGCAGGCGGCTCAGGACGCTGGACTACCGCTGTTGCCAGGCGTTGCCAGCGCCACCGAGGCCATGAACGCCAACAACTTAGGCTATCAATTCTTGAAGTTCTTTCCTGCCGAGTCGTCGGGTGGCGCCAAGGCAATTGCCGCCCTGGCCAGCCCGCTTGCGGGTCTCGTCTTCTGCCCCACCGGCGGCGTCAGCCCCTCCAACCTGGCGGACTACATGGCCTGTCCCAACGTGGTCTGCGCTGGCGGCTCTTGGATGCTACCGAAGGACTTGATTGCGGCCAAGAATTGGTCGAAAATCCGCGATCTGGCCGCCGAGGCCAGAGCCGCCGCCCTTGCTGCCGGTTGGCAAGACAAAAGCGCCCTGATCGACGCCTGACCCAAGCGCAGGCGCTTGCAGCAAGGCCCTTGGCCCATGCCAGGGACTGCAACCGTCTGAAAGGAATGAAAGCGCCATGGCTGCGCTAACCAAAGAGTTTCTGGCCTCCGATGCCTGGCGGATCGAGGCCAACGCCCTGGGCGAGAAACTCGACTACCCGCTTTGGAGCGACGACAAGCTGCGCGCCTCGGTGCGCACGACGTTGGAGGCTGCCCCGCCGCATCAAGACCACAGCCAAGGCGTTTGGATCTTTGGCTATGGCTCTTTGATCTGGAACCCGCTGCTGGACTACGACCTGAAGAAGCCCGCACTGGTCCATGGCTATCAGCGGCGCTTTTGCCTCCAGACCCGCTTTGGTCGGGGTAGCCCGGACAAGCCCGGCTTGGTGCTGGCGCTCGACGAGGGCGGACGCACCGAAGGCCGCGCCTTCCGCCTGCGCCCCGAAAACCTGGAGCACGAACTCTTCTTGCTCTGGCGGCGCGAAATGCTGTCCGGCTCCTACCGCCCCTTGTGGATCGAAGGCGAGATCGAGGGCCAGGCCAGCCCCTTGCTGACCTTCGTGATCGATGCCAATTGCGGCCGCTACACCGGCCCGATCTGCCCAGAGCAGAAGCTCCACATGCTGCTGACCGGCGAAGGCATGCTGGGCACGAGCATGGAGTATTTCACCCAAACACTGGCCAGCCTGCGCGATGAAGGCATCGTCTGCGACTACCTGGAGCAATTGGAGCAGGACTTGCACCGCGCTGCGTCCGCCCGCGCCACCGACCACGGCCCAGACCGGGCATGAGGCCTGCAGCCAAAGCCGGTTGGCGCACCGCCAGCCTGGTGGGCCTGCCGCGCCTGCTGCGCGCCCGCGGTGCCAAGCGCTTTTGGTTGAAGGATCGCAGCAGCGAGCCTCATGTACTGTTGCCCTTTGCGGACTATGCGGCCTTGCTGGCCTATAAGCGCCACGCGCTGAGCTGGGCTGAGCTGAACGCCGACGAACAAGCGGCCCTGCACGAAGAAGCCCGGTTGGCGGAATTGGCGGCCGAGCGCGAGGCAAGTTCGTGACAGGCAGCGACCCCCGGCTGCCCAACACCGAGGCGAGCCGCCTGCCGAGCAAGCCGCCCAAGGCGGGCGACCTGATTTGCTATCGCTATATCTGGAACAACCGCAATTTTGCCCGCACGCCCAAGCACGCTGACAAAGTGCGCCCGGTGTTGGTGCTGCATCGCGAGCCGTTGGGCGCGGGCCTGTTCCAGCTCAGTCTGCTGGCCATCAGCACCAAGAAGCAGCGCGAGCCCGACAAGGGGCTGGCGGTGCCGCACTTGGAGCGCCAGTTTGCGGGCCTGAAAGAAAAGTCTTGGGTCGTGACCACGGGCATCAATCAGGTGACTTGGCCTTCGGATCTGTTTGAGCCCTTTGATCCACCGGCCGGAAGCGCTGGCGCCTATGCGCGCTTTTCGTCGGTCTTTTTCGCCCACATCGCCCAGACGGTCAGCCAGAACATCGCAGACGCACAGGTCGAAAAAGAACGCAAGCTCAAGCGTTTGCTGAAACGCGTTTGAGTTTGGCGCTGGCGCAAAGCCCCAGCAATCAAGCCCCTTACGATCGGACCCTCGCGCGCAAAACAAAGGCCCGTCCCGCAGTCTTTTTGTGCGAAACGGGCCTCAGGAAAAGACTCAGCCTTCAAATTCAGGCTTTGCCTCTAGGCCATCAAGCGGCTCAGGCGCTGGGCAAAGACGCTGGCATCGCGCGGGGCTTCACCTTCCAAGATCAGCGCTTGATCCAGCAAGAGCTGCACGCTGTCCTCCAAGTGCGCCGGGCGCGCCTTTAGAGCCTGGATTGCGGCATGCTTGGGGTTGATCTCCAAGATGCGCGCTTGCTTGGGAATTTCCTGCCCGTGGGCCGCCATCATGCGGGCAAACTGCATGTCCATGTCGCCTTCATCAGCCACCAGGCAGACCGCCGAATCGGTCAAACGCTCGGACAGGCGCACGTCCTTGACGTCCGCGCCCAGACTGTCTTTCATGGCTGCGATCAGCTCGGCAAAATCGCCTGCCTTGACCGGCTCCTGCTCCGCCGCCTCGGCCTCGCCGGCTTTCTTGATGCTCGCCAGGTCATCGGCACCGCGCGTTACAGACTTGAGCGGCGCGCCCTGATAATCGCCAATCACTGAGGTCCAGAAGCTGTCAACCGGATCGGTCAGCAGCAGCACTTCGATGCCCTTGGCTTTGAAGCCCTCCAGGTGGGGGGAGCGCTTGACCGCGTCCTGGCTCTCACCCACCAGGTAGTAGATGGCGGTCTGCCCCTCGACCATGCGCGCCTTGTAGTCGGCCAGGCTGACCCAACCCTCTTGGGTCGAGGACTTGAAGCGCGCCAGCTCCAGCAGCGGGTCGCGCTGGTCCGGGTCTTCATAAAGGCCTTCTTTGACCACGGCTCCAAAGGTTGACCAGAACTTGCCATAGCCCTCGGCGTCCTTGTTGGCGCGGGCCTTCAGCGCCGAGAGCGCGCGCTTGGTCACGTCTTTGCGGATCAGATTGAGGATCGGCGAGGCTTGCAACAGCTCGCGGCTGACGTTGAGCGGCAGGTCGGAGGAATCGATCACCCCGCGCAAGAAGCGCAAATAAGCGGGTGCCAGCTCCTGGCAATCGTCAGTGATAAAGACGCGCTTCACATAGAGCTTGATGGCGTTCTTGCGGTCGGGCTCGAACAGGTTGAAGGGCCGCGCCGAAGGGATGAACAGCAGACCTGTGTGCTCCAAGTGGCCTTCGACGTTGAAGTGCAGCGTCTCCCAGGGCTCATCCCATGCGCCTGCCGCCGAGCGATAGAAGCCCTCGTATTCTTCCTTGCTGATGTCCGACTTGGACTTGGTCCACAGAGCCGATGCCTTGTTCAGCGTCTCAAGCCAGGTCTCAGAGGTGGCCCCTTCGCCGCCCTCTTCACCCACGTCCTCGGCTTCGGCGGGCATTTTCACGGGGATCACGATATGGTCGGAGTACTTTTTGACCAAGTGCTCCAGGCGGTGGCGCTCGGCGAAGTCGCGCGCATCATCCTTCAGGTCCAAGATAATGCGGGTGCCCACGGGACGCTGAGCAATGGGCTCGATGGTGTAGGCGCCTTTACCGTCCGACTGCCAGCGCCAGCTTTGCGCTTCGCCAGCCTTGCGGGTCTCGACGGTGACGGTATCGGCGACCATGAAGGCCGAATAGAAGCCAACGCCGAATTGGCCGATCAGGTTGGAGTCTGCCGAATTTTCCAGCGCCTCCATGAACTTTGCCGTGCCCGAGCGGCCAATCGCGCCCAGCGTATCCTGCAAATCTTCGGCGTTCATGCCGATGCCGTTGTCGGTGATGACCAGCTTGCCCGCCTCAGCATCGGGCTCCAAGACAACGCTCAACTCCTGATTGCTGGGCATGAGGCCGTCTTCGGTCAGCGCCCGATAGCGCAGTTTATCGCAAGCATCCGAAGCGTTAGAGATCAACTCCCGCAGGAAGATTTCTTTGTTGGAATACAAGGCGTTGGCCACGATATCCAACAAACGCGAAACTTCGGCTTGGAACTCATAGGTCTTGGTCTCGGCAGATGCAGCGCTCATAGGGTTTTTTTGCTCGTCTTTTTACGCATATAATGATTTCAGCAACTCGAAGCTGGTCACGTCCGGGCCCGCGCGCTTTCATGAGCGCTACACTGGCGGGACGCACCGCTTGCCCGCATATGGGGGAGCGTACCACGGCTTGCAAGGGATGCGCCCGGTGTCACTCACAAACGAACAGGCAGGTCTGTGCCATGAGCTATAACGATGCGTTTGTGACGGCGGTCTTGGGGCCGACCAACACCGGCAAGACCCACTACGCGATCGAGCGCATGCTGTCCTACAAGTCGGGCATCATGGGCTTTCCGCTGCGCCTTCTGGCGCGCGAGATCTATGACAAGCTGGTGGTGAAATGCGGCGCGCAACAAGTGGCGCTTCTGACCGGCGAAGAGAAGATCGTGCCCAAGGCGCCCGCCTACTGGATTTGCACCGTCGAGAGCATGCCCTTGGACATCGCCACCGAGTTCCTCGCGGTCGATGAAATCCAGCTCGCCAGCGATCCCGAGCGTGGCCACATCTTCACCCAGCGCCTGCTGTATGCGCGCGGGCTTGAGGAGACCATGTTCATGGGCTCTTCGACCATCGAGCCCTTGATGAAGCGCTTGGTGCCCAACGTGCGCATCACCTCCAAGGCGCGCTTTTCCAAGCTGTCCTATGTGGCGCCCAAGAAGCTGTCGCGCATCCCCAAGCGCTCGGCGGTGGTGGCCTTTTCGGCCCAAGACGTCTACGCCACGGCGGATACGATTCGCCGCCACCGCGGTGGCGCAGCGGTGGTGCTGGGCGCGCTCAGCCCCCGCACCCGCAACGCGCAAGTGGCCATGTTCCAGGCTGGCGAGGTGGACTATCTGGTGGCAACAGACGCCATCGGCATGGGCCTGAATATGGACCTGGACCATGTGACCTTCACTCGGCTGACCAAGTTCGATGGCCGCAAGCCCCGCCGCTTGAATGCTGCGGAGATTGGCCAGATTGCAGGCCGGGCGGGCCGTTATAAGAACGACGGCAGCTTTGCCATGGTTCACGAACTGGGCGACCTGGACCCCGATATCGTCGAGGCGGTCGAGAGCCACAGCTTCCCACCGCTGGAAGCCCTGGTGTGGCGCAATCCTGATCTGGACTATTACGATATTCCGCGTCTGCTGCGCTCCTTGGATGCGCCACCGCCGCGCTCTGAGCTGGTTCGCGGCCGCGAGGCCGATGACCAGCGCGCCTTGCGCTTCCTAGCCAAGGACGAGCAAGTGCGCCGCCTGGCTCTGGGTCCAGCGGCCGTCGGCATCTTGTGGGAGGTCTGCCAAGTGCCGGACTTCCACAAGACCATGACCGGCGACCAAGTTAAGCTGCTGTCGGCGCTCTATGGTTTCTTGATGGGCCACGAGGCCAGCATCCCCGAAGACTGGATCGCCGCTCAGGTGTTGAGGCTGAACGACGTGCGCGGCGACATTGATACGCTGACCAACCGGCTGGCCTCGATCCGCACCTGGACCTTTATTTCGCACAGAAGAGACTGGTTGCAGAACAACAGCCATTGGCAAGAAGTGACCCGTCAGATAGAAGACAGGCTGTCAGACGCGCTGCACGAGCGGCTTACGCTGCAATTCGTGGACCAGCGCGCTGCTGTGCTGATGAAAGCAAGGGAAAGTGCCGCCGTGGCAGAGATCATCGAAAACGACGTTCAAGTCGAGGGCCAACATGTCGGCCAATTGGTTGGGTTGAACTTCAAGCCCATCCAAGCCCTGGAGGCCAAGGACGCCCGCAATTTGCTGTCGGCGGCCAAGACCGCTATGGCCGAGCCGGTCAAGGAACGCCTGGCCGCTATGCTCTCGCCCGCCAGCGCGGTCTACGCCATAACCGAGGCCGGGGCCGTGACCTGGCAGGGTCACGAGATCGGCGCGCTGCAAGCGGGCAGCGATGCCTTCACGCCCAAGCTGCGCCTGCACGAGACCAACATGCTGGAGCAAAGCGAGCGCGAGAGCCTGTCCGACTATGTGGAAAAATGGGCGCAGCGCGATATCCAGCAGCGCCTAACCACCTTGACCCGTCTGCGCGATGCTGACCTCAGCGGCGCTGCCAAGGGCCTGGCCTTCCAGTTGGTCGAGGCCTTCGGCTGTATGCCGCGCGATCAAGCGCTGGAGCAGGTCACTCTGGATCGCAACAGCCGTAAGGCGCTGAAGGACTTGGGCGTGGTGTTTGGCCGCCATGCGATTTGGCTGGGCAACCTGGTACGCCCGCGCAACCGCGATTTGCGTGCCCTATTGTGGCGCCTGAGCCAGGACAGCAAGACGGCTGATCACCCCAGGCCCGAACTGCCCGCATCGGGTTTGACCGCGCGCAAGGCAGAGCCGCAAGACGAGGCAGGCTTCTGGCAGGCCATGGGCTTCGTGCTGATCGGCAAGGGCGACAAGCGCATGCTGTTCCGCGCCGACGTGCTGGACAACTTTGCCGATGTGGCCTTCCGTACCGCGCGCAAGGCCAGCCGCGATGAGCCTGCGCGCTCGAACAAGCTGATGGCGACCCTGATGGGCGGCGACTCCGAGCTGGTCAAGGCGGCGCTGCTGGCCTTGGACTATCGCATCTATGATCTGCCGCCAGAGC
>CAZHYF010000053.1:0-6580 GCA_964536635.1 uncultured Rhodospirillaceae bacterium | reverse complement strand
ATCAGGGGCGTGACCATCAGGGCCGTGATCATCAGGGCCGCCGCCCGCACAGTGATCGCCCGCACAGTGATCGCCCGCAGGGTGAACGTCCACAGGGCCAGCGCGACGGCCAAAGAGACGGCCAGGCCAACCGCCGCCCCCGCCCGCAAGGCGATCGCCGTGATGGCGCTTCCGAGCAGGGCGCAGCGCGCAACGAGCGCCAAGATCAGCGCCCGCACGCCAAGAAGGCCCGCAAACAAGGCAAAGGCCCTCGTCCGCAGGAGGGCTTTGGCAAGGCCGCCCGCAGCGCTCCAGCCAAAGACAAGCCCATGGACCCGGATTCGCCCTTCGCCGTTTTGGCAGGCCTCAAGGACCAACTGAACAAGAAGGCCTCATGAGCGACGCCGATCCTGGCAAAGCAGGCAGCGAGAGCCTGCGCATCGACAAATGGCTGTGGCAGGCGCGGTTTTTCAAGTCGCGCAGCCTGGCGTCAAAGATCGTCCAGGGCGGCAAGGTGCGGGTCAACAAGACCCCAACCACCAAGGCGCACTACGCGGTGCGACCGGGCGATGTGCTGACCTTCCAGCAAGGTGCGCTGACCCGGGTGATCCAGGTCGTCGCCCTGGGAACACGGCGCGGACCTGCGCCTGAAGCCCGCCAGCTCTATAACGATCTGGCACCCCCGCCCGAGCGCGGCCCCGGTGCACCGGACGAGGCCGACACGCCCTTGACCGCCCCCGCTCCTGCCCAGCGCGACGAGGGCACAGGGCGACCAACCAAGAAAGAGCGCCGCCAGCTCGACCAGGCCTTTATCGCGCCCGAAGACTGACGAGGCCATGTGCTGCGCCAGAGCTCCCGGCCTTGTGCGACAGCTTGATTTTGAAATTGGCCGACTTTGGCCTAGACTTGAGCCATGTTCAAAGCGCTTCGCTCTTTCTTTTCGCCCGCCGCTGCGCCGCAGCCTCAGCTCCGCTTTTTGGCGGTGATGCGCCATGCCCATGCTCTGCCCGCCGACGCCGACCAAGACGACGCTGAGCGCGAGTTGTCAGACCTGGGGCAAGCCGCCAGCCGCGCCCAGGGCCTCTGGCTGGCCGAGACCTTGGAGCAGGCGCTTGAAGCCTGCTATTGCTCGCCTGCCCTGCGCGCGCAACAGACCTATGCGGGCTTGCAGCAAACAGCGCGGGCGCTGTTGCCGGAGACCGTCGAGACGCCCGAGCTGCTCTATGACGACCCGCGGGCCTTCTTGGCGCAACTGGAGAGCCAACCGGTGAGCTCCGCCTTGGTGGTGAGCCACAACCCGGGTCTGGGGCTCTGGCTGGCCGAGACCGTTGGCGGATCGCCCGCCATGCAACGCGAGTTGCTCGACATCGACCCGGGCGACCTGGCGCTGCTGTGCCACGACGAGGGCGCTTGGCACCTGATCCAGCTCCACCGCGCAGCCATTCAGGAAACAAAAACTTCCCAATAAAGTATTTTTATATTGAGTTGCCCTAGTTCATCATCTAGGCTCGTCCGCCATGATGACCAACGCGCGGCCCCCCATGTCTGATGACTTTCTGTTCAACCCGCTTGATCCCGCAGACCTCGTCCTTGATCCGGTGCTCGCCTTTTTTTTGGGCGGTCTGCTCGGGCTGATATTCGCAAGGCCTAAGGTTCGCCTTGATAGAGCGCCCTTTCTTGCCTTTGCTGGCCTGCTCTTGCTGGTGAGCGACTTGATTTGGGCCACGCCGCTCTTGCTGCAGGGCCCGCAAGCCGCTGGCGACTATGCCAGCGCGCCACCCCAATTGCCGATTGGTTTTGTCCCAACCCTGTTGATTGGATATGTCTATGCGCGCTTGGCGGCAGCGCGCGCCCGGCCTGCCTTCGGCGCCACCTGGCCGGCCATATTGGCGATCATACCGGGGCCCGGTTGGCTGTTATTGGCGATTTTTCCCAATCGCAAAGACGCCAAGGCACCTCCGGCCAGGCTCCCCGAGATCTTAACCGGGGATCATGGCATACAAATTGGCGTGGCTTTCTTGCTCACGCGCAACTTGCTTCACTGGTACTTAAGGAATAGCGGGCTTGTGCCGAGCCTGTTTGGTTGAGCCTCTTTACTGAAGCCAAGTCTGGCGCACGGCTCAGCGTCGCTCGAACACGAGATATAGGAAGCTCTGGCTGCCGCCGCTGGGCGTCTGGTGCTGATGATTCAGTCTTGCCAAAAGCGCAAAGTCTGAGCCAAGCAAAACCTGCAGCCCGGCGGCGTCCCAGCGCTGGACCGGTAAGCCGCTGCACTTTTCCGGCCCGTCGGGCGCAAAGCTCGATAGCACCACCAGGCTGCCCGGCACCGTGCCTGCCAACAGCGCGCGCCGGTAGGCTTGTTGATCTGCGGGCGCCGTCAGAAAGTGGAACACTGCCCGGTCGTGCCAGATGTCGTAGCCCTGCTGCGGCTGCCACCGAGTGATATCGGCACGCAGATAGGAAAGCCCCCCATAGCCTTGGGCTTCAAGGCGCGCCCGGCTCACGGCCAAGGCGCTGGGCGCAATATCCAACAGCGTCGCCTCTGCCAGACCGCGGTCAAGCAGAGCGTCCACCAGCTTGCTGGCACCCGCCCCCACGTCGATGAACCGCAGCCCCTCCAGGGCTGGGCGTTGCGCTGTGATCAGGCTGAGGCTCGGCTCGGGCTCGCCCTGGAACCAGGTCAACGCCTCTTGCGGCTTGTCTTGATAGACCTTGTGCCAGTGCCCGGCCAAGTCGTGGGCTGCCGGGCTCCTAGTCTGCGCCTCAGGCATGTGCTTGTGCCTCTTGGTGCGCTGGCGGTTTGCCCGCCCAACGCAGCCGCAATGCATTGCCGACCACCATCACGCTTGATGCGGCCATGGCGCCCGCTCCCAGCACCGGCGAGAGCTGCCACCCCAGCCAGGGATAGAAGAGCCCCGCTGCCACCGGGATCAGCAGCACATTATAGCCAAAGGCCCAAGCCAGGTTCTGGCGAATGTTGATCATGGTCGCCCGGCTGATGGCAAAGGCGCGGGTCACGGCGGACAGATCGCCCGAGACCAGCACGACGTCCGCGCTCTCGATGGCCACATCGGTGCCGCTGCCCATGGCGATACCAACATCTGCCGAGGCCAGCGCGGGGGCATCGTTGATGCCATCGCCCGCAAAGGCCAAACGTCCGTGTTGGGCTTGCAACGCCTGAATCGCGGCCACCTTACCATCGGGCAAGACCTGCGCCTTGACGTGCGCAATGCCGAGCTGGGCCGCGATCGCATCAGCGGTGCCCTGTGCATCGCCAGTGATCATCGCCACCTGGCGCCCCGAGGTCTGCAAGGCTGCCACCGCCGCTTTCGCACTGGGCTTGATGGGATCGCTGACCCCGACCAAAGCCGCCAAGCGCCCGTCAACGGCAACAAACAGAGGACTCACCCCTTGCCGTGCCAGCGTATTCGCGCGCGCGCCCAGATCGCCCAAGGCGATGCCTTCACGCTGCATCAAGCGCTCAGCCCCAATCAGAAGCTGTTGGCCTGCGACCTCGGACTCGATCCCGAAGCCGGCGATGGCCTGGAAGCTCTGGCGCTCGGGCAAAGCCAAGCCGCGTTGCTCGGCTGCCCGCACCAGGGCCGCCGCGATGGCATGCTCCGAGGCCTGCTCGGCAGCCGCGACCAAGGCGAGTAGGCTTGCCTCCTCGAAACCCTCTTGCAGTTCAAAGTGGGTCAATTCCGGCTGACCCTTGGTCAAGGTGCCGGTCTTGTCAAAGGCCACCACCTGGGCCTTGTCCAAGGCCTGCAAGGCCGCGCCCTTGCGAAACAAGACGCCCAGCTCGGCGGCTCGACCGGTTCCGACCATGATCGAGGTCGGGGTCGCCAAGCCCATGGCGCAAGGACAGGCGATAATCAGCACCGCAACCGCTGCCACCAGCGCCTGGTTCAGCGGCGCGCCCGCCAACAGCCAGACCGCCAGGGTCAACACCGCCAGCACCATGACGGCGGGCACAAACCAAGCCGAGATGCGGTTGACCAGCTCTTGCACCGGCAGCTTGCTGCCCTGGGCCTGCTCGACCATGCGGATGATGCGCGCCAGCATGGTATCGCTGCCAACTCCCTCGGCGAGGTAGACCAGGCTTCCCTGGCCGTTGATGGTGCCCGCAACCAAGGTATCGCCCAAGGTTTTGGCCACCGGCAGGGGCTCACCTGAGATCATGCTCTCATCGACATAGGATTTACCCTCTTGCACACGGCCATCGACAGCCACGGTCTCACCGGGGCGCAGTTGCAGGCGGTCGCCCACCACCACGGCCTCAAGCGGCTGTTCAACGAAGCGCCCGCCGCGCTCGACCCAAGCGGTTTTCGCCTGCAAATCCAACAGCTTCTGGATCGCAGCCCCGGCTTGGCCTTTGGCGCGTGCCTCCAGATAGCGCCCCAGCAAGATCAGCGTCACGATAACCGCCGCGGCTTCAAAATAGACCGCGCGGCTGGCCTCGGGCAGTAGGCTTGGCGCAAAGGTGGCAAAGCTGGAATAGAGCCAGGCAGCACCCGCGCCGATGGCTACCAAGGCATCCATGTCGGGCCGCCCTTTCACCAGGCCGGGCAGGCCCTTCAAGAAGAACTTGCGGCCGGGCCAGGCCAAGACGGCACTGGTGAGGACAAATTGCAGAAGCCAGCTCGCCGGTTGGCCGATGGTCTGATTGACCCACATGTGGATGGCAGGGACCAGGTGGCTACCCATTTCGAGCGCAAAAACCGGTGCGGTCAGCAGGGCCGCGATCACAAAGCGCCTTAGGCTTTGAGCTTGCTCGCGCGCTTGCCGCTGGGCTGGGGTCAGGGGCGCTGCTGTCGCCTGGCCTGCGCCCACGGCTTGGCCAGGCAGATGCGCCGGATAGCCGAGGTCGGTCGAGGCCTTCAAGGCCGCCTGAATACTGGCTTCCTCCTGCTCCGGCGCGCCTGCCAGCACCGACAGCTCTGCCGAACCGCTGGCCAGGTTGACCGCCACCTCCACCACGCCGGGCGCGCCCTTCATGGCCGCTTCGACCCGGCCAACGCAGGAAGCGCAGGTCATGCCCTCGATCTCGACCCGCTGAGCGCGCAGGGCCGCTGGATAGCCCGCATCTTGCAGGGCCGCGCTCAAGGCTGCCGCGTCCAATCCTTCGCCCGTGACTTGCGCGGTCTTGGTGGCCAGGTTGATGCTGGCCTCATCCACGCCCGCAACGCCGGACAGCGCCTTTTCCGCCCGCCCAACGCAAGAGGCGCAGGACAACCCCTCGACGCTAAACCGCAGCAGGTGGCCATCAAGCGACGGCAGAGCCCGGCCAGGCAGATGCGCCGGATAGCCGAGGTCGGTCGAGGCCTTCAAGGCCGCCTGAATACTGGCTTCCTCCTGCTCCGGCGCGCCTGCCAGCACCGACAGCTCTGCCGAACCGCTGGCCAGGTTGACCGCCACCTCCACCACGCCGGGCGCGCCCTTCATGGCCGCTTCGACCCGGCCAACGCAGGAAGCGCAGGTCATGCCCTCGATCTCGACCCGCTGAGCGCGCAGGGCCGCTGGATAGCCCGCATCTTGCAGGGCCGCGCTCAAGGCTGCCGCGTCCAATCCTTCGCCCGTGACTTGCGCGGTCTTGGTGGCCAGGTTGATGCTGGCCTCATCCACGCCCGCAACGCCGGACAGCGCCTTTTCCGCCCGCCCAACGCAAGAGGCGCAGGACAACCCCTCGACGCCAAACCGCAGCGGGCCGGTCTGGCTGTAGGAATCCTGGCTGTAGGAATCCTGGCTGGAGGAATCCTGGCTGGATGAGGTAGGCGCGGTATGGTCATGAGCCATGAGAAACAGTCCTTGTTGGTCCCGCGCCATAGCGGCGCTGACTTTATCACAGTCCCTAAGATAAAGTCTCCAGTTACTGGAAGGTCAAGGTGCAATCTGCTGGACCCCGACGGCAGGACATTTCTTGGCGCAAATCGCATTGCCAGAGCGCTGCTCGCCGCTCTAGTCTGCCGCTTCGGGTATCAGCAACAAGGGAAAGCAGCCATGAAAACCCACACGCAAGTCTTGGTCATTGGCGGCGGTGTCGTCGGTTGCTCGGTGCTGTACCACCTGACCAAGCTGGGCTGGCACGATGTCATGTTGATCGAGCGCTCGGAGCTGACCTCGGGCTCGACCTGGCACGCGGCGGGCGGCTTCCACACGCTGAACGCCGATACCAATATGGCAGCGTTGCAGGGCTACACGATCCGCCTTTACCGCGAACTGGAGGCGCTGACCGGCATGTCGTGCGGGCTGCATCATGTGGGCGGGGTCACCCTGGCCGATACGCCTGAGCGGCTGGATTTCCTGAAAGCAGAGCGCGCCAAGCACCGCTATATGGGCCTGGAGACCGAAATCATCGGCCCCGAAGAGATCCAAAAACTGTCGCCCATTACCAGCGTCGAGGGCGTCTTGGGCGGGCTCTACGATCCCTTGGACGGCCACCTGGACCCCTCGGGCACCACCCACGCCTATGCCAAGGCCGCGCGTATGGCGGGTGCCGAGATCGTTTTGCGCACGCCCGTGCTGGCCACTCGACCCTGCGCCCAGGGCTGGGAGGTCGAGACCACGCAAGGCACCATCATCGCCGAACACCTGGTCAACG
>CAZHYF010000052.1:12589-14590 GCA_964536635.1 uncultured Rhodospirillaceae bacterium | reverse complement strand
ACCGCCGACAGGATCAGCAAAATGATCGAGGGAATCAGCAGCCAGAACGAGATGTTGTTCAGGCGCGGGAAAGCCATATCCGGTGCACCGATCATCAGCGGCAACAGATAGTTACCAAAACCGCCGATCAGCGCGGGCATGACGAAGAAAAAGACCATGATCACGCCGTGGGCGGTAATCAGGACGTTCCACACGTGGCCAGGGGCAGCGTCGATGGGCAGGTTTTGCAGGATTTGCAGGCCGGGGTATTGCAGCTCCATGCGCATCAGCAGGGAGACGAAACCGCCAATCAGGCCCATGATACCGGCGTACCAGAGGTACAAGATGCCGATATCTTTGTGGTTGGTAGACATGAACCAGCGCGCGAACAAGCCTGGCGCGTGATCATGATCGTGATGGTCAGCGCTCGCTGTAGCCATAACTCAGATCCTCTCGTTTCAAATTTCTAGTTAGCGCGTGGCGGGCTGGTCAGAGACCAACGCATCAGCGGTCAGCGCTGCGGTGTCGATGGTCACCGCGCTGGGCTCAAGGCCCTGGATGGTCGCAACAACGTCGTTGGCAGGCGCATCAACCTCTGACGCAGCAACCCAAGCGTTGAACTGCTCTTGCGGTACAGCCTTGATCGCGATCGGCATATAGCCGTGATCCAGACCACAGATCTCTGAACACTGGCCGAAGTAGATGCCAGGCTTGTCAATGCGGGTCCAAGTCTCGTTTAGGCGACCTGGCATAGCGTCCTTCTTCAGACCCAGTGCAGGCAGCGCAAAAGAGTGAATCACGTCGCGTGCAGCAACCTGAATGCGGATATTGGTGTTGGTCGGCAGAACAACGAAGTTGTCTGTCTCCAGCAGGCGCCACTCGGGGTGGGTCAGCTCGCTGGGGTCTTCTCTACCGATCAGGTAGGCGTCAAACGCGATGTCTTCGCCATCGGCACCCTTGATGCCCGGGTACTGGTAGTTCCAGGCCCACTGGAAGCCGGTCACCTTCAAGGTGAAGGTTGTGTCTGCCGGGGTCACCTGTTGCTTGAACAGCAAACGGGTAGAAGGAACCGACAAGACCACCAGGATCAGAACCGGGATCGCGGTCCACACCACTTCCAGCGCCTGGTTGTGGGTCACTTTGCTGGGGGTGGGGTTGGCCTTCTCGCGGTAGCGAATCATGACGTAGATGATCAAGCCGATCACGAAGACCGAAATACCCACCATCACCGGCATAAGGTAGAAGTTATGGAAGTCCTGGATTTCCTGGAAAACCTGGCTCGCCGCTTCCTGGTAGGTCAGGCCCCAGGGCTTAGCAATTCCAGCGGCTTCCTGCGCGAAGGCTGAAGGCGCCGCAACCAAGGCCGCCATCAGGGCTGCAAAGGTGGTTAGGCATTTACGCATGAGTCTCAATCTTTCCCGCTCAATTATTGTAAAGCAGCACGAGGGTTCGAGGTCAGCGTTCTCCCCCAAGCCCAAGTGGCCTTATTGTCTATCTCTATGCTCCAAATCTAGCTTTTGGCACGGCAGAGGCCAGCGTGCGAAAGGTCGCGGAGCCAAGAAGCACCATAACTGCCAGGAAATTGCGTTTGTGCAAGTCCCTGCCAGTAACATTACGGCTCCATTTTGCCGCAGCGTTAGGGCCGAGGGGCCGATGGTCTCGACCTTATTGCTCGCGACTCGTGACGAGAGGGCTTCAGATCGCCCCTGCCCTCGCCGCATACGAAAAGGACTCAGCACCGCAAGGTGCCAAGCCCCTCATTCATCACAGGGTCCGACCAAGTTGGCGGCTTCAGCGCGGCTCCCACCAGCCGCGGCCATAGCTCGCGGGTTGGCTGAAGGGCGCAAGGAGCGGACGAACCGGCTGGTAGTAGGCGGGCGTCTGTGGATAGCCATAGTAGGACTGGCTTGGCACTAGGTAGTTGACGCTATAGCCGGGGCTGACGACCTGCTCGGTAACAACCTGCGTTGGGGCTTCTTTAGCGTAGAACTTCAGGTAGTTCTGGTGGCTCCAGCCCTCCTG
>CAZHYF010000052.1:11336-12489 GCA_964536635.1 uncultured Rhodospirillaceae bacterium | reverse complement strand
GCGTAGCCGTTGTAGGGCGCTTGCACCGGCACGACGGGTGCATAGCAGCCAGCAAGGCCCAGCAAGGCAAGCAGGGCCAGCGAAGATTGAAGGAAGCGGGGCATATCAAGTCTCTCCTCGTGCTCAACCAGGCCCCCAAAGCTGCGGCTGGACTGCAACCAAGGTGGCGCAGGTCCGGTTTGCAGGTCGGCCTCGTCGTCGTTTCCACCTCAAGTGGCGTTATTTTGGGAGGCGTGTCAACTCAAGGGGGCAATGCGGGTGCCACCAACGCCAAGCGCTCGCAATTTGCAGTTTTTCAAGCGCCTAGAGCCGCGCCCAAATCCCCGCAGCCGAGGAAACCCAGCATTTGCTGGCCCCCGGCGCCGTCCCGGCAGCGCCAGAGTCGTGACCGGCCCGCCAACGCAACAAGGGCGCTGCATCCGTCTGGATTGCAACGCCCTTGTCATGTGTCTTGCTTGCTTGCCGCGGGCTCTAACGGGCCAGATAGAGCAACTGGCGCTGGTATGTCGCCGAGCTTTGCCGCTCTATCTTATAGCCTTTCAACAAGCCCTTACCGTCAGCGGTGAGCCTAGTCCTTGAAGAAATTCAAGAAGCGGGCTGATGAGTAGCCGGTTGCTCCGTTGACGGTCACCTTGCACCACTTACCTTCGCAGAACTGCACCTGAGCCACCTCGCCTTGCTTGATCACGCCTTGGGTGGGGTAGGTCTTGCCAGGGCCGCTGCGCATGAAGACATCGCCGGTGGCGCGGGCCTTTTCGCGGGTCTCCTTGCCAGAGGTTACCGTCTGTTGGCTGCTTGAATTGCTGGCCAGATCGGGCTCGTTGGAGACATCGGTGATCTGGTAGACGTTGCCTTGCGGGCGAACGAACTGCGAGTAAGACCCCAGCGGCATGGCACCATTGGCGCCCAGAACTGGCCCGGTCGGGTAGTTCAGGCTCGGCACGTTGCTGTAATTGGCGGCCTGCGGCAGGCCCGCGGTCTGGCGATTAAAGTTCGGCTGACCAGCGACGGTGCTGGCCAAGGGCGAATTCGGGCCAATGCCTTGCATAGCGGGCACAAAGGGGCTGGCACCTGCCATCATGGGATTGCCCAAAGTGGCCGCCGACATCATGGGTCCGGGCATGCCTGCACCAGGCATCATACCGGGCATCAT
>CAZHYF010000052.1:0-11236 GCA_964536635.1 uncultured Rhodospirillaceae bacterium | reverse complement strand
GGCATCATACCGGGCATCATCGGGGGCATCATCGGGCTGGCCATCATCATGGCGCCCGGCATCGCTGCTCCCGGCATCATGGGAACCATGATCGGCGCGGGCATCATCTTGCCGTTTGTGGTCGGGAAGGCCCCGGCGCCCGGCAGGCCAACCATGGCCGCCTGCGGGTTCGTGGTCTGATCTGAGGCGCCGCCGTCGCCTTCTGCTGCGGTCCGCTTAAATATGGTTCCGCGCTCAGAACTCTCTGAAACCGGCGCTGGAAGCAGCAAGGACAGGCGGTTGGTCGGCGTTGCAGGATCGTCGGCGATTGCAGTGGGTTTAACGCAACCCGTAGCGAACAAGAGGCTCGCGCAGCCCGCAAATACCAGGGCTTTTGACTTGATCATATGAAAAATCCCAATTTTTTAAATGTCATGGTCCAGCGCCCGCGAGTCGCGATCTGTCTTAGCCCCAAAATCTGAGCCTCAAACGACAGACCGAGAGCCGTAAACCACCGGCTTATAGATCTTTTATGCCCCCAGAGGTGCTCGCCAAATGTGTCAAGCCTGGGAACGAAGTGAGGAATTTTCGCTACAACGAACGCCAGCAGCGGCCAAGCCCACCCCCCGTTCTGGCCAGGCCGAGGGCCTGCGCGACAATCCGCGCGCGCCCATTTGCCCGCTTCTGGCGCCTGCCATGGCGTCGTGTCGCAGGCCGCGCCATTGCCCCTCCGGCGCTTCTTTCTATTCTGTCAGCCATCGGGTGTCGCGCGTCTCGCGGCGCCCTTTGTTGTTTGTCTGAGGCTGCGTTGGCCTCAAAGCCCAAAGCGGCCGCCGCGCCCTCTTGAGCGCGCCTCAGCCCCGATCAGGATCATGATCATGCCTAGCTCTTTGTCCTCGCCGCGCTCGCTGATTTGGCTGGCTGTCCTGGGGTGCATTGCCGTCGTTCTGGGCGTGCTGGTGACTTTGGGCCTTGCGCCCAACAAGGCTGGGCCGTCCCATGAAGACAGCAGCAGCGGCGCGGCTTTGATCGGTGGCCCCTTCACGCTGGTCGATCACACCGGCCAAGCCCGCAGCGATGCCGACTTTCTGGGCAGCTACATGCTGGTCTATTTTGGCTATACCTATTGCCCGGACGCTTGCCCGACGGCTCTGGGGCTCATGACCTCGGCCCTAAACCAGCTCGACGACGGCCAGCTCGCCAAGATCCAACCCCTGTTCATCAGCTTTGACCCCGAGCGCGACACCGTCGAGGCGCTGAACGGCTATGTGCCCTTATTCCACCCCAAGCTGATCGGCCTGACCGGCACGCCCGAGCAGACCAAGGCCGCAGCCAAAGCCTACCGGATCTACTTCGCCAAGGCCGCGCAAGACGGAACGAGCGACTACCTGATGGATCACACCTCTTACATCTATTTGATGTCGCCGACGGGTAAATTCGTGAAACACTTTTCAGAATCAGGCGGCGTCGCAGCTCTGGCGGACTACCTGAAGCAAACGCTCTAGCCGAGCAGCGGATAGCTGGCTTCGATGCGATAGTCGGCGCCACTTTCGCGCAGGCGCGACGAATAGAGGTGAAACTCAGCCACAGCAAAGCTGGGCAGCACCGGCGCGCCCTGCCCCTCAATCCAGCCCATGACCTCCGCCACCGGACGCGCGCGAAAACGCGCCAGCGTGACATGGGGGCGAAAGCGCTGGCGATCAAACGGGATCGCCAAGCGGTCGGCCAACGCGCGCAATTCTGCCGCCAGACTGCCCAAGCGCGGCTCGGGTGCGACGCCCACCCACAGCGACGTAGTGGCCCCGCCCTTGCGTTCAAAACAGCCAAGGCCTTGCAGGGACACAGAGAAAGCCGGAACAGACAGATCCTGGAGCCCCCAATCGAATTCCTCCAGAGCCTCGTCCGTCAGATCGCCCATGAACAGCAAGGTCAGATGCAGGTTGTGCGGCGCCAACCAGCGCGCGCCGGGCAAGCCCCCTTGCAGCGCGGTCAACGCTTGGCAGGTCTGATCTGGCAGGCTGAGCCCCAGGAAACAGCGCATCGGCCGAGCCCCTCAGTCGTCGAAATCGTAGGCTGGCAGACCGCGCAGCAGATGCGGGAGGATCGACAGCCAGTCGCGCTCCATCGAGGGATCCAGCGCATCCAACCCCGCCTCGACATCCTTGGCCAAGATGGCGATGCTGTTGTCCGGCTCGAAGCCGTGCTTGGCGAATTCGATGACCTCAAAACCGCTGGCCAACCAGTTCTGGCCCGAGCTGGCATGCATCAGCGCCAACATGGCCTCAGGCTCCAGCCCGGCGCGCCGGGCCTGGCGCAGCGCCAAGCGGGTCAGCAAGGTAGAGCTGGCGGCCAAGATGTTGTTCAACACCTTGGCGGTCATGCCAGCCCCCAGCGGCCCCATGCGGTGGAAGCTCTGTCCCATGGCCGCGAATTGCGGCTGGAGGCGGTCCAGGTCCGTCGCATCACCGCCCAGCATAAAGGACAAGCGCCGCTCGCGCGCAGCGATCTGAGCCCCCGACATGGGCGCGTCAACCAGCGCTAGGTGCTGCGGCAGGCGCGCGCGCAGCTCTGCGATGTAGCGCGGCGAGAGGGTTGAACAGATGACCAGCGTCTCAAGCTGGGGCGCCTTGGCCAGCACGGCTTGGACATCAAACAAGAGGTCGTTGCTTTGCTGCACATCGCGCACCACGCTGTAGAGCGTCGTTAGGGGCGCGGCAAAAGCCTCCGGATCCAGCAGCACTTGCGCTCTGATCCCAACACGCGGCACCAGGTCCAAACCCTGCGCCTTGAAGCCAGCGGCCACCAGCGCCTCCAGCATGGGCAGCCCCATGCGCCCGCAGCCTGCAACTCCGATCATAGCCTTCCTTTGCGCTCGCTTCATCTCGGGACGGCGAGCTTGCAAAAAAACAGCCGAGCGCGCAAGGGCGGCTCGGCTTTGAGGTTATGGGGAGACATGAAGGGAAAAAGGGGTCAAGGTTGTGTGGAACGATCGCTACCAGCGGCGCGTACAGATCTTTTCCCAAACCCAATCACATCCGCGCTTGACCTTGACGCTTCGGCAGTTCACGGGCGCCCACTGGGCTTGATAGTACGGCTGGTAGCCGTAGCGCGGGGGCTTGTATGGGTTGTGGTAGCTTGTGTAGCCGCCGTAATAGTAAAAATTTCCAAAATCATGGCCGTAGCTATGTTTGTAACCATAGTGATATTGGTCATGAATAGCGTTATTTATGGCGTATACGTTATCACCATAGCTATAGTGATCATAGTTTGTTGAAAATGCATGCGCTGAACCTGAAGTAAAAGCAATCAAGCCTGCAATTGATGCGATAGCGAAGAGCTTTTTCATGACACTTACTTTCTACTGGGAGGAATGTGAATTATATCGCTAAGTCTTTTTCTTGGGAACTTGCAGGGGAGGTGGAGCGCTGAGGCGAAAAAATGTAGGCGATCTGCGAAAAATTCGTGCCCAAGGGTCGCCAAGAGGCAAGCGCATCCTCCCCAAGACCGCTGAGCTGAGGCGACCCTTGACGCAAAGGATCTCGTCATGATCAAGCGCTCCACAGACGCTTCAGCCAGCACCAGTCGCCGCCGCAAGCGGTCCGGCCTTGCAACGACGAGGGCCGCACGCACCACCAATTATCGCCAGATCGAAAACCATCTCAGCCTGACCGAGCCCTTCTCCGCAGATCAGGTGCAGACCATCCACAACCAGGCCCTGCGCGTCCTGGAGGAGCTGGGCATCCGCGTCTTGCTGCCCGAGGGGCGCGCGCTGTTCAAACACGCGGGCGCGCGCGTCGATGAAGACAGCTTGATGGTCTACATAGGGCGCGAGATTGTCGAAGCCGCGCTGGCCTCTGCGCCCAAATCCTTCACCCTGCGCGGCGCGCCCGGCGCAGATCGCGACCTGCCCTTTGGCGGACGCGCGCTGGTCTTTGGCCCTGGCGCGGGCTGTCCCAATGCCAGCGACCTGGAGCGCGGCCGTCGCCCCGGCACGCTCAGCGACTTCATCGAATTGACCAAGCTGACCCAGAGCTTTGACGTGCTGGGCCTCAACGTGCCCATCGTCGAGCCCCAAGACGTGCCGCTCAAGCTGCGACACTACGCAACCCTGCGCGCTCAGCTCGAGTTGAGCGACAAGCCGCCCTTTATCTTTGCCCGTGGACGCGCGCAGGTCGAGCAGGGCTTCGAGGCCATTCGCCTCGCGCGGGGGCTCAGCCAAGAGGCCTTTGAGAGCGACGTTTGGGTAACGACGGTGATCAACTCCAATTCGCCGCGGCAGTTGGATATCCCCATGACCCAAGGCCTGATCGACTACGCGCGCTATAACCAGGTCAGCATCATGACGCCCTTTTGCCTGGCAGGCGCCATGGCGCCCATCACCATTCCGGGTGCTCTGCTGCTGTCCCACGCCGAAGCGCTGGCGGGCATCGCGCTCACCCAGATCGTGCGCCCCGGCGCGCCGGTGGTCTATGGCGCCTTTAGCTCGAATGTCCATATGAAGTCGGGCGCGCCGGTCTTTGGCACCCCAGAGCACATCAAGACCAACTTCGGCGCGGGCCAGTTGGCGCGGCTGACCGGCTTGCCCTGGCGCTCAGGTGGTGGCACGGCTGCGGCCTGGCCCGACGTGCAGGCCGACTATGAGACGCAAATGTCGGTCTGGGGCTCGGTCTTGGCGGGCGCTAACTTGGTCTATCACGCTGCGGGCTGGCTGGAGGGCGGCCTCACCCTGTCGTACGAAAAGCTGATCACCGACCTGGAGCTGCTGCAAACCTTTGCCGAGCTGGCCCAACCTGTGACCTTCGACAGCGACGAGCTGGGTTTTGATGCCATAGCCTCGGTCCAGCCGGGCGGGCACTTCTTTGCCGCCGAGCACACCATGCAGCGCTACGCCAGCCAGTTCTACGAGCCGCTGGTCTCCGACTGGTCCAACTTTGGCCAATGGCAGGAGGGCGGCGCGGTTCAAGCCACCCAACGCGCGCACCAGATCTGGAAGCAGAAGCTGGCCGACTTCCAAGCGCCGAATTTGGAGGCGGGGCCCCTCGGCCAAGCGCTTGACTATATGCAGGCCTGCGAAGATGCTGGCGGGGCTGACGCCGTCAGCTAGCTTCCCTGTGTCGCCGGAACCCTGCATGTCTGATTTTCCCGCCCCTGCCCTGTCCAGCGATCCGCGCCCTGATGCCATCATCATCGGGGCGGGCATCATCGGCTGCTCGACAGCGCTGGCTCTGTCGCAAGCGGGCTACAAAACCCTGAACATAGAGCGCAACGCTGCGCCGGGTCTGGGCTCGACCTCGGCGTCAACAGGCGCCATTCGGGTGCATTATTCGACCTTTGACGGCACCGCGCTGGCCTATGAATCCTACCACCACTGGCTGGAGTGGCGCGACTTCTTGGGGGCGCCAGCCAGCGAGGATTTGGCGGCTTTTCACCACACCGGCTGTCTGGTGCCAGCTTGTAGCGCCAACGCCTTTCTGGCCCCCCAGCTCAAGTACTGCGATCAGCTGGGCATCGCCTACCAGCCCTGGAGTTCGGTGCAGATTGAGGCCGCACTCGGCGCGCCCAACCTGGCCAGCTTCTTTCCCGTGCGCAGCCCTGAAGATCCAGATTTCGGCGAGCCCTCCGATGGCCGGATCGAGCAGGCGATCTTTTTCGAGACCGCTGGCTATGTCTCAGACCCCCAGCTTGCCTGCCTGAATATGGCAGCCGCTGCCCGGCGCGCGGGCGGGCGCTTCTTGTTCAATGCCGAGGTTGCCGCCATTCGCCAGGAGGGCGGCCGCGTTGCAGGCGTCGGCCTGACCGGTGGCCAGCAGATCGACGCGCCGCTTGTGATCAACGTCTCCGGGCCACACTCCAGCAAGATCAATGCGCTGGCGGGCGTGGCCGCGGAGATGGTCATCAAGACCCGCGCGCTCAAGCAAGAGAAAACCGTCATCCCCGCCCCCGCCACCATGGCAGGCCAGAGCCCAGGATTGATCTGGTCGGACAGCGATGTCGGGGTCTATTTTCGCAGCCACGGCGCCGAAGATATCTTGATCGGCAGCCAAGATTTCAGCGTCGATCCCATGGTGTGGGTCGATGATCCCGACGCTTGGGACGAGAACTTCAGCCAGCAGTGGCAGACCCAGGCTTGGCGCTTAGCCCAACGCCTGCCAGAGCTGGGCATTCCCAGCCGCATGCGTGGTGTGGTGGCGCTCTATGATGTGGCCGACGACTGGATTCCCATCTATGATCGCTCCAGCCTGCCGGGCTACTACATGGCTTGCGGCACCAGCGGCAATCAGTTCAAGAACGCGCCCATGGCGGGCCGCTTGATGGCCGGTCTGGTGCAGGCCTGCGAGGGCGGCCAGGACCACGACCAAACGCCGGTGCGCCTGCCTTTGGCGCGCATCGGCCAAGAGGCCAACATGGGATTTTATTCGCGGCTGCGCGCAATCAACGCGCAAAGCAGCATGTCTGTTGTCGGTTAAGGAGCCGCCATGACACTTCGCATTTGTGAGGCTGACACCAGCCACTTCGACCAAATCCAAGCCATTTACGCCCAGGCCGTGCTAGAGGGCACCGCCTCCTTTGAACAGGAGCCGCCCAGCGCCGAGGAATTGCAGGAGCGCTCCAAGGCCGCGCGCGAGAAGGGCATGCCCTACCTGGTGGCGCTGGACGCCAGCCATAGGGTGCTGGGCTATGCCTACGCCTCCAGCTACCGCCCGCGCATATCCTATCAATTCACCCTGGAAAATTCGGTCTACGTGCGACCCGACGCTCAGGGCCAAGGCGTGGGCTCCGCGCTGATGGCCGAGCTGATTGAGCGCTGCGAGGCCGGACCCTGGCACCAGATGGTGGCGGTGATCGGCGATTCGGCCAACGCGGGCTCGATTGCCTTGCACCGCCGCCACGGATTTCGCCACGTTGGCACGCTTGAGCGGGTCGGCTTCAAATTTGGCCTCTGGCTGGACTCGGTCATCATGCAGCGCGCCCTCAAGCCCGAGGCCGCGGCTACTTCTCAGCCGGATTGAGCCGCATCAGCGCCTGATAGATCCCGCCCGGCAGCAACGGCATGAGCCGACTGGCAAGGCTCATCGGCCAAGGAAAGCTGATCAAACGGGCGTTGCGCGCTGCGCCTCTCAGCATGAGGCGCGCAGCAGGCTCGGCCTCCATATAGAGCGGCATCCAAAAATCGTTGGCATCGGTGATCCGCGAGCGGATGAAGCCCGGCGCCACCAAACTGACGCCCAGACCATCGGGAGCCAGGCGCCCGCGCAGCGCCTCGGCCAGGGCGTGGACCGCAACCTTGCTGGCCGAATAGCCCGGCGCATAGGGCATGCCGCGAAAGCCCGCCAGCGAGCCCATCAGCACGATTTGCCCCGAACGCCGCGCGCGCATGGGCTCGATCAGCGGCTGGATGGTGTTGAGCACGCCGGTCAGATTGACATCGAAGATGTGGCTGAGCGCGGCCAGGTCGTTGGCGGGCACGTCCCCTTCGGCCAGCGTGGCCGAGGAGACGCCTGCATTGGCGATCACCAGGTCAACCGGCGCGGCGGCGTCTTGGCGCTGAAGCCAGGCGGCCATGGCTTGGCGGTCGCGGGTATCCAGCAAGGCCGCCTCAACATTTGCCCCGCGCGCCACAAGCGCCGCGCACACCTCTGCCAAGCGCCCAGGATCGCGGCCAGTAATCGCCAGCCGCCGCCCCGGCGCAGCCAGCTCCAGCGCCAGAGCACGGCCGATGCCCGAGGTCGCACCCGTCAGAACGACACTGCGCCACTTGTATTGCTGCGCTTGGGCCATTAAACCCACTCCACCGCCCAACAGCAGGACCAACCCATGAGCAGCGCCCCTCTTTCCATGACCGGATTTGCCCGCAATGCAGGCTCGCACGAGGGCACCAGTTGGGCGTGGGAGCTGCGCTCTGTCAACGCCAAAGGCTTTGAACTCAAGTGCCGCATGGGCCCCTGGACCGACCGCTTGGAGCCCGAGTGCCGTAAGCGCTTGGCCGCCAAGATCAAGCGCGGGACGGTCAACCTGGGTCTGCGGGTCGAAAGCCCGGCCCTGTCGAGCTATTCGCTGGACGAAGACTGGCTGGCGCGCTTGCAGGCGCTTTGCGCCGAGCAGAGCCCCGCGCCCAGCCTGGTTGAGCTGCTGGCCCTGCCTGGCGTTCTGCGCCCGCAAGCCCAGCACGATGAAGACAGTGAAGCGGCCCTGGTGCCGCTGTTCTTGGCCTCGCTTGACCGCTGCATCGACGACTTCCTGGTCTCGAGGCAAGCCGAAGGCGCGCTGTTGGCCCAAACCCTAGCCAGCATCTTGAGCGACATTGAAACCAGCTTGGAGGCGGCCAAAGCGCAGGCCAAGACCGACGCTGGCGCGTTTGCGGCCAAGATCCAGACCCAGATCGAAGAGCTGTTCGGCGGCAACCAGCGCTTGGACCCGCAGCGCCTGGCGCAAGAAGCAGCCCTGCTGGCGGTGAAAGGCGACGTGGCTGAAGAGCTGCAGCGCCTGGAAGCCCATATCATCGCCGCCCGCAAGCTTTTGGCCAGCGCCGGACCCAAGGGCCGCGCTCTGGATCACCTCTGCCAAGAATTCGTGCGCGAGAGCAACACCCTCTGCTCGAAATCCACCAGCATTCCCATGACCAACCTGGGCCTGGCGCTCAAGTCTTCGGTCGATCAGCTGCGCGAACAATGCGCCAACCTGGAGTAAGGCCATGCTCACCCTCTCCCTGCTGCTCGCAGATGCCGAGCGTTACGCCCCCCGTCGCGGCCTGATGGTCATTCTGTCCTCGCCCTCGGGCGCGGGCAAATCGTCAACCGCCCGGCGGATTTTGTCCGCTGACAGCCAGATCGTTTCCTCCGTCTCTGCCACCACGCGGCCCATGCGCCCCGGCGAAGTGGACGGCAAAGACTACTTCTTCATCCAGCGCTACGACTTCGAGCAGCGTATCCAGGATCAGGCCTTCTTCGAGCACGCCGAGGTGTTCGGTAACCTTTATGGCACGCCAAAAGCGCCCGTCATGGAGGCTCTGGCAGGCGGCAAGGACGTGATCTTTGACGTGGATTGGCAAGGGGCTGAGCAACTGCGCGATGCTGCGCCCGATGACGTGGTGTCCATCTTCCTGCTGCCGCCCTCAATCGACGATCTGCGAGTGCGCTTGCGGGCGCGCAACCAGGACAATGCTGAGACAGTCCAACGGCGCATGCAGGGCGCGCATGGCGAAATCAGCCACTGGGAAGATTACGAATATGTGCTGATCAACCGCGATCTGGATGAGACCGTCAGCGCGGTCCAAGCCATCATCGCAGCCGAGCGCCTAAAGCGCTGTCGCCAACCTGGCTTGCCGGTTTTTGCCGGTGAATTGCTGTCGGAGCCCTTGAGCTAGCCCCTCAAAGCTTGCCATCTTGTCCGAGATTCGCTTGCTTTATGGTGCAGCCAGCACCAGAGCGCGCAGGCGGCCCACAGCCTAGCCCATAAGCACCGCGGCTTCGGCGAAGGAATTCGACAAAAGCGCGAACACAATGGCGGCCCCGATAAAGGCCATCAGGCGCAAGCTATTGACTGACATAGAAATCCCTCAAAACGGCTTCTTTTCTTTATTCTCGTTTGCACCCTCGTTCTGAGCAACCTGCAGGTGATTCGCAAGCCCTCAAATGCATATAAATGGGAAAATTTTTCCCTACCTATCCACAGCATGTGACCGTCCGTTCCAGAAGCGTGAATTGACCTTACCCTGGTGAGCAAGCAAGGTCTTTCGCACGTAGGTTGTTTATCGGTAGGGGGACTGGTCTTGAAACCACTGAAATTTAGAGATTTGATACCGCAGGCGCAGGTCACGGACGCCAATATCGTGCTCAAGCGTCGCCAAGCGATTAGCGCGCTGTCGGGTCTCGGTTTGGGTCTGGCAGGCGGTGCGCTCTTGGCCGCTCCAGCCGCAAACGCATCGGAGAACGAAGCCGATCCCTCGGCCGCGCTTTACCCGGTAGGGCGCAATCCAGCTTTTGCCAGCGCCGACGTTGGCGACCAGGCTTTCCCAGTAACGCCCGCGCGCGTCACCTCGGTCTATAATAACTATTATGAGTTCTTCTCTGGCATCGGCACCTCCAAGTCGATTTGGAAGCAGGCGCAAGCGCTGCCGCTGCGCCCTTGGCGGCTTGAGATCGATGGCTTGGTCGAAAAGCCCCTGACCTTCGAGATCGACGACTTGCTGGCCGCCATGCCGCTGGAAGAGCGCATCTATCGCCACCGCTGCGTCGAGACCTGGGCCATGACCGTGCCCTGGTCGGGCTTCCCGCTGGCAGCCCTGGTCAAGCGCGCGGCCCCACTGTCCAGCGCCAAGTACCTGCGCTTTGAAAGCTTCAACAATCCGGAAGTCGCCATCGGTCAGCGCGAAACCCGCTATCCCTGGCCCTATATCGAAGGTCTCAGCATCGCCGAGGCCGAAAACGACCTCTCATTCATGGTCACAGGTGCCTATGGTCAGCCCTTGCCCAAGCAGATGGGCGCGCCCTTGCGCCTGGCTCTGCCCTGGAAATACGGTTTCAAGTCCGCCAAGGGTCTGGTGCGGATCACCTTCACCGACAAGCAGCCCGTCAGCTTCTGGGAGCAGCTCAACCGCCGCGAATACGGCTTTTGGGCCAACGTCAATCCCGAGGTGGCGCACCCGCGCTGGTCGCAAGCCTCAGAGCAGGACATCGGTACCGGCGAGCGCCGCCCGACCCTGCCCTACAACGGCTATGGCGAGCAGGTCGCCAGCCTCTATAGCGACAAGCAGAGCTTGGGCGAGCGCCTGTTCCGCTAGGCACCCGCGCGCAATTGAAAGGCTGGCCTGCTGGCTAGAGCGTCGGGCCTTGGTCTTGCAACAGCCCTTCCGCTCTGGCTGACTGATTTCTAACGCAAGTCCATGCTCTCTCGTGTTGCCACTCATTCGCGGCTTGCTCTAGCGCCGACTGATTTCTAGGCAAGCGATCAGGCCCGGCTTTCTGGCTTCAAAGCTGAGCTGCCCCCCGTGCTGCTCGGCGACGGCGGCCACAATGGTCAGCCCGAGCCCGAAGCCGTCAACCGCGCTGGTATTCTCGCCGCGCTTGAAGGGCGCAACCACCGCCTCGATGTCCTCGACCGACATGCCCGAGCCCTCGTCCTTGACCCGGACCACGGCTTGATCGGCGGTGGCGCTGATCTCGACGCTGGCCCGCCGCCCATACTTCAGCGCGTTGTCGATCAAGTTGCAGATGGCCCGCTGTAGCGATATGGGCCGCGCCACCACGAGGATGCGCTG
>CAZHYF010000051.1:0-14648 GCA_964536635.1 uncultured Rhodospirillaceae bacterium | reverse complement strand
CTAGCTATCGCGCGCTGCGGGACACCTTGCCGTGGAAATACCTTGGCTATGAGGTCGGGGGCTTTGTCCTGATTTTGGCCTCGGTTGTTGGTGTCGAGCGTCGCTTGCGCTGGCGTAGCATCTGGCTGGCGCTGATCGCGCCGCTGGTGATTGCCATGATCTATGACCTGCCATTTGATGACCTACTCTTGCCACCGAACGGAGACCTCTAAGTGGGCTTTTTGGAGCATCTTTGGCTGGGCGTGCTTGCGGTGTTTGGCGCGGCGCCCGCCTTCGCGCTGTTCGGTCTGCCGGTCAGCATAACCTTGGTGATGATCGCGGGCGGCTTTGCCCTGGGCATCCTGGTTGGCGCGACACCGGGACTTGCAGGACCCATGGCAATGGCCATTGCGTTACCGATCCTGATTTCGGTGTTTGGCGTCAGCGCGGATGCCTTGCTGCCAGTGTTGGGCTTCCTCATAGGCATCATGAAAGGTGCCACCATCGGCGGGGCGGTCCCAGCAATCTTGTTCAACACACCAGGGACTCCCGACGCGCTTTTGACCACCTTCGATGGCTACCCAATGGCCAAGCGCGGCCAGGCTGGCAAGGCCTTAAAGGCGGCCCACTTTGCCTCTGCCAGCGGCGATACCTTTTCCGACTTGGTGCTGTTTACCTCGGCGCCTTTCCTGGCGATCATGGTCGAGCGCTTCTTGGATCTGCCTGAAAAGACCGGCCTGATTATTCTTTCGCTCAGCTTTATTGCCGCGATTGTGGGGCGCTCGCCCGCCAAGGGTCTGATCTCGGCGGGCTTGGGGCTGCTGGTGGCCTATGTAGGCAAGGGCGAAGATTTCTACCCGCGGCTTTCGCTGGGCCAAGCGGCCTTGAGCGACGGCTTCCCCGTGGTGACCGCCGTGCTGGGCGTGTTGATTTTGGGCGAGGTCTTCAAGTCGCTTGAGGACTTGATCCGAAATGGTCCGCAGGCACAGAACCCCAAACAATCAAGTGCAGCGTCGGACAATCGCTTTGGATGGGCCGAGATCCGCTCCTGCCTGCCCTACATCCGCACATCTGCCCTGATTGGTACGGCCATAGGCGCGCTGCCGGGCATCGGATCAACGCTCGCTGCCACCTTGGGCTATGCTTCGGGCAGGCGCGCTTGGGCCAAGCGCAATCCCGATGCGCCCAAGTTTGGCTCCGGTCGCATCGAGGGGGTTGCCGCGACCGAAGCCGCCAATTCGGCTGTATTGGGCGCCAACCTCATTCCGGTGCTTTCGCTGGGAATTCCGGGCAATGCGGCGGCGGTGTTCTTGATCTTGGCCATGGACAGCATCGGCGGCTTCAACCCGGGCCCCTCGGTCTTCAAGCTGCAAGGCGGGGTAACCGGCGGCAACATCAATCCCGAGCTGGTGATCGTGTTTGGCATCTTTACTGCTATGATGCTGGCGAACGCGTTGAACTGGACCCTGGGTGGCCTGTTTATGCGCGGGGTGGGCTTTATGGCCTACATCCCAAAGCACTTGTTGTTGCCGGTGATCTTTTTGCTGACCATGACCGCAATCTATGTGCAGCATACCAGCATGGCTGCGATTTACTTTGCCATGGGGTTTGGTGCCCTCGGCTACCTCATGCGCCGCATCGATATGTCGGTCTTGCCCTTTGTTATCGCCTTTATCCTGGGGCGCAATCTTGAAGACACGGCGCGTCAAGCCTTCGCGGTAACGGGCGGCGATCCCTTGTTTTTGCTGCATTCGCCCATCGCCCTAGCCTTCGTTGTTGCCTCGCTTGTGGTGGTTGCCCTGGCCTTTTGGCAAGCCAGCAAGCCGGGGGCTGAAGGCTAGACACCGCCTAGACCCGGAGCCTGCATGTCCAAGCGACCCAACATTTTATTGATTTCGGCCGACCAACAGCGCGCCGATTGCTTCGGTCTTGCGGGCCGCAAGGTCAAGACCCCGCACCTGGATGCTCTGGCAGCGCGCGGAACGCGCTTTGACGCCTGCATCACCTCGTGCGTGGTCTGTCAGCCAGCGCGCGCCTCGATCCTGACGGGACAGCTCTGCCGGACCCATGGCGTACACGACAACGGCATAGACCTGGATCCCGCAATCGGCGAGCGTGGCTTTGCGGGCGCTTTGGCGGCGGCGGGCTATGACACCGCCTTTTTCGGCAAGGCACATTTTTCGACCTACCACACCTTCCAGCCGACCGGCACACCAGAATCGATCCAGTCCTCGGCGGACTATGGCCCCGACTGGTTTGGTCCCTACATGGGGTTTCAGCACCTGGAGCTGATGCTGGTCGGGCACAATTGGTTCTTGCCCGAAAAGCCGCCCCGCGGGCAGCACTACGAGCGCTGGTTCTATGCCGACGGGCAGGGCGACGCCAAGAACGCGCTCTATGCGGAGAACGCGGGCGATACGCGCGGGGCTGCGCAGACCTGGCACTCCAAGCTGCCCACCGCCTGGCACAACTCGACCTGGACTGCGGATCGCGCCATCGAGTGGCTCAAGCATGGTCGCAAAGCCGATGCCGTCACTGACGCAGACGAAAGGCCCTTCTGCGCTTGGGTCAGTTTCCCAGACCCACACCACCCCTTCGATTGCCCTGAGCCCTGGTCGCGCCTGCACGATCCGGCCGAGGTGGACTTGCCGCCCCAGCGTGAGCGCAGCTTTGAGGGCCGACCCTGGTGGCACGAGGCGGTCTTGACCCGCGAGCCTGAAGGCGAAAAACAACACGCCGAGGTGCGCAAGAACTACTCGCGCATTCCGCATCAGGACGACGACAAGCTGCGCGAGATCATCGCCAACACCTATGGGCAGATCGCCTTGATCGACCACCAAGTGGGCCGCCTGATGATTGCGCTGCAGGAAGCGGGCATCGCAGAGGACACGCTGGTGATCTACATCTCTGATCACGGCGATTGGTTGGGCGACCACGGCCTGCTGCTGAAGGGCCCGATGCACTACGAGGGCCTGTTGCGGGTGCCCATGATTTGGGCGGGCCCCGGCGTGCCGCAAGGCAAGCGCGTTGCCGAGCCGGTGACCACCATGGACCTTGGTGCCACCTTCTGTGACTACGCCACGGCCCAACCGCTGCTGCATCAGCACGGCCAGAGCCTCAGGCCCTTGATCGAGGGCGATGCTGCACGTGATTTTGCCATGAACGAATGGGAGCTGTTGCCAACCCGCGCGGGTGTGGGGCTGACTTTGCGCACTGTGCGCACCAAGACGCTGAAGATGACGGTTGATCTGCAATCGGGCGCAGGCGAGCTCTATGATCTGGCCGCTGATCCGCAGGAGCTGCGTAACCGCTTCGACGATCCAACCTACGCTGACCAGCGCGCGAGCCTGATGGCGATGATCGAAAGCCGCCCCGATGACATGCGGCCCAATCAAGTGCAGGTGGGCATGGCTTAGCCCGTCGATGCAAATTGCAAGACCGGCTCTGGCCGCTAGGAAAGTGCACCCGCTGCTCCCATATTGAAGGGCAGAAGCCCGCCTGGCTGTTCCACTGGCGGCTTACCATTCACGAAGCTCTGGGGTGTTGTGCCATGCTCGAAGGACTGATCCTTCCCATCGTCATTTTGTTTCTCGTGGTCATCACGCTGTGGTCTGGGGTCAAGCAAGTCCCGCAAGGCCACAAGTGGACCCTGGAGCGCTTCGGGCGTTTCCGCGGCACGCTTGAGCCAGGCTTGAACATTATCGTTCCCTTCATTGATCGCATTGGCCGCAAGGTCAACATGATGGAGCAAGTGCTCGACATCGACCGCCAAGAGATCATCACCAAAGACAATGCCATGGTGGCGGTTGATGGCGTGGTCTTCTATACCGTGATGGACGCAGCCAAGGCCTCCTATGAGGTGGCCAATCTGCGCTCAGCAGTGGTCAACCTGACCATGACCAACATTCGTACCGTCATGGGCTCGATGGACCTGGACGAGCTGCTGTCTCAGCGCGATCAGATCAACGCGCGGCTGTTGGCGGTGGTGGATCACGCCACCGATCCCTGGGGCATCAAGGTGACCCGCATCGAGATCAAGGACATCGAGCCGCCGAAAGATCTGGTCAACGCCATGGCGCGCCAGATGAAGGCCGAGCGCGATAAGCGCGCCCAGATCCTGGACGCTCAGGGCGACCGGGAGGCTGAAATCCTGCGCGCTGAAGGCTTGAAACAGGCCGCCATTCTAGAAGCAGAGGGCCGCAAGGAAGCCGCCTTCCGCGACGCTGAAGCCCGCGAACGCTCGGCGCAAGCAGAGGCCGAGGCGACCCGTATGGTTTCTGAAGCCATTGGTTCGGGCTCTGTGCAGGCGGTCAACTACTTCGTGGCCCAACGCTACACGGCTGCATTGGAGAAGATGGCGTCGGCCACCAACGCTAAGGTGGTCTACATGCCGCTCGAGGCGTCCAGCGTCATTGGCGCGGTTGGTGGCATCGCCTCGCTGGCCAAAGAGGCCATGAGCGATATGGGTGGCAGCAACAGCGGCGGTGGCGAGACCTCTGGCGGTGGCGCGGCTGGCCCTTGGGGCAACAAGTCCTAAACAGAGGTGAGCGATGCTTGAGCTATTAGATTGGAGCACCTGGTCCGCTTGGCACTGGTTGGTGCTGGCGCTGGTTCTGGGCGTGGCAGAAATCTTGCTGCCCGCAACGGTTATCATTTGGTTTGCGCTGGGCGCCGGCCTGACCTCGCTGGTCATGGTGGTTTTGCCCGATCTATCGCTGGTCGGCCAATCGCTGGTCTTTGGCCTGGCTTCGGTCCTAGGGCTGATCGTTGGCCGTCGCCTGTTGACCCGCGACAAGGGCCCCGCCTCGACCTTGAACCAGGGCGCGCGCACCATGATCGGCAAGCAAGCGGTGGTCAGCGAGGCCATTCGCGACGGCCGCGGTGCGGTGCGCATCGGTGACAGCCGTTGGGCTGCCTCGGGCCCAGACTTGGCCGAAGGCGCGCAGGTGCGCATCGTTGGCGTGCGTTCCTCGGTGGTCGAAGTCGAAGCCGCGGAGGTGGAGATGGGGCAAAGCTAGAGCGGGACGCCCGCCAGTTGTGCCACCAATTCCAAGCTATTGCGCGCGCCGAACTTCTCCAGCAAACGCGCGCGATAGACCTCAACCGTGCGCGGGCTGATGTCCAGCGCGCGGGCGATTTCTTTTGAGGTGAGGCCCTCGGCCAGCATGGTCGCCACCTGCCGCTCACGGGCGGTCAGGCTGGTGATGGGTCGCCCTTCAGAGATATCCGCAAAGCTCCAAACCGCGCGCGCAAAGGGGGCCGAAGGCTCCAAAGACTGCCCCCGCACGCGACACCAAAACAATTCGCCTGAGCGCCGCCGCATGATGCGTTCGTCTTGGTAGCGGCCGCTCGCGGCCATCTTCTTGGCGCCGATCTGGCCGATGCGCGCGAACTCCTCGGACGAGGGATAGAGCTTGGACAAGGAGCGATCCTTCAGCTCTGCAAGGCGATAGCCAAACATCTCGGCAAAGCGGGCGTTGCAATGGCGTATGATGCGCTCTTCGCTATAGACCAGGCCCAGCGGCGCAAAGTCAAAAGCGGCGCTCGCCAGCTCTTGCGGGTTCATGATATCCAAAGCCTCAGCGCTGGGCACATACGTAATCTTTCGGATCGCAAGCGGGATGCGGACCCCTATTATGTGAGGCGCACATAGGAGAGGCAAGCATGGACGCAATGATCGCAGGCTGGGGGCACACGCCCTTTGGGGCACATCGAGACTTGAACTTGGAAGACCTGATCCTGGCCGCCGCGCGCGAGGCCTTGGAACACGCGGCTCTTGAGGCCAGCGATATCGACGCTATCTGGCTCGGCCACTACAACGCCGGCTTGGTCCCCGACGGTTTCGCCTCTTCCTTGGCGCTGCAACTCGACGACGGCTTGCGCTTCAAACCAGCAACGCGGGTGGAAAACGCCTGTGCGTCGGGATCCGCAGCGGTCTATGCCGCCCGCGATGCCATCGGCGCTGGACGCATCCGCACCGCCCTGGTGATCGGCGCGGAGAAAATGACCGGGCTCGACACCGCCGGCGTGACTGAGGCTTTGGCGCATGCCGCCTACCAACCAGGCGAGGCGGGGCTCAGTTTTCCGGCGATCTTCGCTCGCTTCGCACAGGACTACTTTCAGTCCTACGGCGACCAGTCGGCGGCTCTGGCCAAGATCGCGGCCAAGAACCACCACGCAGCTCTGAACAACCCCCTAGCACACTTGCGGCGCGACCTGGGCTTTGAAGCCTGCAACACGGTCTCAGCGAGTAATCCGGTGATCGCTGCTCCCTTGCGGCTGACCGACTGCTCGCCCATCAGCGACGGAGCGGCGGCGCTGGTCATGGTGGCCGAGGATATGGTGAGCGACATGCCGCGCGCTGTCGGATTTCGCGCTGCCGTGCAGGTCAACGACTTCCTGCCTATGGCGCGGCGCGATACCCGCGCGCTGCCAGGCGCGTCCAAGGCCTTTGCGGATGCCTTCGCAACGGCGGGGATCGCGCTTGCCGACCTGGATCTGGCAGAGGTGCACGACTGCTTCACCATCGCCGAGCTGTTGATTTATGAGGCGATGGGGCTCGCGGGCAAGGGGCAGGGCGCGCGCTTGTTGGACGAGGGCGCGACCCAACGCGGCGGACGGCTGCCGGTGAACCTCTCGGGCGGCCTCAAGGCCAAGGGGCACCCCGTTGGCGCGACGGGTGTCTACATGCACGTCATGGCGGCGCGCCAGGTTACAGGCGCCGCCGAGGCTCTCCAGTTGCCCGGCGCCAGTTTGGCGGCGGTGTTCAACATGGGCGGCTCGGGCGTTGCCAATTATTGCTCGATCCTGGAGGCGCGCGCATGAACCCCGCCGAGTGGCTCTATCGCAGCGCCTTGCGCTATCCCGAGGCCCCGGCGCTGTTCACCGGCATGCAGCTTGAGGCCTGTTATGGTTTGTTTGCGCGCCGGGCGGCTGGCATTGCCGCCGGTTTGAGAGCACGCGGCATCGGACCGGGGCAGCAAGTCGCCTTGTTCCTGTCCAACAGCACCCGCTATTTGGAGGCTCTCTACGGCATCTGGTGGGCGGGCGCTGCGGCGGTGCCGATCAACGGCAAGCTGCACCCCAAGGAAGCGGCCTGGATCGCCCAGGATTCCGAGGCCAGCGTGGTGTTTGTCGATGCCAAGTCCCAGGCCAGCTTGGCCGGAGCGCTCGATGCCGCGCTGCCGTTCATCTCGACCCAAAGCGCTGATTTCGAGGCCTTGTGCCAGACAGAGCCACAGGAGAGACCGGCAGCGCTTGAACCCGATGCTATGATCTGGCTGTTCTATACCTCGGGCACAACCGGCAAGCCCAAGGGCGTCATGCTGACTTGTGCCAATATGGCGACCATGGCGCTCAACTATTTCGTCGATGTTGATGAGGTGAAGGCCGAGGACGCCATCCTCTATGCCGCGCCCATGAGCCACGGCGCGGGGCTCTATAACTTCATGCATGTGCTGCGGGCGGCGCGCCACGTCGTACCCGTGAGCGGCGGCTTTGACGCTGAGGAGATCTTGGCACTGGCGCCCAAGCTGGGCTCGGTCTCCATGTTCGCAGCGCCCACCATGGTGCGGCGGCTGGTTGAGGCCGCCAAAGCCTCAGGCGGAACCGGCGAAGGGCTGCGCACCATCGTCTATGCGGGCGGCCCCATGTACGAAGCAGACATTCTGGAGGCGGTGGCGGTCATGGGACCGCGCTTCGTTCAAATCTACGGTCAGGGCGAGTGCCCGATGGGCATCACCGCGCTGCCCCGCCAAGATGTCGCCGAGCGCGCGCAGCCGGGTTGGCGTCAGCGCCTAGCCTCCGTCGGGCGTGCCCAGACCTCGGTTCAGGTGGCGATTGTCGGGCCAGACGGCCAGCCGTTGTCCGCTGGGCAGACCGGGGAAATCGTAGTGCGCGGCGTGACCGTGATGCGCGGCTATTGGCGCAACCCCGAGGCGAGCGCCAAGACCTTACGTGATGGCTGGCTCTGGACCGGCGACATGGGCCGCATGGACGCCGAGGGTTATGTGACCCTGCAAGACCGCTCCAAAGATATGATCATCTCGGGCGGCTCCAACGTCTACCCGCGCGAGGTGGAGGAGGTCTTGCTGAGCCATCCTGACGTGCAGGAAGCGTCGGTTGTTGGCCAGCCAGACCTGGAGTGGGGAGAGCTGGTGGTGGCCTTTTTGGTGCTGGCGCCAGGAGCAGGCGTCACTAGTCAGGCGCTGGACGCGCTCTGCCTCGATCGCATCGCACGCTTCAAACGCCCCAAGGCCTATCATTTCGTGGCAAGCCTGCCGAAGAACAACTACGGTAAGGTGCTCAAGACCGAGCTGCGCGACCGTTTGCAGAACAAGGAGACAAAGGCATGACAGATCTAACCGGCAAGACCGCGCTGGTAACCGGCTCGGTGCAAGGCATCGGCTTGGCCATCGCCAAGGCGCTGGCAGGGGCGGGGGCGCGGGTGGCGCTGCATGGCCTGGCCAGCCCGGAACAGGCCGCGGCAGCAGTGGCCGAGGTTGAGGCCGCCGGTGCGCCCGAAGCGCGCTTTTTCGGTGCCGATGTGCGCGACGTGCAAGCCATTGAGGCTCTGGTGGCTGCGGTTCAAGACTGGGGCGGCATTGACATCTTGGTCAATAACGCGGGCATGCAAAAGACCGCCAGCCTGGCCGAGCTGGACGCCGCCACCTGGGATGCAATCCTAGCGGTCAACTTGTCTGCGGCGTTTCACACCATGCGGCTTGCCATGCCTGCCATGGCAGTGCGCGGCTTTGGGCGGGTGATCAACATCGCCAGCGTTCACGGCCTGGTGGCCTCGGTCAACAAGGCGCCCTACGTGGCCTCCAAGTTTGGCCTGGTCGGCATGAGCAAGGTGGCGGCGCTGGAGTACGCGGCCGTTGGCAACCGCGCCAGCGGTGGCGTGACGGTCAACTGCATCGGGCCGGGTTGGACTGAAACCGTCCTGATCGAGCCTCAAGTGGCCGAGCGTGCCGCGCTCTATGGTGGGGATCGCGACAAGGGCGTTGCGGACCTACTGTCTGAAAAGCAGCCCAGCCGACGCACTTCGCTTCCTGAAGAGATTGGGGCTTTGGCGCTTTGGCTTTGCAGCCCGCTGGCGCACAATCTGACCGGTGCGACCATCCCAGTCGACGGCGGCTGGACCGCGCAATAGCCGAGCGCGAAACGAGACATGAAGGGGCGAGACTGCCAGGTCTGGCCCCTTTTTTGTTGCGCAAACTCAGTGCTCTGCGAACAATTTGATCAAAAGATCAAATTTGACCTATTGTTAAAATTAGTTTCGTGTTAGCCTTCCGGCATAAGAAAAACTGGGAGTGCAAACCATGACAGACCAGAGGCTCAAGGAAGGCGTGTCGGCGGGCCGCCTTAGTCAGGCAGCCTTGCTCGACAATTTCTGCGATCTTCATCCGCCCTTAGATCCGCACCTGGCACAGGTCGCCGCTGACCGCTGCTTCTTCTGCCACGACGCGCCCTGCACAACGGCGTGTCCGACCGACATCGACATCCCCTTGTTTATCCGGCAGATCTCGACCGGCATGCCGCACGCGGCTGCCAAGACGATCTTGTCGCAAAACATTCTGGGCGGCATGTGTGCGCGGGTCTGTCCGACCGAAACCCTGTGCGAGCAGGCTTGCGTGCGCAACGAGAGCGAAGGCGATCCCGTGCAAATCGGGCTGCTGCAACGCTATGCGACTGACGCCATGATGGCCGAACGTCCGCACCCCTTCGAGCGCGCTGCTGCGAGCGGCAAGCGGGTCGCGGTGGTTGGCGCTGGTCCTGCGGGCCTGTCTTGCGCGCACCGCTTGGCCATGCACGGCCACGAGGTGACCCTGTATGACGGACGCGACAAGCTAGGCGGCCTCAACGAATTTGGCATTGCGACCTACAAGTCGGTCGATGGTTTCGCCCAGCGCGAGGTCGAATGGCTGTTACAAATCGGTGGCATCTCCATCGAAGCTGGCAAGCGTTTGGGCGATGGCCTGTCCTTGGCTCAGTTGAGCCGGGATTACGATGCCGTGTTCCTGGCAATTGGTCTGGGGGGCGTCAATGCTCTGTCGGCGGATGCGGGCGCCTGGCAGGGCGTGACCAACGCGGTCGATTTCATCAGCGACCTGCGTCAAGCGGACGATCTGTCGAAGGTGGCTATTGGCCGCGATGTGGTGGTGATCGGCGGCGGCATGACCGCGATTGATGCGGCTGTGCAGGCCAAGCTGTTGGGCGCCTTGAATGTGACCCTGGTCTATCGCCGCAGCAAGGAGCGCATGGCCGCTAGCGAGTTCGAACAAGACCTGGCCGCCAGCAAGGGCGTTGTCATCATTACCTCGGCCTCGCCCGTCGCCTTGAGCCACGAGGGTGCACGCATGAGCATGACCTTCGAGTTCAGCGATGACGATCTGAAACCCACCGGCGAGCGCTTTACCTTGCAGGCCGATCAGGTGTTCAGCGCCATCGGTCAGACCTTGGCTGGCAGCGATTTGCCCGCGCTGGAAGGCCGGAAGATCGCGGTCGATGAAAACGGGCGCACGCAAACGCCGGGCGTCTGGGCTGGAGGCGATTGCGCCAGCGGTGGTGATGACTTGACCGTGACGGCCGTGGCCGAAGGGCGCATCGCAGCCGAAGATATCCACGCGCAGCTAACTAGAAGCTAACAGGGGAGGACGTACTATGACCTCGTTAGAAACGAACTTTTTGGGCATCAAGTCTCCCAACCCGTTTTGGCTGGCTTCCGCGCCGCCGACCGACAAGGAGTACAACGTGCGCCGCGCCTTTGAGGCCGGCTGGGGCGGTGTTGTATGGAAAACCTTGGGCTCTGAAGGCCCGCCGGTGGTCAACGTCAACGGACCGCGCTATGGCGCAATTTGGGGCGCGGACCGGCGTTTGCTCGGCCTCAACAATATCGAGCTGATCACCGACCGCGACCTGTTCCAAAACCTGGAGGAGATCAAGCGCGTCAAGTCCGACTACCCGGATCGTGCTGTGATCGTCTCCTTGATGGTGCCTTGCGATGAGGCCTCCTGGAAGGCGATCTTGCCCCTGGTCGAGGAGACCGGCGCCGACGGCATCGAGCTGAACTTTGGCTGCCCGCACGGCATGGCTGAACGCGGCATGGGATCGGCAGTGGGCCAGGTGCCCGAGTACATCGAAATGGTGACCCGCTGGTGTAAGGAGGCTTACTCCAAGCCGGTGATCGTCAAGCTCACCCCCAACATCACCGACATCCGCTTTCCTGCGCGCGCTGCGCACAGCGGTGGTGCAGATGCGGTCAGCTTGATCAATACCATCAACTCGATTGTTTCGGTCGATCTGGACAATTTTGCCCCCATGCCGACGATCGACGGCGTTGGCTCGCATGGTGGCTATTGCGGCCCGGCGGTCAAGCCGATTGCCCTGCACATGGTAGCTGAGATTGCACGCGATCCCGAGACTGCGGGCCTGCCGATCTCAGCCATTGGTGGGGTGACCACCTGGCGCGACGCGGCCGAGTTCATTGCGATGGGCGCGGGCACGGTGCAGGTCTGTACTGCCGCCATGACCTATGGCTTTAAGGTGGTGCAGGAGATGATCACTGGGCTTGAAGATTGGATGAGCAGCCAGGGCTACGCCTCGCTGGCGGACTTCCAGGGCCTGGCAGCGCCCAAGGTGCGCGATTGGAAAGACCTGAACCTGAACTACGTCACCAAAGCGGTGATCGACCAGGATCAGTGCATCAAGTGCGGCCGCTGCTACATTGCCTGCGAGGACACATCGCACCAGGCGATCAACATGTCCGAGGACCGCATCTTTACGGTCAAGGACGAAGAGTGTGTGGCCTGCAACCTTTGCGTCAACGTCTGCCCTGTCGAAGGCTGCATCACCATGAAGCGCGTCGAGCCCGGTCAGCAAGATGAGCGCACCGGTCGGGTCGTGCCCGCGGAGCACGGCGACTGGACTACGCACCCCAACAACCCCATGAGCTCCCAAGCCGCCGAATAGGCGGTCTCGCCAGAGGAGCTTTGTATGCCTGGTCCGACGGACCTGCGTTCGCGCTCCTGGCCACAATTGCAGCCGCTTTGCCCCAGACCTCACGGGTGCGAAACGGCTGTCTTTTTGCGGGTCGCTCCCAATTTACTGAGGTGTCAGCAGTTTGCGGTACTGAGTTAACAAGAAGGTCTTGGCGTCCGCGAAGGTAGCGGCGCGATCGCGCTCGGGGCCGAAGATCAGCGCGATCTGGCTCTCAAAGTCGGCATAGTGCTGGGTCGATGCCCAGATCGAAAACAACAGGTGGTGCGGGTCGATCTCTGCAATTCGCCCGTCGGCGATCCAGCGGCTGATCACGCCCACGGCGCGCTGAACCTGGCCACGCAAATAGTCCTGCGAGTCCGGGGGCATGCGCTTGGCGCCCTGCAAGATTTCGTTGGCAAACAGACGGCTTTCGCGCGCAAAGGTCTGCGAGAGCTTCAGCTTTGTTTCGACGTAGGTCAAGATTTCCGCGATCGGGTCACCGTCGGCATTGATCGCCTCAAGCGAGGTCAACCAGAGGGTCAAAATATCCGCCAGAAGGTGGCTGTAGATTTCCTCTTTTCCCTGATAATAATAGAGAATATTGGGTTTTGACAGGCCAGCTTTATCCGCGATCTGGTCCAGCGTTGACCCGCGGAAACCGTGCATAGAGAAGACCTCAAGCGCGGCTTCTCTTATGATCTTCCGGTTCTTGCGCTGGATGCGGCTTTGTTTTTCGGGTCCAGATTTCTCCGGTCTGGCTGCAATGCTCATGGCGATGGGGCTTTGGTTCTTTCGTTAGAGTGGAAGCTTAGGGCAGGGCAGCCTCGGGCGGCAAAACCCCGCCCAAGACGATTGCTTTGGCCGCAGCCTTGGCTTCGTGCCACTGCGCGTCACTCAAAGGACGGTTGTTGTTCAGCTTTTCGATTTGGTGACCAAAGTCGGCATAGTGCTGCGTGGTCGCCCAGATCATATAGAGCAGATGGCGCGGGCTGACTGGGCGCATCTTGCCTCCCGCGATCCAAGCCTCCATGACCTTGATGCGGGTTTCAGTCCAGTCGCGCAGTTCCTCGACCAGGTAGTCGTGCAACACCGGCGCGCCTTGGATGACCTCGTTGGCCCAGACCTTGGAGCCGTGGGGGCGCAGGCGCGCTAAGTCCATTTTGTGGTCGATGTAAGCGCCCAGGGCTTCAAGCGGGCTGCTTTGCTCGGTGATGGCATCAGCCGCGCGGACCCAGACTTGAAAGATGTCTTCGACCACGGTGCGATAGAGCTGCTCCTTGGTCGGGAAATAGTAGAGGATGTTGGACTTAGGGATCTCGGCCATGCGGGCAATCATGCTCACCGACGCGCCCGCATAACCGTGCTGGGCGAACACGACTTCAGCGGCGTCGAGGATCCGCTTCACGGTCCTTTGTCGGTTTCGTGTTTGCTTCCCAGCCGCTTGGCTTGGCATGTTGCCCCCTTGTTGGCCGACCTAGCATTGACTGCGCGCTTGGCGTCAACCGGCCCCAAAACGTTCCGCAGATAGGGAGTCCTCCGAGCTTGGCGGAGAGCCCTACGTCGTGCGCCTTCTTATCCACACCTTGGTGCGCGCGCATTTGTGGGTGTCGCCGTTTGCTAGGCCTACGCGCCGCTGCGCACCATTCTTAAGGATGACGCCAACAGCAGTCTAACCAAATTTTACCAATCGTACAAATTTTCTTGACCGATTGGACAGGTTTTGTTAATCCTAACCTAAGAAATTGAACAAAAATTTCACAGCAATAGGCGAGGTTAAGTGCTAGTCGGCGCCCGCTTTTAGCGGTCAGTCTTGCACCCATCAGTCGTCGTTGCAAGGCGGCCTCTACCGGGCCGCAAAGAAGAAGAATACGACCAGACTACGGGAGGCTAAGTATGAGTGAGGAGCTCAAGAACCTTAAGATCGACGGACAGCGCCTCTGGGATAGCCTGATGGAGATGGCCAAGATCGGGCCGGGCGTCGCCGGTGGTAACAACCGCCAAACGCTGACCGACGAAGACGCTGAGGGCCGTGCTCTGTTCCAATCCTGGTGCGAGGCTGCGGGCTGTACCATGGGCGTCGATACCATGGGCAATATGTTCTTCCGCCGCGAAGGCGCTGATCCCGGCGCGCTGCCGGTCTATGTCGGCTCGCACTTGGATACTCAGCCGACTGGCGGCAAGTACGACGGCGTGTTGGGCGTGTTGGCAGGTCTTGAGATCGTGCGCTCGCTGAATGACCTTGGCATCCAGACAAAGCACCCCATCGTTGTCACCAACTGGACCAACGAGGAAGGCACGCGTTTTGCTCCGGCCATGCTGGCCTCGGGTGTGTTTGCTGGCAAGCACACTGAAGATTGGGCCTATGACCGCCAGGACGCTAAAGGTCTGCGCTTCGGCGACGAGCTGGTGCGGATCGGCTGGCGCGGTGATGAAGAGGTGGGCGCGCGCAAGATGCATGCCTTCTTTGAACTGCACATCGAGCAAGGCCCCATCCTGGAGGCCGAAGGTAAAGACATCGGCGTGGTCACCCACGGCCAGGGGCTCAGCTGGACCCAGGTCACTGTGATCGGCAAAGACTCGCACACGGGCTCGACGCCCATGCCGATGCGCAAGAACGCGGGTCTGGGCATGGCGCGCATCCTGGAAAAGGTGGACGAAATCGCCTGGTCGCACAAGCCGCACGCGGT
>CAZHYF010000050.1:7270-14863 GCA_964536635.1 uncultured Rhodospirillaceae bacterium | reverse complement strand
CCGTGGGAAATGGGCCTGGCGGAAGTCCACCAGGTGCTGACCATGAACGAGCTGCGCTCCAAGGTCACCTTGCGCACCGACGGTGGTCTGCGCACCGGCTTGGACATCGTCAAGGCAGCCATGCTGGGGGCTGAAGAGTTCGGTATCGGCACCGCCGCCCTGATCGCTATGGGTTGCATCATGGTGCGTCAGTGCCACTCCAACACCTGCCCGGTGGGCGTATGTACTCAGGACGAGGCCCTGCGCCAGAAGTTCAGCGGCACCGCACAAAAGGTCATCGACCTGTTCAGCTTCGTCGCCGACGAGGTGCGCGAAATCCTGGCCGAGCTGGGCTTTAGCCGCCTGGAAGACGTGATTGGCCGCACCGACCTGCTGACCCAGATCAGCCGTGGCGCGGACCACCTGGACGATCTGGACTTGAACGCTGTGCTGCAAAAGGTCGAGCCCGCGCAAGGCAAGCTGGCCCTGTCGGACCGCGAGCTGCGCAACCCTGTGCCCGATACTCTGGACGCCGAAATCATCAAGGACGCCAAGCCCTTGCTGAGCGTCGGTGAAAAGATGGAGTTGAAGTACAACGTCGCCAACACCCAGCGGACCGTCGGCACGCGCTTGTCGTCGGAAATCACCCGCAAGTACGGCATGAACTACTTCGAAGACGGCCATGTGAACCTGCGCCTGCGCGGTTCGGCGGGCCAGTCTCTGGGCGCCTTTGCCTGTAAGGGCATGCGCATCGAGGTGACCGGCGATTCCAACGACTACGTTGGCAAGGGCCTGTCGGGCGGCATCATCGTGGTGCGGCCCTCCTACCAGTCGCCTGTTCACACCGCTACCCAGATGCACACCATCATCGGCAACACGGTGCTCTATGGGGCGACCGCAGGCAAGCTGTTCGCGGCGGGCCAGGCCGGCGAGCGCTTCTGTGTGCGCAACTCGGGCGCGACGGCTGTGGTCGAAGGCTGCGGCGGCAACGGTTGTGAATACATGACCGGCGGTGTTGCGGTGATCCTGGGCGAGACCGGCAAGAACTTTGGTGCCGGCATGACCGGCGGCATGGCCTTCGTCTACGATCCCGAGCAGCGCTTCCAGCACCTCTACAACCCGGCCTCTTTGCAGGTCATGCGGGTGACCATGCCCCACTATCAGGCCCAGCTTAAGGCTCTGGTGGAGCAGCACTTGGCCGAGACCCACTCGCAGCACGCCGAGCGTTTGCTGGTCGATTGGGACCGCAGCCTGAGCCACATGTGGCAGGTGGTGCCGACCGAGATGCTGGCTCTGCTGGATGAGCCCGTTTCTGAAGAGCACGCCGCCCAGCGCGCGGGCTAGAGCATCCGCTAGGACATCCCCCCGAGTGACCGGCTGGTTGCTCGGGGGTTTTTCTTTCTGCCGCTGCGTGGCTTGCCAGGCGCGCGCCCTGCTCCTAAGAAGAGCAACGACTTAGGCCGTTGCTCAAGGTTGGGGCAGCGGCAGGCGACGCGAAAAAGGAGCCCAGCATGAAGCTTTGTATCGGCATAGATCCCAGCGTTGCGATCTTGCGCTCTTGGGGGCTTCCAGAAACCGCCGAGGGCGCTGCTAGCTTTGCCCACCGCCTGCTGGATCTAGCGGCAGAGACCAGCCTGGCGATCAAGCCGCAAGTGGCCTACTTCGAGCAGTTCGGTCCGGCGGGCTACATCGCCCTGGCGGCACTGATCGCCGAAGCGCGCGACCGCGGGGTTTGGGTGCTGGCCGACGCCAAACGCACCGATATTGGCTCCACCTCTGCTGCCTATGCGCGGGCCTGGTTCGGCCTTGGAGCGCCTCTGCGCGCCGACGCTCTGACCGCGACGGCCTATATGGGCCTGGGCGCCATCCTGCCGATGATCGAGGCCGCTGCCGAAGACGGCGGGCAGGTTTTCGTCGTGGCGCGCTCCTCCAACCCCGAGGGCAATGTGCTGCAAACCAGCGGCGCGCCTGCGGTCTGGGAAGCCTTGATGGCCGAGCTAGAAGGCGTAAATCGGCAGTTCTCCAAGCCCGTCGCGGGCGCTGTGGTGGGGGCAACGCAAGTGCCCGAACTGCAGCGCTGTCACGACCTGGCACCCTCGGTGCCATTGCTCTGCCCCGGAGTGGGTGCCCAAGGGGCGGATCTGGCGGACTTGGCGCTCCTGCCAGCGCCGCTGAAAGCCCGCATGATCCTGCCGATCTCGCGGGGTATCGCCAAAGCTGGCCCCGAGCCAGAGGCCTTGCGTGCCGCTTTGCAGAATTACTTGCAGCAACTCGGCTGAGCGCGCGCGCTGACGCGTCGCCTTTGACCAGCCGCGCGAAACTGGTTACATCCAAGCCATGACGTCAGAACCGCTAGACCTTATTGGCCAAACCAACGACAGCCATGCTCCCACGGGTGCAGGCTTGGCCGCGCCATTTTTGGACAGCTTGCACGCCCATGGCCGCCTGCGGGTCTGGTCGATCGTCATCACCATCTTTGGCGACATGGTGCAGCCGCGCAGCACTGCGGAGGCACCGGCGCGCTTGGCCCTGTCCGACCTGGCGCGCTTGACAGAGGGGCTGGGCATCACGGCGGGTGCTCTGCGAACTGCGGTGTCTCGCTTGACCAAAGAGGGCTGGTTGGAGCGCCACAAAGAAGGCCGCAGCGCTTGGTACCAGCTCAGCGCGAGCGGGGCTGCCAATGTGCAGGCCGCTAGCCAGCGCATCTATGCGCCAGCGACCGCGCCGGCTGTGCGCGCATGGCGCTTGGAGCTGGCCAAGGCGGGGGCCGCTGCGGCTGAACCGCCCTCGGCTCCAAAGCGCGAGGACGACACCAGGCTGCGCTACACCCTGTCAGACAGCCTGAGCCTGATCGCGCTGCAATCCGGTCACCAACCGCCAGCAGCCCGCGACGCTCTGGTGTTGGAGGGGCAGGTTGTGAGCTTGCCAGATTGGTTGTTTGACAACCTCATCCCGCCCGCGGTGACCCAAGACTATGCCGAGCTGGCCAATCTGTTGCAACCGCTGACAGATCGCTGCGCGCAGCTCGTCGCTCTGCCGCCGCACCAAGCCATCGTGCTGCGCTGCCTGTTGCTGCATTTCTGGCGTCGCTTGGTGCTCAAGCATCGCCCCTTGCCGATCAACCTGTTGCCGCAGGATTGGCCTGGGCAAACATGCAGTCAAGTTTTGCCGACGCTCTACGCCGCGCTCTGGTCCGCCAGCGAGGCTTGGTTGGAGGCCGCAGGCCTGCCGCCGCGCCAAGAACCAGAGCTGGCCTGGACGGCATCCGTATAATTCCCTCCGATATGTTACGAAAATATTTGACCACCGCATTTTCGTAACATATTATGCATCCACCATGAGAGGGAGGGATGCGCTATGTACAGCCAGGGCCTAATCGGTGCCAACACCGACACGGACGAGACGCCAGAGTTTTTGGAAGCCTTCCAAGCGCGCATTGATGCAGAAGAAAAGATCGAGCCCAACGACGCCATGCCTGCGGGCTACCGTAAGACGCTGATCCGCCAGATCGGCCAGCATGCGCATTCTGAAATCGTTGGCATGCTGCCCGAGGGGAACTGGATCACCCGCGCGCCGAGCCTGCGTCGCAAGGCGGCCTTACTGGCCAAGGTGCAGGACGAGGGCGGCCACGGCCTCTACCTTTATTCGGCAGCCGAAACGCTGGGCGTTTCGCGCGAGGAGATGACCGAAGAGCTGCTGTCCGGCAAGGCCAAGTACTCTTCGATCTTCAACTATCCGACCCTGACCTGGGCGGACATCGGCACCATTGGTTGGTTGGTGGATGGCGCGGCCATCATGAACCAAATTCCGCTGTGCCGCTGCTCGTATGGCCCCTATGCGCGCGCCATGATCCGCGTCTGTAAGGAAGAGAGCTTCCACCAGCGACAGGGCTACGAAATCATGACCGTGCTGGCTCAGGGCAGCGCGGAACAAAAGGCCATGGCCCAGGACGCCTTGAACCGCTGGTGGTGGCCTTCGCTGATGATGTTCGGCCCGCACGACGGCGACAGCCAGCACGGCGACCAGTCCATGGCTTGGAAGATCAAACGCTTTAGCAATGACGAGCTGCGCCAAAAGTTTGTCGATGCCACGATCCCGCAGGCCGAGTACCTGGGGCTGACCGTGCCTGACGACCAGCTGGCATGGAACCCGGACAAGAACGACGGCAAGGGCGGCTATGACTTCGGCCCCATCGACTGGGACGAGTTTTGGCGCGTCGTCAAGGGCGGAGGCATGATGAACAAAGAGCGCATCCGCGACCGCAAGAAGGCCTGGAACGATGGCGCTTGGGTGCGCGAGGCAGCACTGGCCCACGCCGAAAAGCAGCGCCAGCGCCGCGCTGCGACGACTGCGATGGCTGCCGAATAAGCAGCGCAACTTTCAAATTTGACCGCATAATTCCTGGCTCATCTGGCCAGCAAGGAGGTTCCATGACCCAGTACACCCCGCTTTGGGAAGTTTTCATTCGACCCCGCAACGGCCTGTCGCACCGCCACTGCGGCTCGGTCCATGCCGCCGACGCCACCCTGGCGCTGCAAGCAGCGCGCGATGTCTACACGCGCCGCGGTGAAGGCCTGTCGATCTGGGTCGTGCCCTCGGCCGATATCGTAGCCTCGGACCCGCAGGACAAAGACGAGCTGTTCGCGCCTAACGCCGATAAGGTCTATCGCCACCCCACCTTCTATGAGGTGCCTGAAGAAGTGGGCCACATGTAATGACCGCTCAACAGCCGCTCTATACCTACCTGCTTCGCTTGGGCGATGATCACCTGATCCTGGGCCAGCGCGTCGCCGAGCTTTGCGGCCACGCGCCCATGCTGGAAGAAGACCTGGCGCTGCCCAACATCGGCTTGGACTTGTTGGGTCAGGCGCGCGCGCTCTATACCTATGCTGCTGAGATCGATGGCCAGGGCAAGAGCGAAGATGATCTGGCCTTCTGCCGCTTGGAGCGTGACTACCTCAACGCTCTGCTGGTCGAGCGCCCCAACCTGGACTTTGCCCACACCATCGTGCGCCACCTGCTGCACGCCCTGTTCATGCAACAGGTCTGGGCCGCGCTGGAAGGCTCCAGCGATGCGCAATTGGCGGGCATAGCGGGCAAGGCTGCGAAGGAAACCGCCTACCACGTGCGTCACACCGGCGAGTGGTTGATCCGCCTGGGCGATGGCACCGATGATAGCCACGACCGCGCGCAAGAGGCTCTGGAGATCCTGCTGCCCTATGCGTCGGAGCTGTTCGAGGACGATGCTGTTAGCCAGGCCCTGGCCGAGGCAGGCGTTGTTCCGCAGCCTTCGTCGCACTACGACGGCTGGGCGCGCCGACTGGACGAGATCCTTGACCAAGCCACTCTGGAGCGCAGCCCTGGGCAGGTCGGCTTGTCCGGCGGTCGCAAGGGGCAGCACACCGAGGCGCTGGGCCATATCCTGGCCGAGTTGCAATATATGCAGCGCGCCTATCCCGGCCTGACTTGGTAGAGGGCCGCAATCCGTGAGCGCCTCAAGCACCGCTTCAAGCACCACTTCGGCCAGCGACTTCAGCCAAGCCCGCGCCTGGGCGGTGGCTGCCGCTGTGCCCGACCCGGAAATCCCGGTGGTCACCGTCGCCGACCTGGGCATTTTGCGCTCGGTCGCGCTGGTCGATGGCGTTGCGGTTGCCAAGGTTAGCCCCACCTACACCGGCTGCCCAGCGGTGCTGGCCATCGAAATGGCGATCGAGGCGGCCTTGTTGGGCGCAGGCTTCGAGGCGCGGATCGAGCGGGTCATCTCGCCAGCCTGGTCCACCGACTGGATCAGCGAAGAGGGGCGCGAAAAGCTGCGCGCCTACGGCATCGCGCCGCCCGAAAAGACCAAGCACTCGGTGCGCGCCTTGTTCGATACCCAGCCCGTGGCCTGTCCGCGCTGCGGCTCTGATCATACCGAGCGCTTGTCCGAATTCGGCGCCACGCCCTGTAAGGCTATGTACCGCTGCCTGGCTTGCCGCGAGCCCTTCGAGGCCTTCAAGTGCCTGTAATTTCATCGGCTATGGCCGCTCAAGACAAAGGAAACCACCATGTCGAGCCATGACTTTCACGCCCTGACCTTGGCTGCCGTCGAGCCCTTAACCGAAGAAGCCGTGACGCTGGCCTTCGATCTGCCCGAGGCGCTGAGCGCGGCCTTCGCCTTCACCCCCGGCCAGTACCTGACACTGCGTGCGGACATCGCGGGCGAGGACGTGCGCCGCTCCTATTCCATCTGTTCGCCCGTTGGCGCGAAGCAACTGCGGGTTGGCATCAAGCGCTTGGACGGCGGCCTCTTCTCCAACTTTGCGCGCGACCTGAAAGCGGGCGATCAGATCCAGGTCATGCCGCCGCAGGGCCGCTTTACCGCGCCGCTGGGTGAGGCCAAGTCTTACCTGCTGCTGGCTGCTGGCTCGGGCATCACGCCCATGATGTCGATCGCGGCCTCGGTGCTGGAGAACGAGCCCGACAGCCAAGTGACGCTGCTGTTCGGCAACCGCAACACCGCCTCGATCATGTTCCGCGAGCAGTTGGAGGATCTGAAGGATCGCTTCATGACGCGTTTTACGCTCATGCATCTGCTGGCCCGCGAGCGCCAGGAGCTGGAGCTGTTCAACGGTCGCTTGAACGGGGACAAGCTGGCCACCTTGCAAGAGCGCGGTTTGCTGCGCCTGGATGACTTCGACGCCGCCTATATCTGTGGCCCGGCCGAGATGATCGAAGGCTGCCGCGACTGGCTGGCCGATCAGGGCCTGGAGAAGACCAAGATCAAGACCGAGCTGTTTACCCCGGCTCCCGGCAGCAGCCCGCGTGCGGTCAGCGCTGCGCCGGTCGATGCAGACGGCAAAGCCACCCAGGTGCAGGTGATGATTGACGGTTCGACCCGCGTCTTTGACCAGCGGCCGGGGGAGGCCTATCTGAATGCGGCCAAGCGCAACGGCGTTGAGGTGCCCTATTCCTGCGCCAACGGCATGTGCGCCACCTGTCGTTGCCAGGTCGTGGAAGGCGAGGCCGAGATGAAGCAAAACTTCTCGCTGGAAGGCTGGGAGGTAGAGAGCGGCTTTATCCTGTCTTGTCAGTTGGTGCCCAAGTCCGAGACTTTGGTGCTCGACTACGACGCGCTGTAAAGCACAAGGGCGCCGCTGCAAGGCGGCGCGACACGATACGATCTCTGGGGGGAGACGCCATGACCTACACCATGTCCGACGCGCAGGACTTCTTGGACCTGCTGGCGCCCTTTGCTGCGCGCTTGAACTATCAGCTCCAATCGGTCGAACCCGGCTTGATCAAGGTCTTGATCCCCAAGAACCCCGAGCTGGGTCGCGATATCGGCATCTTCTGCGGCCAAGCGGTGATGACCGCTGCCGACAGCCTGGGGCCGATCTGCGTCGCCAGCGCGGCGGGAGCCTATGAGGACATGACCACCATCGACTTCAACTGCCACTTCCTGCGCGCTTTGCCGGTGGACGACGTTGAGGTCGAGGTCAGCTTGGTCAAAGGTGGTCGGCAGATCTCGGTCGTGCGGGCCGACTTCCGCGCTGCTGGTGATGCGCACCTCTCTGCCACTGCGACGGTCACCTACACCTATCTGCCCAAACGGGCCTAGCGCAAAGCCCAAGC
>CAZHYF010000050.1:0-7170 GCA_964536635.1 uncultured Rhodospirillaceae bacterium | reverse complement strand
GGCGGTGACTTTGCATTCGGGCGAGTGAGCGCGCGCCTGTTGAACGCGGTCAACCGACTGCAACAGGCGTGAGGGTGGCGGGCCCCGCCAGCGAACAGTAAGCGCTGACCTGGCTGCACCTCTTCTTGCTTGCTGCTGCCCAGGCGGTTTGGTTTGCCGATCTCGTTTGCCGAGTTGGATTGCTGGCAGCCCTCGCCGGAATGGGGGGCAACTTTGGCAACTTTCTAGCCGCTTGCCCGAGTTGGGCAGCAGAGCAATACATCACATGTGCCTAAACTCGGGACAAATGGTCACCACTGACAAAGGTCATGGTGATACCAACCCGCTCAAGATCGCGCTTTGATCAGCAGGCCATCAAAGATTCGCCACAAAAGGCCCGACAATTTTCCCATTTGCCGAAGTGCAGTCACAAAAGGCCAAACCTGTCTATGCGCCCTGTCATTTTTCTCTGTGACGCAGGTCATATGATGCAAGTTTGGAGCTCCAGCGCCGGTTATAGACCGTTGATGTTCGGAATTAATCGGTCATTCCTGATGGCTCAACAACAAGTACACACAGGGAGAAACCACATGAAAAAGATTGCCGTATCGGCCTTGGCCGTTCTGGGACTGGCCAGCGGGCTCGCCTTTGCCGAAGGCGACTTGAGCAGGGCTGACGTCATTACCGTTGATATCGAGTTGGGCCAAGATGACAATGGCATGTACATCAAGCCCTCCATGACTGAGTTTGTCACTGGCCAGGCCTACAAGCTGCACATCTTCAACACCGATGACTTCAAGCACGAGCTGGCTCTCAATGCTTTGGGAGAGGCCAGCTTTACCCGTAAGATCGAAATCACCGACGACGAAGGCGGTCTGATCGCTGAAATCAAGGGTGCTATTCGTGAAGTTGAAGTTGGTCCGGGCGCTTCGGCAGACTGGTACTTGGTGCCGGTTCAGACCGTTGACGAAGGTGAGATGTCTTGCGAGCTTCCCGGCCACCGCGAAGCGGGCATGCACGTCGATATCATCGTCGAATAAAGCCAGATTGCTGTGCTGCTGGGGGCTGGGTCAGTCCTAGGAGCAACGCGCTGAACTGAGAACGCGCGCTCGGGGTCTTTCCGGGCGCGCGTTTTGTTTTCCGCGCCGCAAACGCCCGGTCCCAACTGAAGGCTTGCCAGAGCAAGGCAGAGCTGCTCAGCTTGGGCGGTCGAACGGAGGCTGGCTGCCATGGCGCGCGCAAAGGGACACTCGAAAACCAAGCCTGCGAGCATCCGGTGCCCGCGGCCTTGGGGAGCGCTGCGGCTGATTCTGGCCTGCCTAGTCGCCTTCGCCGCCCGCGCGCCTTCGAGCGCTGCTGACCAAGCGCTCTGCCCCAAGGGGTTCCAGGCGGTGGTGCCCGCGCCCTTTGGGGTCCGGATTTGCGCGCAAGACGGCACCAGGGCGCGCGACACGGCCCATGCCGCCCAGGTCTTACGGCGCATCTTGGACTTTGATCAGGACGGCGCGGCCGACAATCAGGCGGTGCTGGCAATGTTGCAAGCGCGCGGTGCGACCTTCGTCGTGGCGCGCTCCGAGGCGGGCGCGGATGCCTACTTCGAGCGCAGTAGGGCGCCTGAGCGGGCCACGCTGGTCTTCACCGGCGAAATGGAGACCTCTGCGCGGCGCTTTGATCCGACGCTGGAGGAGGCGCTGCACCTGGTCACCAGCCAAGGCTATGCCCTGGTCTATCCCCATATCTTCGGCGAGGCGCCGGGCTCGGCCATCGCGGAGCTGATGGACCAGGCGCGCGGGGGTCAGTTTCGCAAAGTGCCGCGCCGCTATCCCAAGGGAGCCTATTTCACCTATGATGACCGGACTTGCGACTATGCCTGCCAGGTGACTGAGTTCAGCTATTGGGCCATCACTACCCTAAGGGGGCAGCAGGGGCAGCCAGGCCGCGCGCGCCAGATCGCAGACGAGTGGCGCTTGGCCACGCCGGAGCAGCTACGCCGCCGTGCGCCGCAGCTTGCGGAGCTGTTGAGTCGCCCCGAATTCGCCTTGCTGCCTTAGAGCAAGCCGCGAATGAGTGGCAACACGAGAGAGCATGGACTTGCGTTAGAAATCAGTCAGCGAGAGCGGAAGGGCTGTTGCAAGTCCAACGCCCGACGCTCTAGGTCCGCTGGCCTGATCGGGCTGGCTTGGGCTAGGTGGCTTCGGCGGCAAACAGGCTGTCCACCCAAGCCGGAACGATGTCGGTCGCTTTGCCCAAAATGAGGCGGTCCGCCAGCTCGGAACACGCCGAGGCCTCCAGGTTCAGTTCAACGGTCTCGGCGCCGCTCTGCTGGGCCAGATCCATGAAGGCCGAGGCCGGGCTCACGCGGCCCGAGGTGCCGATCAGCACAAAGAGGTCCGCTTCCTCAATTGCGCGAATGGCCTCGTCCAGATGGCGCACGGCTTCACCAAACCAGACCACATCAGGGCGGCAAGCCTGAGCGCCACAGCCGGGGCAGGCCTGGTCGGTCTCGATGCGCTGCGGAGCGGGCCAAACGTGGCGGCAGACGTGGCAGGTGGCATCCTTAAGCGCGCCGTGCATGGGACGCAGCGCCGTCGAGCCCGCGCGCTCGTGCAGATCATCGACGTTCTGGGTGATGAGCAGCACAGAGGCGTTCGGCAGGCGCTCCAGCCGCGCCAGGGCCAGGTGGGCGGCGTTGGGCTGGGCCGCCGCCGCAGCAGCCCGGCGTGTGTTATAGAAGTCGTTGACCAGCCTTGGGTCGCGCTCAAAGGCCTCGGGCGTTGCCAGGTCTTCCAAGGCGTACTGCTGCCAGATGCCGCCCTTGTCCCTAAAGGTCGCCAAGCCGCTTTCTGCCGATATGCCCGCGCCGGTCAGGATGACGATGTTCATGCGCGAACACCTCTAACCTTTTGATAAATCGGCCAAGCGTGCGGGGGCCTGGTTCCACTTCGGCCGCCAGAGGCCCCGCTCGATAGCTTCTTGCAGCCGCTCGGCCATTTCCGCTAGCGCGGCAGGATTGTGCTGCTCAAAGAAGGCCAGCACCGCCGGATCTTCGATATAGGCCTGGTAGACGGCATCGAAGTGGTGGTGGCCCACCGCGCCGGTCGTGGCGGCAAAGGCGAACATGTAGTCCACGGTCGCAGCCATCTCGAAGGCGCCTTTGTAGCCGTGCCGCATGACGCCAGCGATCCACTTGGGATTGACCACCCGCGCGCGCACAACCCGCCCGATCTCCTCGGACAGGCTGCGCACCTGCGGGCGCTCGGGGCGCGAGTGGTCGTTGTGGTAGACCTGGGGCTTGGAGCCGCTGAGCGTCTGGATCGACACCGCCAGGCCGCCCTCAAACTGGTAGTAGTCGTCTGAATCCAACAGGTCGTGTTCGCGGTTGTCCTGGTTGTGCAGTACAGCTTGCACCCCGGCCAGGCGCTGCTTGAAGGTCTCGTGCAGCGCCGCGCCCTCGATGGCCTGGCCATAGGCATAGCCCGACCAAGCCAGATAGGCTCCGGCCAAATCTTCGGGCTGCTGCCAGCCCTTTTCGTCGATCATGGCTTGCAGGCCAGCGCCGTAGGCCCCGGGCTTGGAGCCAAAGACGCGGTAGGTGGCTTGGCGTGCGTCCTGGCCAGCCGCGCGCGCTTCAGACAAAGCAGCAGCCAGCGGGTTTTGCTCGGCGGGTTCGTCCAGGGCGGCCAGCGCCTGCACGGCCTGATCGAACAGCGCGATTTGCGCTGGGAAGGCGTCGCGGAAGAAGCCCGAGACGCGCAAAGTGACATCGACACGCGGACGCCCCAGGTGGCGCAAGTCGATGATCTCGAAGCCCGTAACGCGGCCCGAGTTGGCATCCCAGACCGGTTTGACGCCCATCAGCGCCATGGCCTGGGCCAGATCGTCGCCGCCGGTGCGCATATTGGCGGTGCCCCAGGCCGACAGCGCCAGGCGGCGCGGCCAGTCGCCGTGATCTTGCACGAAGCGCTCGACCACCTTGGCGGCCGAGGCTTGGCCCAGGCGCCAAGCGGCCTGGGTCGGTAGGCTGCGCGAGTCAATCGAGAAGAAGTTGCGGCCCGTGGGCAGCACATCGGGGCGACCGCGCGTCGGCGCACCCGAAGGCCCGGGCGGCACGAAGCGCCCCTCCAGGGCGCGCAGGCTCTGCGCCAACTCCTGATCGGCTGAGCGCTCCAGGGCGGGGCGCAGCACGCTGGCCAGGGTCTCCAGCACTGCCGCGGTGGCGCTCCAGGCGGGATCGCAGGGCAAGCGTTGCTCGATCAAGGCCAGGGCCAGGATCTCCAGCCGCTCGACGGTATCGCCGGTACTGCGCCACGGCTGGTCGTCGATGGCGGCCAGGGCTGGCGGGCGCGGACCGCTCCAGGGCTCGGCCATGGCGCAGTCGAGCGGGTCGAAGTCCGCCGGGTCCAGGTCCAGGTCTTCGGCCAGAGCGCGGGTCAGGCCTTGGTTACCGCCCTTGCCGTCATAACGCGGCAGGCGCGCCAGCGCCGCCAACAAGCTGGAGGCCTGCTCACCGCTGGGCGCTTGGCCAAAGATGTGCAGGCCGTCGCGGATTTGCAGCTCTTTCAAGTCACACAGGTGGTTGTCGAGCCTCAACAGGGCCTCGTCCAAAGGCGTGTCGTCGCTGATGCCCATGTCTTGATCCAGCCCCAGAGCGCGGGTCAGGTCCAGAATATCGCGCTGCAACAGCTTGGCGCGGCGCGCATCGCTGCCGCTGGCTTCGGCGTATTCGTCCACCAGGCGTTCAAGCTGGGCCAGCTCGCCATAGGATTCAGCGCGCGCCAGCGGCGGCGTCAGGTGGTCCAGGATCACCGCAGCCGCGCGGCGCTTGGCCTGGGCGCCCTCGCCGGGATCGTTGACGATAAAGGGGTAGAGATGGGGCAGCGGGCCTAAGATCGCCTCGGGCCAGCAGGCGGCGCTGAGCGCCAGGGCCTTGCCCGGCAGCCACTCCAGGTTGCCGTGTTTGCCGACGTGCATGATGGCTTGCGCGCCAAAGCCCTGACGCAGCCAGTAATAGGCCGCCAGGTAGCCGTGCGGCGGCACCAAGTCCGGGTCGTGATAGCTGGTCTCTGGGTCGATGTTATAGCCGCGCGCGGGCTGGATGCCGATCACCACATTGCCAAAGCGGTGGAAGGGCAGCACCAGCGCCTGGTCCGCGACAAAGGGGTCGGCTTCGGGCGCCCCCCAGCGCTGGGTCACGGCCTCTTGCAGGGCTTGCGGCAGACGGGCAAAGGCGGCCTTGTAGTCCGCCAGCGGCCAGCGCGCGCCCGCCAGATCGCGACGGTTTCGGTCCAGGTCGTTGGTGGCCCCTTGGCCCAAAAACTGCATCAGCGCTTCGGGGTCTTGCGGGGCCTGACCGGTATCATAGCCCGCCGCTTGCAGGCTGCGGACAAGCTGGCAGGTCGAGGCCGGGGTATCCAAGCCAACGCCATTGGCCAGGCGGCCATTGCGGTTGGGGTAGTTGGCCAGGATCAGCGCCAGGCGCTTGTCTTGGGCAGGCGTATTGCGCAGCGCGATCCAGCGCGCCGCCAGCTCGGCCACCCAAGCGGCGCGGTCGGGCAGGGCCTCGTAGCGCGACAGAGCGCATTGGCTGGGCGCGTGCCACTGGGGCGCGGCCTTGAAGGAGACTGCACGGGTCAGAATGCGTCCGTCGATCTCGGGCAAGCTGACGTGCATGGCGATATCCCGCGGCGACAGGCCTTGGGGGTTGGCCTGCCAGGCCTCTTGTGTTGACGAGCCCAGCACGACTTGGAAGACCGGTGCATCCAAGCCGTCGAACGGCGTGGCGCTGTTGGCCTCGGGCGTGCCGATGGCAAAGGCCGTGGTATTGAGAACGGCTTGGCAGCCAAAGCGTTCGAGCAGGTCGCTGACCATAGCAGCGCAGCGGGGCTCCTTCAGCGAGGCGGCAAAGATCGGCACGCAAGCCAGGCCTTGGTCTGCCGCCGCCGCAATCAGCGCGTCGATGGGGGCTAGGTTGCCCGCCTGGAAGTGGGCGCGATAGAAGACCAGGCCCAGCCGGGGGCGGGGGTCATCGGTGGCTGGCAAGCGATAGCCGCCGGCCTCGATCAGCGGTTGGGGCGGGCGGGCCTGCTGGCCGCTGAGCGCCAGCAGCAGGTGGCGCATGTTGTCCGGGCCGCCCTGGTTGAAATAGTCCCAGACCTGCTGCACCAACGCTGGGTCGGCGCTGCTGTAGGCCAACAGCTCGGGGTCGGGTTTGGCATCGCCCGGCAACACGATCAGCCGCGCACCCTTGGCTTTGGCCACCTCTTGGGCCTGCTCGACGCCATAGCGCCAATAGCCCAGCCCGCCCAAGACGCGCAGCACGATGGTCTTGGCCTGGGCCCAGATGTCCTGTGCGTAGAGATCGACCGAAAAGGGGTGGCGCAACTGCATCATGTTGGCCAAGCGCAGGCTGGCGCAGGCGGCGCCCTCGGCGTTGAGGCCGTCCAGGGCTGCGGCCAGCGCCGCCAGCTCTGTGTCCGCCGCCGAGACGATCACTAGATCGCCGGGCGTCTGGCCCAGATCGACCGCTTCGCCCTCGCTTTGATCGTGACTGACGTTGCCTCTGAGCAGGTGCATAGCAGGGAGCCTAACGCTGGGAAAAAAGTGGGGCCAAGAAAAAAGGGACACGGCAAGCCAGGTCCCCTTTTTTCCAGTCTTGCCTGGCTATCTTACCTGGCTTTTGTGCCAGATGCGCCTTGGACTACTGGTCCAAGAAGCTCCGCAGTTTGCGTGAACGCGACGGATGCTTCAGCTTGCGCAGCGCCTTGGCCTCGATCTGACGGATCCGCTCGCGGGTCACGCTGAACTGCTGGCCCACCTCTTCCAAGGTGTGGTCGGTGTTCATGCCGATACCAAAACGCATGCGCAGCACGCGCTCTTCGCGCGGGGTCAGCGAGGACAGAACGCGGGTCGTAGTCTCGCGCAGGTTGCCTTGGATGGCGGCCTCGATGGGGATGATGGCGTTCTCGTCCTGAATGAAATCGCCCAAGTGTGAGTCTTCCTCGTCGCCGATGGGGGTCTCCAAAGAGATGGGCTCTTTGGCGATCTTCATCACCTTGCGCACCTTTTCCAGCGGCATGCCCAGGCGCTCAGCCAGCTCCTCGGGCGTGGCTTCGCGGCCAATCTCGTGCAGCATCTGGCGGCCGGTGCGCACCAGCTTGTTGAGGGACTAGAGCATCTGGACCCGGAAGCGGC
>CAZHYF010000049.1:11139-14898 GCA_964536635.1 uncultured Rhodospirillaceae bacterium | reverse complement strand
TGGTCCAACTTGCCCATGCGCCGCGTGCGGCAATGTTGGCAAAGGCCTCGCTCGCCAAGATTTCCTGTTGAACTTGTTGCACATAGACTTGGCTTTGCTCAAATGAGCGGTGGCCAAGAACGGCTCTGATTTGTTCGTTCGTGCATCCGGCCTCTGCCAGGGTTGCGCCCGCCGTGTGCCGCAATCCATGCAAACGTTGCGGGATTCCCAGGGCGTTTAGATGGTGAGCCCCTCCCTCATCAAGCCCTTTATCAGACCAGGACATCCCCGCGTCGCTGACCTCGGTAGGCTGCAATCGCTACGACCAAGGCCAGGTCAGGGCGCAGCTCGGTTCACGCGCGATTGGCTCGGTCGGCACATTCGCCAGCAAGCGCGGCATCCACTACCCCCGAGCGCTTGAGCGCGTCGCTGCTCGAAACAGGTGCCGCAGGCGAACCCGAAGCGGCGGGGCTACGCCCGGCTGGATCACGATCCAGAACAGTGTGCGAAAAATCATTTGTCAATAATGACTGACAAATGTATAAAAACCGCATTCTGTGACTCTGAGGGGAGTTGAGGTGGTGCCAAACCCACACAACCAGCAAAACGCAAAAACCACTGAGGCTGTTGCGCTTGGCATTCGGCGGCGTGTTTTCGAACACACGATCCGCAACAATGGCGGATATCTGAGCCAGGCGTGTTCTGCAGCCGAGCAGCTCGCGTTCTTATACAATGAAGCCTTGGATCTGGGGGCGCCAACATTGCCGTTGATCCCTGAGCCCTTTGGTGGCGTGCCGTCAGAGGACAATCAAAGCTATGTCACGGGCGCGGGCTACAATGGCCCCTTCGAAGCCCAATATGACCGGCTGATTATCGCTCCGGCGCACTATGCTCTGGTGGCCTATGCCACGCTGATCGAGGTGGGGCGAATGGCACCAGAAGGCCTGGCCATGTTCAACAAAGATGGCTCTTCGGTCGAGATGATCGGCGCCGAGCACAGCCCTGGCATGGAGGTGCACAACGGCACGCTCGGCATCGGACTGTCAACGGGGGCCGGTCTGGCCTGGGGGCGCAGACGCAAAGGCGATACCGGTGAGGTTTGCGTGTTCATGTCCGACGGCGAGGTCCAAGAAGGTCAGACCTGGGAGGCGGTTCAAGCAGCCGCTCACCACGAGATTGATAACCTGTGGGCCCTTATGGACGTAAACCGCCAGCAGTGCGATGGCGCGATGGATGATGTGATGCGTGTCGGCGATATCAAACAGAAGTTTCGCGATTTCGGCGCGGTCTGCGTTGATATTGATGCCCACGATTTGACGGCTATGCGCCAAGCCAAGGCCGAACCGCACGAAGGCCAGCCCTTGATTATCTTGGCCAACAGCTCGCCAACGCAAGGGATGGCCTACCTGGAGCGCCGCGCACCACGCTTGCACTACGTCCGCTTCAAGACGGAAGAAGAGCGGGCGGCCACCAATCAGGCAATTGCTGTTGAGCTTGGGGTCGAACCGGTGGTCTACGGCCACTAGGCGGCTGCACAGCGCTCGGCAAGGCCATGAAGCACGCAAGGGCGGGTAAGCGCAGCTTGAGCCGCACCACACGCACACAACGGAATTTATCGCGCCTGGCTGGCTAGATGCTGGCCGCGCACCACGCTCGAAGGACACAGACACATGGTCGAAATGGTTTCCCGCCCCTACGCTGCGGCATTCGAGAGCTACGCAGTTCAACATCCCGAGGTTCTAGCCCTATCAGCAGATCTGACATCCAGCGTAGAGATCGACGGCTTCCGCGATCGCCACCCCGACCAATTCTTGTCGATGGGAATGGCGGAGCAAAACATGCTGTCCTTTGCTGGGGGCCTCGGGTTGGCGGGCTATCGCCCCTTCCTGCATACCTTCGGGGTCTTCTTGTATCGTCGTCCTTACGATCAATTGATGGCCTCGGTGGCCTATCCTCGGCGCAAGGTGCGGCTCATGGGCTTTTTACCGGGCGTAACCACACCCGGTGGCATGACGCACCAGGCAATCGAAGATATCTCCGTCATGCGCACGATACCCAACATGACCGTTTTGGAAACCGGGGACGCAACAGAGGTCGAAGGCATCGTCGAGGCTGCCGATAGCATCGATGGCCCGGTCTATGCCCGTATTTTGCGGGGCTCTGTGCCGCGCCTTTTTGATACGCCGCTGAAAGTGGGCCAGATGCGCGTTCTGGCTGAAGGCAGCGACGTGCTGGTCATTACGGCCGGCATCACCACTGAAGAGGCAATCCGTGCCCGCGCTGCTTTGGATGCTGCCGGTGTTTCTGTTCGCCACTTGCATCTGTCCACCTTGAAGCCGTTTGACGCTGCGGCAATCGTCGAGCATGCGGCCAGCGTGCACCATGGTGTGGTGACGGTTGAAAACCATCTGGTGACGGGCGGTATCGGCAGTATGACCGCAGAGGCGCTCGCAGATGCCGGCTTAGGCAAACGGCTCATTCGTTTGGGGTTGCAGGACACCTATGCGCACGGTGGCTCTCGCCCCTATCTGGTGAAGTATTATGGCTTTGATGCTCTGGCTTTGGTCAAAGCGATAGAGGCCCTGACCGGGCAGCAGACTGACATCACCGAGGACAAGTTGGATGCGGTGCGGATTGAAGCGGTGCACTCCAATGTGAAGGCAGAGGGGCTCTGATGTCACGGTTTTCGGTCACCTATCGCATTTTCGCAGCCGACTTGGCGGAGGCCCGGAACCGCGCAGAAGCCGTTGCTCTGGAGCAGACCGTTGAGGTCCCGCGCGATGTTGTGCCCGAAGGCTATATTGCTGATGAAATCGTTGGTCAGGTTGAGGACTTGGGGCAGGAGGCCGAAGGGCGGTTTCGCGCGACCATCTCCTACAGCCCAGACAGTGCGGGCTTTGAATTCAGCCAATTTGTCAATGTGATTTTCGGCAACTCGTCGATCCAAAAGGGCCTTAAGGTTTTAGAAATCGAGCCCGGTCAAACCATGACTGCGCGTCACCCCGGCGCTCGGTTTGGGGCGGCGGGCATTCGCGCCCTGTGTGGCCGTGCGCAAGGGGGCATGATCGCGCCGGTTCTCAAGCCGCAGGGGCTGGATGCGGACGCCTTGGCGCTGATTGCTGAGCGTTGCACTTTGGGCGGCGCCGACATCATCAAAGAAGATCACGGCATTACTGACCAGCCCTGCGCGCCCTTTCGTGAGCGCGTCGAAAAGGTCTGTGCCGCCGTGGCAAAGGCCAATGAGCGTCGCGATGACGGACGGCGTAGCCTCTATTTTCCGTCGCTGGCAGGTCAAGCGCAGGACTTAGAAGCCAACCTGCAATTCGCCAAGCAGGCGGGCGTTGATGGCTTGTTGATCATGCCGGGCTTGCTGGGCTTCGGCTGGGTCGCGCGCATCGCCCAGGATCCAGACCTCCGGCTGCCGATCATGACGCATCCCGCATTTTTGGGCCCTTATGTGCTGTCAGAGGACACGGGCCTGACCCATGGTGTTATGTTCGGGACGCTCCAGCGTTTGGCAGGCGCCGACATCTCGGTCTTCCCAAATGTTGGTGGCCGATTTGGCTTTTCGTCGGGCGAATGCCAGCATATTGCGCGCTCATGTTTGGACCCTCAGGGGCCGGGCAAAGCCATGCTGCCGTCTCCAGGCGGCGGTATGAGCATCGAACGGGCGGCGGACATGGTGAGCATGTATGGCAGCGATGTGGTCTATTTGCTCGGCGGTTCTTTGTTGCGCTATGGCGCGCAAATCGCTGAGGGTGTCCAGGCTATGCGCGCTGC
>CAZHYF010000049.1:0-11039 GCA_964536635.1 uncultured Rhodospirillaceae bacterium | reverse complement strand
GCCTGGTGAGCAGGGCGTCCCGTCAAACCATGCGCGCAGTCCATTTGTGTGTCAGAAGATGACACCCTTGCGCAGGATAAAGCAGCCAAAGGGCCGACGCTCGGTGCAGCGGACAAGGGCGAAGCAAGCGCGCGCGCGACCATAGAAGGCCTGCCGCTCGATCGAGCCGATGCTGCCGCCCTCCGGCATACCCTTTTTCATTTCTGTGATTGCCAGTGTGTGAACCTCGTCGGGCTGGTCGCCTTGGCCGTCGTGTTCCATCCACAAGGCACCAGGCTGCACGAACGGGTCCAAAGGCATGAGATGGCAGATTAGGGCGATGGCCTCAGGAGCCGGACAGCCCGGCAACTCAATGACCTTTCCGTGCACCGTTTTGCTGGCAGTCGAGTGGCTCGGGAAGTTGGCGTCTACGACGGCTAACTCGTCTCCGTGGCCCATGCGCATCAGCACATCCAGCAGGTCGGCTGGCATGCGCGGATCAATTCCTTTGAGCATCTTTGGCTCTCCCCAAACAAAAATGGGCCGAGACGGGTGTGCCTCGGCCCTGTTTCTATCCAAACAGCGTTTGGATGCGTGACTTAGCGCGCAGGCAGTGGCATCCAAGCAGGAACGGCCACATCAGCGTGTGCGAAAGCGGGCAGCTTTGCGCCCAACTCCTGCATGTTCTTGATGTCCAGGTCGTTCAGCATGGCCTGCGTGATGAGGGTCGGCGGAACCACGACGTTGTGGCCGGGGTTTTCGCCCGCCAGCAACATAGCCAGCGCACGCACTGAGACCTCACCAACCACGGCTGGGTTGGTCGCGGCGGTGGCTTTCCATGCCGAATCCTTCTCGCGCATTGCAGCGATGTCGGCGGTAGAAACGTCTGCAGAGTAGATGGAGACGTGCTTGGTCATGCCAGCTTCGTCAACCGCGATCTTTACGCCCTTGGCGAACTCATCGTAGGGCGCGAACATTACAGTGATCGTCGGGTTTGCTGACAAGACGGACCGCGCTTGGTTGGCAACCGAGTTGGCGATGGGGTTATCCAGTGTGCCGAACTCTGCGACCTGCTTGATGCCAGGGTTGGCAGCTTTGATGATCTTCCAAGACTCATCGCGGCGATCCAAAGGTGCGATTCCCGGCACGTAGACATAGCCAGCCTTGAACTTGGTGCCGTTGTCTTCCAACGCCTGCTCCAAAGCCAAGCGAGCCAGGTCGCGGTCGGATTGCTCGATTTGCGGGATGGCGTCGTTTTCAACATTCACGTCGAAAGCAACGACCTTGATGCCGGCATCTACAGCGCGTTGTGCGGCTTCCTTCATGGACTCCGTCAAGCCGTGCTGAATGATGATGCCATCGACACCCAAGGCGATCGCCTGGTCCACCATGTCGGCTTGCAGAGCAGCATCTTGGCGGCTGTCGAAGACGCGCAGATCGACACCCAAGGTCTCGGCTTGTTTTTCTACGCCTGACAGGTAGGCCTGGAAGAAGTCACCTGTAGACAGGTAACGCACCAAAGCGATTTTTACATCGCCAGCCTTGTCAAAAGGTGCAGGCATGTCTGCGGCTTGCGCGAAGCCGGGCAGCAGCGCTGCTGCGGCCATCATTCCTGCAAAAATACGTCTGGAGATCATAGTTTCCTCCCTATACTCCGGTTTGGTTTGTTAGCTTCGCCCCCGGCCAGTGCGGCCTGACAGGGCAAAAGTGAAGACCAAGGCCACCACCAAAACGGCGCCCTTGATGAAGTCTTGTGTGTAGTAGGGCGCGTTCAACATGGTCAGGCCTTGCAGCAAGATCCCGACGAACAAGGCCCCGATGGCGGTGCCAAATGCGTTGGCTTTGGAGGCACCCAAAACGGCGAAACCGATCAAGGCCGCAGCCACAGAATCGAGCAGCAAGTTATTGCCAGAAGCAACGTCACCGCGACCCAGGCGCGCGGACAACAAGATGCCGCCGAACGAGGCCAGGGTGCCGGAAATGACATAGGCCAGGATCTTGTAGCGATTGACATTCGCGCCAGCCAGGCTGGCAGCCTGGGCGTTTGAGCCGATGGCGTACATCAAGCGTCCGTGGCGGGTCAGCTCAAGGAAGATCCAGACGCCAATGGCGATGACGATCAAGAAGACGACCGACAAGGGCACCAGGTCGCCAATCCGGTAGCGGCCCAGCATCAAGAACAGATCAGCAAAGGTGCCGCTAGCCGTCTCGCCATTTGGCAGAACCATGCCGGTTGAAATGGAGCGGCCTTCGGTCGGGATCCGCTGCGCGCCCACCAGCAAGAACATCATGCCCAAGGTCGCCAGCAAATCAGGGACGCGCATTTTCACGATCAGGATGCCGTTGAGCAGGCCGACAAAAGCGCCCATCAGCAAGCAAAAGGTCACCGCAAAGAAGGCATTCAGCTCCCAGACCACCATGACGTAGGCGGAAAGCATCAAGGCAGAGGTTGCGACCGCGCCGATGGACAGGTCAAACCCGCCAACCACCAAGGTCGCGGTCACCCCTAGGGCCAAAATGCCCGTGATCGCGACCGACTGCAGGATAAAGACCGCAGAAAATGGCGACAGAAATCCTTCGGCCGTAACGCTGAAGAAGGCAATTAGGGCCGCCATGAGGGCCAGAAACCCAAAACGGATTGCCAAGTCGACTAAGGTGTTGCCTTTATTCATTGCGGAGCGTTTCCCATCCCGGTGTTTGCTGTACGCGCAGCAGCTTCATCGACGACTTCAGCGGTAATCATCGCCAAGTCGATATTCTCGTTTCTGTGGTCGCCAACGATTGAATGCTCGCTCATGACCAAAATTCGGTCAGCGACCTCAAGGGCCTCGTCCAGCTCTGCAACAAAGACGATTGTGCTGCGGTTGCTTGCTGTTGCGCGGATCTTCTTACCGATGTCTTGGCGGGCCTGAATGTCAACGCCCTGGAACGGCTCATCCAGGATCAGCAGGCGTGAGCCCTCCGACATCCAACGCGCAACCATGACTTTTTGTTGATTGCCGCCAGACAGCGTAAGGATGCCATCCTGCGCGCTTTGGCAGACCACGCCCATCTCCTGCACCATGTGCTCGGCCTTGCGGCGCTCTGAGCCAAAAGACAAAAAGCTGCCGCGCGAATGGCGCTTGGTGAAGGGCAGGCTGATGTTGCGCGTAATGTCGAACTCGCTAACGACTGCATTGATCAGTCGGTCCTTGGGGCACAAGAAGACGCCCGAGGCAATCGCGCCGCCAACGCTGGCAGGTGCGTGCGGTTTGCTGTCCAGCACCATCGAGCCAGAGCGCGCCTGCTTCAGGCCGAACATGACGTCAGCAAAGGCAGATTTGCCGCTGCCCACGAGCCCGACAACGGCGATGACTTCGTTTTCGTGCGCATTCAGCGTAAAGGGACGCGCCTCATCGCGCAGCACCAGATCCTGGATCTCCAGCACAGCCTTGCCGCGCTGGGGGATTTGGATGTCCATCTCGCTCATCTCGTGGCCGAGCATGTCGCGAACAGCGCCGCTGTAGTTGAGCGGCTTGTCCTCAAAGGTACCGACAATCTTGCCGTCACGCATCGACAAGATGCGGTCCGACAGGCGCCGGATATCGGACATGCGGTGCGAGATATACAAGATCGCTACACCCCGCCCGCGCAGGTCCTCAACCAGGTTGAACAGGCGCTCGGCTTCCACGGCAGACAAAGACGATGTCGGCTCGTCCAGGATCAGCAAGTGCGGATTGTGGGCCATGGCACGGGCGATCGAGACCAACTGGCGGTCCGCCAAGCTCAGCTCTGCGACGGGCGTGCGCACGTCCACATGCAGGCCCACGGCCTCTGCGATCTCCTGCGCACGTTTGCGCATGGCACCGCGGCGCAAAAAGGTCGGCGCGCGGTCTGCAAGATAGTCGAGCAGCAAATTGGAGGTGACATCAAGGTCAGCCACAACACCGTCGTTGATGTTCTGGTGAACGGTCACCACGCCTGCGCGCAAGGCCTCAGACGGCGAGGTGGGGGCAAAGGCCTTCCCATCGAGCAAGACTTGACCTTGGTCGGCAGAATGCACCCCGCACAGCACCTTAACGAGTGTTGATTTGCCCGCACCATTGGCACCCATCAAGACCGTAACTTGGCCAAGCGGGATGCTGAGATCAATGCCGCGCAAGACTTGGTTTTGACCAAAGGCTTTGTGCAAGCCTGTGATGCGAATTCCTTGTGGATCCACCTGTCTACTCCTCCAGTGCTGGGAAGGCTATCTCCCAAACCTTGCAAATGTCAATACAAATTGACAAATGCTCGAAAAGACGAAATTCTTAGGGAGATGCGGACCGATGTTCGTCGTAAAGTGCCCTCGGCAATCAAAGGGAGACATGTGTGAAACACGATAACTATGAGGCTTTGAGCCCAGAAACTCTGGCGGGGCGTGTTAGCGCCATAGATGGAATGATCGAGCGCCTTGGTGATCCGGCACACTGGAAGGTGCAGGAAATTGGCGACGGGAATTTGAATTTGGTCTTCATTGTCGAGGGGCCGCAGGGCTCTGCGATCGTCAAGCAAGCGCTGCCCTATGTGCGTCTTGTTGGCGATAGCTGGCCATTGCCGCTCAAGCGCGCCTTCTTTGAATATAACGCCTTGATTCGCCAAGCCGAGCGCGACCCCGGCTCCGTGCCAGAGGTCTATCACTTCGACGAAGGCCAGGCCCTTTTGGTGATGGAGTTCCTGTCGCCGCACGTGATTTTGCGCAAGAGTTTGATGGATGGCAGCCAGCACGGTGGCCTAGGAGAGCGACTCGGCCAGTTTTGCGCGCGCACCTTGTTTCGAGGCTCCGATCTGTCGATGAAGACCGCCCAGCGCAAAGCTGACCTGGCGCTGTTTGCTGACAATGTTGAGCTGTGCGATATCACCGAAAATTTGGTGTTCACCGACCCTTATTATCAAGCGGAGATGAACCGGCACACCCCTGGTCTTGACGGCCTGGTGGCACGACTGCGCGCAGACATTGATTTGAAGGTGGCCGTCCAGCACTTGAAAATGACCTTCGCCAATAATGCCGAGACCATGTTGCACGGCGACCTCCACACGGGCTCGGTCATGGTAAATGGCGACGAGACCAAGGTGATCGACCCGGAGTTCGCGACTTATGGGCCGATTGGCTTCGATATCGGCATGCTGCTGGCAAACTTCCTGATGGCCTACTATGCCCAGCCTGGTCACGCACCTGCTGTTGGCGCAAGGGCAGCCTATCAGGAATGGATCTTGCAAGTTGTGGCCGACATCTGGGACGCCTTTGTTGCAGAGTTTTCAGTGCTGTGGCGCGAAGAGCGCAGGGGCATGCTCTACGATGCGCGCTTGTTCGAGGAACAGGGCCAGAAGCTGGGCTCGGAACAGGCCCGGCTGGAACGCTTGAGCGCGATTTGGCGCGATACCTTGGGCTTCTGCGGCGTCGAAATGCACCGTCGGACCTTGGGTTTGGCGCACATCGCAGAATACGACAGCATAGAAGATGAGACGCTGCGGGCCGCTTGCGAAGCACGCGGGCTCATTCTGGGCCGGGCATTGATTGCCGGACAATCGCGCTTGCAATCAATGCGCGATGTCTTGGACCTGGCGCGCCAAATCAACAAGGAGACCTACGTGTGAAGATCAACGGCGAACACTTTCGATCGATCTGGCGCGAAGACTCTGGCGAGGTCCGGATCATTGATCAGCGATGGCTGCCGCACGAGCTGCGCATTGTAACCCTGGCCAATCGCCAGGATTTTGCCGACGCCATTTCTGAAATGTGGGTGCGTGGCGCCCCGCTGATTGGCGCAACGGCGGCTTATGGCGTTGCGGTCCAGATGGCTCATGACCCCAGCGATGCCTCTTTGGCAGAGACCTATGACATCCTGCACGAAACGCGGCCTACAGCGATCAATTTGAAGTGGGCGCTGGACGAAATGACCGCCGTTTTGCAGCCTCTGCCAGCAGCCGAGCGGGCCGCGCGCGCCTTTGCGCATGCTGCAAAGATCTGTGATGACGATGTTGAAACCAACCGGCAAATTGGTCTGCACGGTTTGGAGATCATCCGCGAGATCGCCAGAAAGAAAGGGGGCGGGCGGGTCAACGTCCTGACCCACTGCAATGCTGGCTGGCCAGCGACGGTGGACTGGGGCACGGCGACCTCGCCCATCTACCACGCCATTGAGGACGGCCTTGATGTGCATGTCTTCGTGGACGAGACGCGCCCGCGAAATCAGGGGGCGCAGTTGACCGCTTGGGAGCTGAATTCGCACGGCGTAAGCCATGATTTGATCGTGGACAACGCCGGTGGCCACTTGATGCAGCAGGGTGAGGTGGACTTGGTGATCGTCGGAACCGATCGCACCACCGCACAAGGCGATGTTTGCAACAAGATTGGCACCTATCTTAAGGCGCTGGCCGCCAAAGCAAATGGTGTGCCTTTCTATGTGGCCTTGCCGTCGCCTACGATCGACTGGACGGTGCGCGACGGCGTGAAGGAGATCCCGATCGAGGAGCGAAGCGGGGAAGAGGTGACCCACGTTCAAGGCAAATTGCAGGATGGGCGGATTACAACGGTCCAAATCTCTCCGGATGGCACGGGCGCCCGCAATCCGGCTTTCGATGTTACGCCAGCGGCTCTGGTGACCGGCTTGATCACCGAACGTGGTGTCATCGCGCCGAATGCTGAGGCCATGGCGAAAGCCTTTGCCGACCAGCTCAAGAGCTAGGGCAGGGCCCAGGCCCTGGATCCAGGCTTTGGGATCCAAGCCATGGGATCCAGGCCCGGGGGCCAAGAGCGCGGCCAACGTCGCGCCAAGAGCCGCTAGCGCGGGAGAGGCTGTCGCCTCACAGCCTGGCGCGCTAGCTGGCGGCTGCCAGCATGGTCTCGGCCACGCTGAGGCTCGTCACCAAGTGGGTGACAAAGCCGCCCTTGATCGCCGCCAGCGAGGCTTCGGCCTTGTCTGCGCCGGGTGTAATCAAAATGCCCATGTCCATTCCGACCAGTTTTTCCAAAGGCAGGCCAATCATGCGACCATCCAAAGGCCCGTGAATGGCTTGGCCCTCTGCATCAATAAAGCGGCCGCAAATAACCCCCTGGGCGCCGCGTTCCAAGTGCCAATCGAGGTCGGCATGGGTGGCAAGCCCGGAGCCGACGATATGGCTGTCGCGGCTGACCGTACCGACGGAGAACAGAAATTTATTGCAAGTTTCAAGCCGCGCGAGCTGGCTGCTGATGATCGGCTCTGCGCGCAGCTCCTCGGCTAGGCGGGCCGTTGATAGGATGGCCGGTGCGTGCAGGTTATAGACCTGGGCCCCAAGGCGCTGTGCCAGGCGTGTCGAACAAGCCTCTGCCGTGAAGCCATAGGGCGTTGCCATGGAGCCAATAAGCTGAAAAACCGACACATTGTCGAGCTTCGTCTCCTCTGTACTCTCTGCAAGTTCATAGATGGTTTTGCCCCAGGCCAAGCCCAGGCGGTCGCCTTCAGACAGGAGCTCAGGCAGCCAGTTGGCGGCCCCCACCACAACGCGCTGGAAGGTTTCTTCATCGTCGATGCCCTCGTCTGGAATAACGTAGGCACCGGCCAGGCCAAACTTTTGCACCAGCCGCACCGTCGCGCCGTGGGTGGTAAAGGACGGCGAGGCTAGGGAGATGCGGATCATGCCCTTTTCGCGCGCCTCTTGCAGATAGTTGACAACGGTGGCGCGCGATATGCCCAAGCGGTCTGCGATGTCTTTTTGGTTCAACCCGTCTTGATAATAGAGCCAGGCAACCTCGATCACGACGTTTTCGCCGCTGATACGGCCCATCGACCTGCGCTTAATTCCACTCATGTGCCCGCCTTCTATTTTATGTATGACAATATGATCTGACTTTTGTATAAAAACCCGAGGAAATCAAGTCAGCGCTAGCGCTAGCGCGGGCGCTATTCGTGACACGATTGGGAGATCAAGATGATTCAAAATAGATGGCAAGCCCCGGAAGCACAACGCATGCAAGCGGCTGGTGGCACGGATTCTGCGGACCAAGAGCTGGCTTTGCGCGTTTACAGCTCGCGCCTGATCGGTCAAGACCCGGATCTGGTGATGCACGGCGGTGGCAATACCTCTGTGAAACTCAAGCGCTTTGATGTCTTTGGGGATGAGATCGACGTGATCCACATCAAGGGCTCGGGTTGGGACTTGGAAACGATGGAGGCGGTTGGCATGCCAGCCGTACGCATGGAGCCCCTCATGCGGCTGCGGAAATTGGCCGCTCTGTCTGATGAAGATATGGTCAACGTCCAGCGCTCTAACCTGCTCGATTCCAGCGCGCCCAATCCATCGGTTGAAACCTTGCTGCACGCCTATCTGCCGCACACCTACGTTGACCACACCCACGCGACCGCCATGCTGGCCTTGGCAAATTTGCCGGACGTTGCCGCGATTGTTCGCGAGTTGTTTGGGGATAAGTTGGCTCTGGTTGACTACGTTATGCCGGGTTTCGAGTTGGCCAAACGCGCCGCAGAGACCTATGACGCGCATCCAAACTGTGAGGGCTTGCTGCTCGTCAACCATGGACATTTCGCTTGGGGGCCTGACGCCAAATCATCCTATGGCACGATCATCGAGCACACAAACCTGGTTGAGGCTTGGTTTGCAGACCGGCGGCCCGCGCCGCTGAAGCCAGCAGGGGCCCTGGCGCGCGCTGAGCGGGCTGAGGCTCTAACAGCTCTGCGCGCTGCGATCGGCAGCTTCTTGCCCGACGGTGCTGCCATGCCGGTCTTTGACACCCGAGATAATGAGGCGGTCCGCAGTTTCTTGATGCGCGATGACCTCGCATCACTGGCGAGCCGCGGTGTGGCGACGCCGGACCACGTTATTCGCGTCAAGGGTCACCCCGTGCTGATCAAGCGCGAAGACTTAGCAAATGGCGCGGCGGGGGTCACGGCGAAGGTGGCGGGCTTCTGTGAGGCCTACACCCGCTATTTCGAGCGCCAAGCGCCGCGGTTTGGTGGGCAAAAGGTCATGCTGTCTGCACTGCCGAATTTGGCTTGGATCGAAGGTCTGGGGCTGGTCGGTATCGGCAGCGACGCCAAGGCAGCTCGCATTGCGGCGGATTTGGGTGAGCAAAACATGCGGGTCATGGCCGACGCGGAGGGCGCTGGCGGTTTCTATCCAATCGGCGAGGCCGACTTGTTCGACATGGAGTATTGGTCGCTTGAGCAAGCAAAGCTGGGCAAGGGCAAGGCTCCCAAGCTGCGCGGCAACCTAGTATTGGTCACTGGGGGCGCTGGTGCGATTGGTTTGGCGACCGCCAAGGCCTTCAAGGCGATGGGGGCGACCGTCTTTTTGGTGGATCGCGACCAAGGCGCACTGGATGATGCCCTTGCTCAGCTTGGCGGCGACCATGCAGGTATCGCACTGGATATCACCGCAGCCAACGCAGGACGGGATGCGGTTGAAGCCTGTGTCGCGCGCTTTGGCGGCCTTGATATTTTGGTCTCAAACGCGGGCGCTGCCATCGCAGGCGACATGTGTGACCTAGCTGAGGAGACGCTGCGCAATTCGTTTGAGTTGAATTTCTTTGCGCACTTTGCCTTGGCACAGGCCGCGTCTGCGGTGTTTTCCAAACAGGGCCGAGGCGGTCAGATTTTGCTGAATGTCTCCAAACAAGCCGTCAATCCCGGCAAGGGATTTGGGGCTTATGGCTTGCCCAAAGCAACAAGCTTCTTCTTGCTGCGCCAGCTCGCTCTGGAGCTTGGCGAGCAGGGCGTGCGGGTGAACGGCGTGAATGCCGACCGCATTCGCTCGGGCTTGCTGACCCCTGACATGATTGCAACGCGCGCTGCGGCTCGAGGCATTGATACCTTGACCTATCTGAGCGGCAATCTGTTGAAGCGCGAGGTCGAGGCGTTCCATGTGGCAGATGCCTTTGTCGCGCTGGCTTTGTCGGAGCGGACCACGGCGCATGTGATGACCGTCGATGGGGGCAACATCGAGGCCGCGCTGCGCTGATACCAGCGCGCCGTTTGCCCGACGACTGCAACGAGGACGCCTTTGCCCAAACCCCGCTTGGGCAGGTCGGGTGTTGCGTGACAGGCGCATGCTGTTCAAACCAGGATGCTGGCGCAAAGGCCGCCGCACGCCTACACTGGTGCGATGAAGGTCTGCTTATTTGCCCGTGCTGTTTTGCTCGCAGCGCCGCTCATGTCTTTGAGCGGTGCTGCTGCTGCACAGTCTGATTGGGCTTGGGGGCAAACCAGCTATCCCAGTCAGAATTCGAATTGGCAAATCGACTATGCCTACGAGTTCGGATTTCTGTCGGCGTTAGAGACCGCCTACGAAAGCCCCGGCTCGGAGAACAAGATCAGCGAATTGCGCTGGTCGGGCCTGTCAAATGGGTTGATAAACCTCGGCCTCAAAGGAGTGTCCGATAGCGGGCTCCTAGCAAGGGCTAAAGGCGGGTTCGCCGTGGGCCCTTGGGCCTACATGAAAGATTTTGATTGGTTTGGCCCGGATTTTCGAAGCTACCAGGCCGAGGCCTGGACCCATCGTTCGCGCCACGAAGACACCAGCATCGACTGGTATCTGAGCGCGGAGCTGGCCGGAGGCTATCGTGTGGATACCTCAGACGCCCTCAGTTTGGAGCTGGACCTTCGCGCCAAATACACCACCCTTCAATGGACAGCTTCGGGCGGCAGCTATGTCTACAGCGATAGTTGGACCGACGAGCCTGGCGATAATTACCGTGCCTACACTGGCCAGCTCACAAAGGGCCCCGCTGTGACCTACAAGCAGGCCTTTCCATCGCTGCAACTGGGCATCAGCACGGACCTTCACGGCGAAGGCCTGCACTTTGGGCTGGATGCCGCCTTCGGCGCAACGCTTGGTGCTACGGCAACAGACACCCATTGGATGAGGGGCTTGGTTTTCGAAGACCAGATCAGGCCGGCCCCGATGCTCTCGCTTGGTGCTAGCCTGGAATACGAGATCCACGACATGGCGCTCGTCTTTGGAATCAATCACGAGCGCATCTTTCACCGGCGCGGCGATGAACTGGTCTGGGAGGACGGGGTTCGCATAGATGGCGGCGGCCTGGT
>CAZHYF010000048.1:0-14912 GCA_964536635.1 uncultured Rhodospirillaceae bacterium | reverse complement strand
GTCCAAAACCGTAGCGATCAGCCTGAGCCAATAGCGTGACGCTGACCCGCCGCCGATGGCAAAAAGCTTGCGTGGCTGCAAGCCAACGCCAGCCAATGCCTGTGCAGTGTCACGCAGACCGAAGGCCACGCCGGTCAGCACCGCGTGGGTCAGATCCTCGCGCGAGGTCGCATCTTCAAGACCGTAAAACACACCGCGAACGCCTGCATCGTTGTGCGGCGTGCGCTCGCCTGCCAGGTAGGGCAGGAAACCAACCGCAGAGGGTGCCCGCAAGCGCTCGCCAAGGGCGGCGGTCAGGGCTTTGGGTTCTTGCCCGCAAACATTCGACAGCCAGTTCAGGGATGCGGTGGCCGACAGCATGACCCCCATCTGATACCAGCGGTCGGGCACGGCGTGGCAAAAGGTGTGCAGCGCGGTCTCGGGCGCTGGTCGGTAGCCGTCACGCGCCATCAGCAAGACCCCCGAGGTGCCCAGCGAGACAAATCCTTGGCCTTCATTCAACGCGCCAATGCCGCAAGCTGAGGCAGCGTTGTCGCCTGCGCCGCCCGCGATCACAACCTTGCCCGTGACGCCCCAGCGCGAAGCCAGCTCTGGGCGGATTTGGCCTGCCGCCTGGCAGCCTTCAATCAGGCGCGGCATCTGGTTTTGGCGCATTTTGCTGGCGGCCAGAAGCTCTGGTGACCAGGTGCGTTGACCTACGTCGAGCCACGAAGTGCCGGCGCTGTCCGATATGTCGGACACGGCCTGGCCAGTCAGATAAAAATTGAGGTAGCCCGCCGGCAGCAGAACCTTGTTTACACGCTCAAAGGCTTGCGGTTCGTTGCGTTGCAGCCAGGCTAGCTTGGGCGCCGTGAAGCCCGGAAAGACGATGTTGCCGGATAGCGCGCGCACGCCGGGTGCTGCGTCCAGCTCTGCTGCCTCGCGGTGGCTGCGGGTATCGTTCCAAAGAATACAGGGGCGGATGACCTGGCCGCTCGCATCCAGCAAGGTCGCCCCGTGCATGTGCCCCGACACGCCAATCGCGCGGAGGTCACTAAAGGCCGGGCAGGTGGCCTTCAGCTCACAAACGGCGTCTTCCAGAGCAGCGATCCAAAGCGCTGGATCCTGTTCTGACCAGCCCGGATGCGGGTGGCTGCTGGCATAGTCGCGGCTCACCGAGGCCAAAGGCAGGCCCGCGTCGTCAACCAGCAAGGCTCTGAGGCCAGAGGTTCCCAAGTCGATACCCAAGACGCTCATGACCGGCCTTGCCTAAGAACAGCGGTAGGTGAGATCTGCGGGGCCGCTGGACGACAGCACCAGATCTGCGTTGGGCAGATCGTTGCTCGCAACCTTCAAGCGCGCCTCGGCCTCCGTCATGTCCAGGTCGAGCCAGCGGGCCATAAGGCGCTGCTCCAGCACGGCGCGGGGGCAGTCGATCTTAATGGTGACATCGAACAGCGCGGCCAGGTTGCTCCAAGGGGTCTGGTCCAACAGCAGGTAGTTGCCTTCGACCAACAAGACCTCGACCGACTTGCTGATGATCCGCGCCGAGGCCAGCGACACGTCGCGTTTTCGGTCGAAGACCGGCACTGCGATATCGCTGGGTGGCAGTTGGCGCAGGCGCACCAGTGTGGCGGCTAGGCCGTCAGCATCAAAGGTATGGGGCGCGCCTTTGCGCGCGCGCCAGCCCCGAGCATCCAAAATGGCGTTGTCATAGTGGAAGCCGTCCATGGGCACGATCTCGGCTGACAGGCCGTGCCGCTCTACCAATTCCGCTCGCAGGGCGTCGGAGAGGGTGGATTTTCCGCTGCCGGGGGCGCCGACCAGCGCCACCAACAAGCGCGCGCCAGTCATGCGTTGGGTGATTTCCAGAGCCAGGTCCTGCGGCCTTGAAAAGGCTGCTTCTTCGGTCAAACCCGCCGTGTTGCTCATGGTTGACCGCCTTCGCAGTAGGCGGCCAAGCTCGCCTCCAAGCCTTGGTCCCAGATGCACTCGAGCCAACCGCAGAAGGCGTCGGCAAAGCGGGGCTGTTGTGCCAAGTCGCCGTAGATGTGGCGCATGGCAAGCCAAGTCTCAGGCGCGCCCTTGGCGGCCGTGGCCGTGGCCTGCAATTGGTCCCAGTAGGGATCGTTGGCTTCGATCTGGCTGCCGTCTTCACGGCTGCCTTCGCACATGCGCGCCCAACAAGCCTCGACCAGCGCCAGTCCATCGACGTTTGCGCCTGAGGTCAAGCCATCGCGGATCGAAGGCAGGATGAAGGCCGGGTGACGTGATGAGCCGTCAAAAGCGACCCGCCGGGTCGTATCGACGATTTTTGGGTTGGAGAAGCGCTGGCTAATCAGATCGACATAGGCAGCCGGCTCCATGCCGGGAACGGGCTTGACGTGCGGAACCACGCAGTCCTGCTGAACCTTGGTAAAAAAGTCAGCGATCAACGGGTGCTGCATGCAGCCCGCGATCGTCTTGACCGACAGCAGCTCGCCTGGCACCGCGATAACCTGGTGGCCGCCGTTCAGGATGCGGATCTTCATCAGCTCGAAGTCATGAACTTGGTCCGAGAAGGTGGCTCCTGCCTGGTCCCACTCCGGACGCCCGGCGCAAAAGCGATCCTCGATCACCCATTGGCGGAAATTTTCGTGGGTTACGGGCGCTTGATCGTCGATGCCCAGGGCCTGCACCAACTCCAATTCGGTTGCGCCAGTTGCGGGCACGATGCAATCGACCATGGAGTTCGGAAAGCTGCAATGCTGGTCGATCCAATCCGCCAAGTCAGGATCTGACAAGCGGGCCAGTCCGACCAGGGTTTGGCGCAGCACGCGGCCATTGCCTTGCAGGTTATCGCAGCACAAGCCGGTGAAGGGGCCGATGCCGGCAGCGCGGCGGGCCCTGAGGCTGGCGATCATGGCGCCAAAGGCGGTCCTGGGTGCATCGGGGTTCGCAGCGTCGTGCTGCATGTCCGGGTGACTTGCGTCAAAGGCCTGGGTCGCAGGATCGATGTAGTAGCCGCCCTCGGTTACGGTCAGGGCGACGATGCGAATATCGGCCTGACTCATGCGTGCGATCAGGGCTGCATTGCCTGCTTCGATTGGCAAGTAGTCGATCATCGAGCCAACCACCTCGGCCTGGCTTGACGCCGGGTCCAACTCGATCAAGGTCGTTAGGCAATCTTGCGCCAACAGCTTGTCACGCATCGCGGCATCATAGGGACGGACGCCCGCGCCGATGATGGCCCAGTCCTGGGCAAGGCCCGCTTGCATCAGCCGGTGCAGATACCAAGACTGGTGCGCGCGGTGAAAGTTGCCAACACCGATATGTATGATGCCAGGGGTCAGCGCACGGCGGTCATACTGGGGGCGCAAAACGCTTTGAGGCAGGTCTGCCAAGCTGGCGTTTTGGAGTTTCATGTAAATACCCATCTCGATCAGCTCATCCAATTGCCGCCATCGACGTTGTAGGTCTGGGCGACGATGTAGTCGGCCTCGCTGGAGGCCAGGAAGACGGCCATGCCGGTCAGATCTTCGGCTCTGCCCATGCGCCCGAAGGGCACGGCTTGACCAACTTCTTGCTTCTTTTGGCCGGGCGCTTTGCCTTCGTACTTGGCGAAGAAGGCATCCACGCCGTCCCAGTGCTCGCCATCAACCACGCCTGGCGCAATGGCATTGACGTTGATGCCGTGCTGAATCAGGTTGAGCCCAGCGGACTGGGTCAGGCTGATAACCGCAGCCTTGGTGGCGCAATAGGTGGCCACCAGCGCCTCGCCGCGCCGCCCGGCCTGGCTGGCCATATTGATGATCTTGCCGCCTTGGCCGCGCTCGATCATGTGGCGGGCGACCGCCTGCATGGTGAACAGGGTGCCTGCGACATTGATGTCGAACAGGCGCTGGTAGTCGGCGCGGGTAATCTCGACAATGGGCGCTGCCGAAAACAGCGCCGCGTTGTTGATCAAGATGTCGATCTGACCGAAGGCGGATCGCGTCGCAGCCACTGCGGCCTCGATGCTCTCTTGCTTGGTAACGTCCATTTCGACCGCCAGCGCAGCTTGGCCCAGCGCAGCGGCCGCGGAATCAGCGCGTGCCAGGTCGATATCGGCGATGGCCACCTGAGCGCCCTCGCGGACATAGGCCTGGGCGAAAGCCAAGCCGATCCCGCGCGCCGCGCCGGTGATCAGCGCGACCTTGCCTTGTAAGCGTTTCATGCGATTGGCAGTCCTTCGATCCGCAATCCTTGGGCGTCAAAGCGATGGATGTGCTCGGGGCGGGGGGTCAGATGGACCGTGTCGCCATGGCGGAAACTAACCTCGCCATCCGCACGCACGGTGATGCTGTCAGCTAGCCCAGTACCTTGAACGTGGAAGAAGGTGTCCGATCCCAGGTGCTCAGAGACATTGACCACGCCGCTCCAGGTGCCGCTGTCAGCCGAGACGCTGATATGCTCGGGGCGAATGCCGATGGTGTGGGCATCATGCTTGGCGGCCTCGGGGCCTTCGATCAGGTTCATTTTGGGGGAACCGATGAAGCCGGCAACGAAGGTGTTGCGCGGCGCGCGGTAGAGCTCAAGCGGCGAGCCGACTTGCTCGATCACACCCGCTTGCAGCACAACGATCTTGTCGGCCATGGTCATGGCCTCGACCTGATCGTGGGTGACGTAGATCATGGTGCTCTTGAGGCGCTCGTGCAGCTCGCTGATTTCCAGGCGCATGCCGACGCGCAGCGCAGCATCCAGGTTGGACAGGGGCTCGTCGAACAAGAAGGCCGACGGCTCGCGGACAATGGCGCGGCCGATGGCAACCCGCTGGCGTTGACCGCCGGAGAGCTGACCGGGGCGGCGATCCAAATAGTCGGTTAGGTTCAAAACCGAGGCCGCATTATCGACCCGCTTCTTGATCTCCGCGCGCGGCAGGCCCGCCATCTTCAGCGGAAAAGCTATGTTCTTGCGCACCGACATATGCGGGTAGAGCGCGTAGGACTGGAACACCATCGCCAGGCCGCGCTTGGCGGGGGCTTGGTCCGAGACATCCTTGCCGTCGATTTCGATTTTGCCGCTGGTGACATCCTCCAGGCCCGCAATCAGGCGCAGCAAGGTGGACTTGCCGCAGCCCGAAGGACCGACGAACACCGCGAACTCGCCGTCTTCAATGGTCAGATCCAGCGGCGGGATAACCTGGGCATCCCCAAAGCTCTTAGTAACTTTATCAAGTACAATACGACCCATGTTGGTTCCCCTTATTTCACGGCGCCGAAGGTCAGGCCACGGACGAGTTGCTTTTGGCTGAACCAGCCAAGGATGAGAATTGGTGCGATGGCCATGGTCGAGGCCGCACTGAGTTTGGCGAAGAACAGACCTTCGGGGCTGGAGTAGCTGGCGATGAAGGCCGTCAGCGGCCCCGCCTTGGCAGCGGTCAGGTTCAGCGTCCAGAAGGCTTCGTTCCAGGCCAAGATGATGTTGAGCAAGATCGTTGAGGCGATGCCCGGAATAGCCATGGGGGTCAGCACATAAAGGATCTCGTTGCGCAGGCTGGCGCCGTCCATGCGGGCGGCCTCCAAAATGGCAACCGGGATTTCCTTGAAGTAGGTGTAGAGCATCCAAATGATGATTGGCAGATTGATCAGCATGAGGACGATGACCAGGCCCAAGCGGCTGTCCAGCAGGCCCAACTGGATGAACACCAGATAGATAGGGTACAGCACGCCGACCGCCGGCATCATCTTGGTGGACAGCATCCACATCAAGATATCCTTGGTCCGCTTGGAGGGCACAAAGGCCATGGACCAAGCCGCAGGGACAGCCACCAGGATGCCCAGCAGGGTCGAGCCGCCGGCGATGATGATCGAGTTCATCAGGTAGCGCATGTAGTCGGAGCGCTCTTGGACGATGAAATAATTCTCCAAGGTCCAGTCGAAGAACAAGAACATCGGCGGGTCGGCGATGGCCTGACCCTCGGGCTTGAAGCTGGTGAGGATGGTCCAGAGAATGGGGAAGAAGATCAGCAAACCGATGGACCAGGCCAGAAGCGTGTTGATCAGTCTGCGGCGTGAAGAAACTGCGCGTGCCATGATCGATGTCTCCTAGTTGTCCAGGTTCTTGCCAACGATGCGCATCAAGAAGATGGCAACGATGTTGGCCAGGATGATTGCGTAGACGCCGCCCGCCGAGCCGAGGCCGACGTTCTGGCTCTCAAGCACGCGTTGGAAAATCAGATAGCTGAGGGTCTTGGTGCCAAATGCGCCGCCGGTGGTGACAAAGATCTCGGCAAAGATCGACAGCAAGAAGATGGTCTGGATCAAGATCACCACGGTCACCGCGCGGCTGAGGTGCGGCAGGATAATGTGCCAGAAGCGGCTGAGGACCGGAGCGCCGTCCATTTCGGAGGCTTCAAGTTGCTCGCTGTCGAGCGACTGGATGGCGGTTAGCAAAATCAGTGTGGCGAAGGGCAGCCACTGCCAGCTCACGATCAGGATGATCGAGGGCAAAGAAGCTTGGGACATCCATTGAACCGGCTCGGCACCAAAGAAGCGCCACAGGTAGGCAAGCAGGCCGTAGTTGGGGTCCATGAACATGTTCTTCCAAACCAAGGAAGACACGGTTGGCATAACGAAGAAGGGGGCGATGACCAGCATGCGCACCACGCCCTGGCCCCACATGGGCTGATCGAGCAGGATGGCGAGCAGGACGCCAAGCACGACGGTGATGGCCAGAACGCCGCCGACGATAATCAGCGTTGCATAGACGCTGGGCCAGAACGAAGAACTGGAAACGAAACGCGTGTAGTTGTCAAAGCCGACCCAACCAAGATCACCGCCGCGTAGGGGCAGGTATTTCTTGAAAGAAAAGTACAGGGTCATGCAGAGCGGGACCAGCATCCATCCGAGGAGCAACACAACGGCCGGGGCCATCATCATGCGGGCGGCGGAGCGCGAGTGTTGAGTTGCCATGGAAGGTCTCCCTGAGAGCAAAGCCCGAACGCTCACCCCTCACTGGATCGGGGGCGATTTGCGGTCACATCAATTAGCTAGAGCGTAGCCGTTGCGTGCGATGAAGTAAAAGGGCTGCAAGGACGGAGCAGAAGCAGCTTGGGTGCTCCACCACCTTGATCGAGCCATCGCTACGGTCGGCTGAAGGGGAGAAGGCGGCCGAAGCCGCCTTCCTTGGGGAGGGTTGGAAGCGAGCCGCCGCTTAGCGGTAGCCAGCAGCTTCCATCGCATCGTTGGTCAGAGCCTGGGCCTTTTTCAGCGCCTCTTCGATGCTCTGCTGACCAGCATAGACGGCTGAGAACTCTTGGCTGACTTCGGTGGCGATACCAGCGAACTCAGGGATAGCCGCGAACTGGATACCAACGTAGGGGCTGGGGTCCACGGTTGAGTTGTTGGGGTCAGCCGACAGGATTGAGTCCAAGGTCATCTGAGCAAAGGGAACGTCCTTGTAGTTGGCGTTCTCGTACAAAGATGTGCGAGCTCCCGGAGGAACGTTTGCCCAGCCTTCGTTGGCTGCAACCAGCTCGATGTAGGACTTGGACGTTGCCCACTCGATGAACTGCTTGGCAGCCGCCTCTTTCTTGGTGCCAGCGGGGATCGCCAGTGCCCAAGCCCAAAGCCAGTTTGAGCGTACGCCCATGCCGTTGTCCGGTGCCAGCGCGAAGCCAACCTTGTCAGCGACGGTTGAATCCTTGGGGTTGGTCACGAAAGATGCCGCAACGGTTGCGTCGATCCACATGCCACACTTGCCCTGTTGGAACAGAGACAGGTTCTCGTTGAAGCCGTTGGTTGCATAGCCAGCCGGGCCAGCATCGCTCATCATGTTGACGAAGAAGTTCAGGGTGTCTGACCACTCGCGGCTGTCGAACTGAGCATTCCACTCTTCATCGAACCAGCGGGCGCCGAACGAGTTCGACATAGCGGTGATGAAAGCGCCGCCTTCACCCCAGCCTGCCTTTCCACGCAGACAGATGCCGTTGATGCCAGCCTTGCGGTCGGTCATTTCGCGGGCAGCCTTGGCGATGAATGACCAACTTGGAGCTGCGGGCATTTCCAAGCCAGCTTTTTCCATCAGGTCGGTGCGGTACATCACCATAGAGCTTTCGCCGTAGAAGGGCGCTGCGTAGAGCGTGCCGTCGTGGCTCAAGCCGCCAGCCATAGCGGGCAGGATGTCGCCGGCATCGTAGTCAGCCGACAGATCGTCCAGAGCGACCAACCAACCGTTTGAACCCCAAATCGGGGTCTCGTACATGCCGATGGTCATGATGTCGAACGCACCGCCCTTGGTCGAAATATCGGTGGTGACGCGCTGACGAAGGACGTTCTCTTCCAAGGTGACCCACTCAACGGTGTGGCCGGTCTTGGCAGTGAAATCGTCGGTGTAGCCTTGCATGCGGATCATATCGCCGTTGTTCACGGTGGCGATGGTGATGGTCTCAGCAAGAGCGGCGCTGCCGGCAACGAGTGTCAATGCTGTTGCTGCGCCAAGTACGCTTTTAAAGGTCATTAGGTTCCTCCTGGTTAATGCCTTGCAGACGCACGCTATCAATCAATCTGACGCGCAGTCAATTAAAAATTTACGCGCGGAAAGAAAATTATTCGCTCATGATGAATTTCTCAGCACCAAGCGTGCCTCGAACAGCTGCTCACTGCGCGACGTGAAATGCCCCTCATTTTCAATAAGTTGTAACAGCTTTTCCACACTTGCACTGGAGACGGAATCGTAGTCGTGCGCTGCGGTTGTTAAAGACGGACAGGTGAAGCGGGAAAAGGGGTGGTCGTCGTTGGAGGCCAGGCGCAGGGCGCAATCGGGCGTTCTGCCGACGCGAATCCCCATCTCATAGGCTGCGGCCAGGAAGCCAATTGCTAGGCGGTCATTGCTGCACAAGATGGCGTTTGTCGGCCAATTTCCTTGGGCCAAGAACTCAAGCGCGCCGCGTTTGCCGATCTCCTCAAACGCCCAACCTTCGCCAGCAATGCTGACGACGTGGGGTTCATGACCCAGGCGCTGCATCACATCCAGATAGGCTTGGCGGCGCTTGTTGGCGTTGGGGTTGGCGGGCGTCTTCATTTCGAAGAACAGGGGCGCTTCGCCGGTGCGAGTCAGATACTCCACCGTTTGATCGACAAAGCTGTAGTTGTCTGAGCCGACAAAGGCGGCTCCGATGCCGTCCAAATTGCTGTCGAACAGCACCGTCGGCACATCACGGCAGAATTTTTCGATTTCTGAGCGATCAGACAAACGGCCAAGCGGTGCCAACAGAACTCCGGCTGGTTTCATGGACCGCAGCAAGTTGAGGATTTCGACCTCTTGGGCCGGATCGCCGTAGGAGCTGAACATGGTGGGGCGATAGCCAGCTTCGATACAGCGTGCTTCAATCGTGCGGGCGATTTCTGCGAAGAAGGGGTCCGCCAGATAGGGAACCACGATTCCGACGTTCTTGGTCAGTTTGCGGTTCTGGTTCATCGCGTAGATGTTGGGTTGGTACGCAAATTCCTCCAAGGCGCGCTCGATCTTTTGCCGGGTCGAGGCGCGGACGCTGCGCGGATCGTTGAAGTACTTTGAGACTGTCGGCCGCGACAGGCCGCTAACAGCCGCAAATTCTTCCATATTTTTGATGCGTTGATCGGTCATCGGCCGGTGTCCTTTTCATTTTCTTTGCAAATGTTATCGCGCGCTAAATTCATTGACAACCGGTAAATGAGGCATTTGTTGCGCGCCAACCTGATGAGCGCCAACCTGATGAGCGCCAGTCAGCCGATCACCGGGCGGCGTCTCCTTGAGGCAGGAGGCAAAGGGCGCTAAACTTGCCAGGCTATGGGCACGATTTCACAAAGCGATCTGAACGATGGTCTGGGTTAGGGCTTTTGCCTTGCGCGCTGCTGTTTATGTTTTTGGCAGCCTGGCGCTGGTGCTGGGGCTGTTCTTTGGTGCCCAATTGCTGGTCCCGGATTTGCGCCACCCGCGCGAGGTAGAGGACGCGGTTCTGTTTCAAGAACTCGCCCGCCAAGACCTGAGCCAAGCAGGCCGGGTTCGTTTTCGGGTGGTGATTGCCTCGTCGGCGCCGATGGCGGCCAATCTAAACGCTATTCACGCCAGCCTCCTGCGCCAGGCGGCCAAGCGCCTTCAGGCCGCCTCGGGCGCCGATGCGGTTGAGGTGGTGTTGGCGGTCTCAAGGCAGCTAGAGACCGCACCGCCGCTGGCCGAGCTGATCTATGCGCCGGATGGCCTGGGATGGGACGGTCAGCAAAACTGGCAAATGCGTTTGACCCAACCCGATCCGACTTTTCCAAAGCAGGCTGAAGACATCTTGTTGGTCGCCCAAGCCTACCTGGAGCGGACCCCGGAAGCGGAACGTTCAGTCGAAGCGCTTGTCGGCGACATTCGAAGCCAGGTCGCCGGCATAGATGATGCCACCATCCGCCAGGTGCTGAGGCCGCGCTATGTCAGCCACGAAAGCAGCCCTTAGCGGCAACTTGCGCGGTCGAAAAAGGTGTCTACGACCGGCTTGTTTGCTGGCTGATCCTTTGCGCAGCGAAGTCAGCAAACCAATCCAGGGCTGCCGGGTTTCGGGTCGCATCACGGCTGGCGACCTTTGCAATTGGCTGGCCGAGCAACAGCTTGCGCACCGGCACCTCCATCTTCTTTCCGGTTAGCGTGGTGGGAATCTCGGGCGCGGCAATGATCGCATCGGGGACGTGGCGCGGGCTGCGTTCGTTGCGCAGGCGGCGGACAATTTCGGCCTCCAGTGCCCTGTCCCATGTTTGCCCCTCAGCCATTTGCACGAATAGGGGCATGTAGTATCCGCCGCCCTGCTCCTCGATGCAGACGATCAAGCTGTCGGCGATTGCGGCGAACCCCTCGATGGTGCGGTAGATTTCGGCCGAACCAATCCGCACACCAAAGCGATTTAGCGTGGCGTCAGACCGGCCCAGCACATAAGAGCCGCCATGGGCGTTGAAGCGCACGCGGTCGCCGTGCCGCCAGATGCCGGAATAGGTATCGAAATAGCTCTCCAGGTAGCGCGAAAAGTCGGGGTCACCCCAGAAAAACAGCGGCATGGAGGGCATAGGTTTTTGGATCACCAGCTCGCCAACCTCGGCAACCAAGGGCTTGCCGTTCTCATCATAGGCTGCGGCTGCACAGCCGAGCCCCGGAGCTTGGATCTCGCCCGCACGGGTCGGCAGCAGGACGCTGCCCACCAGAATGCCCGAGCACAGCTCGGTGCCGCCAGATTGAGAGGTGGCATAGAGATCTTGCTTCACCGCGTCGTGCAGCCAGGCCAGAATCTCGGGGGTCGAGGGCGAGCCGGTCAAGAAGATCATCGCCAACCGGCTGAGGTCGAACTCTTCGCCAGGCCGGAGGCCTTGCGCGCGCACCATCTGCATGAAGGTCGGCGAGCCGCCAAAATGGGTTACGCCGGTTTGCTCCATGATACGCCACAAGGTGCTGGCATCTGGATGCGCTGGGTGGCCGTCATACAGCGTCGCCTGGCCGTTCAGCATAGGGCCGATCATCAGGGTGTTCCAGACCATCCAACCGGTGGTGGAGTAGCAAAAATAGGTGCTATCGGCACGCATGTCCAAGTGGAAGGCGCCATTCTTCAAGTGCTCTAGGACGATGCCCTGATGCCCCGGAACGATGGGCTTGGGCAGGCCTGTAGTGCCCGAGGAGAACAGCACCCACAAGGGGTGATCCGAAGCCACACGGGTGAAGCTGAAATCCTCGCGGGCGACCGCAGGGCCAGCCAACAAGTCCTGCCAACTGTGGCGTTGGCCCTGAAAGCCAGGCGCCAAGCCAGAAGCGGGCACGTCGCTGGGTAAATAGTCCAAGGTGACGAAGTGCTCGGCCGTGGGCAGAGCGGCCATGATGGCGGCCAGGTCGGCGCTGCGCTCATAGTCTTTGCCGCCATAACGGTAGCCATTGACGGCGAAGACGAGTTTGGGTTCGATTTGGCCGAAGCGGTCAATCACGGTTTGTGCGCCAAATTCGGGCGCAGCGGTGGCCCAGGTCGCACCGATGGCTGTTGCAGCCAGCATGGCGACGACCGTTTCGGGGATGTTGGGCATATAGGCCACGATGCGATCACCGGGCTCGATGCCCAGGGTGCGCAGCCGCGTTGCCAGCACGCGAACCTGTCCTGCCACCTCGGCCCAGCTCATCGAGGCTTGGGGGCGTAGCTCGCTGACATGGTGCAGCATGGGGCGCTCTGGGTTGCCGCTCGTCTCGTGGCGCAAAACATGTTCTGCATAGTTGAGCCGCGTTCCGGTCAGCCAGCGCGTGCGTGGCATGGGATCGTCGGTCAGAACCTGCGCAATTTCGCCGTCATAGATCAGTTCGAAGTAGTCGGCCAGCGCGCGCCAAAAGCCCGCCAGGTCCTCAACCGACCAACGCCACAAGGCATCATAGGTCGTAAAGCTGTGGCCGCGCTGATCGAGCCAACGCAAAAAGCGGCTGGTCTCAGAGGCCTCGATCCGCTCCGCGCTGGCTTGCCACAACAGATCACCTTCGCCGATTGCCCCGCCGCTCATGCTGCTTTGGCCTTTGGGAACCAGGGCTGCTGTCCAAAGCCTTCCAGTGAGGCGATCACGACCTGCGCACGTTGGGCCTCGGGGAAGTCGGCAAAGCCCGCCGCGTCCACAACGCCGGTTGTGACCCCGACGCAGAGCGCGCCCGCCTCGCGGCCCATGCGAATCTCAAGTTTGGGATCGTCGCCCACGATCATCATGTGCTGGGGTGAGACCCCGGTGATGGCCGCAACCGCCTCCAAGCCCTTGGTTTGAGGCTTGCCAAATACCGTCACCTCAACCCCGGTCGCGTAGGTCAAGGCTGCTGCTACGGCGCCTGAAATGCCCAGCAGCTTTTTGCCGCCAGCGCCTGCAAAAAAGGGTGCGACCGAGCCCGCAAAGGGTTTGGCACCGTCCCAGACAGCCTGCACCACGGCTTCGAGTTGTTCGGCGTTGAACTCACGGGTCCAGCCCAGCAAGACCGCCTCGACCTGTGGGGCGTCCTTTGTGGGCGCAATGATTTCAATGCCTGCTTCTTGCATGGGAACGCATGTGCCCTCGGCGCCCATAACCATGACCCGGCGATAGCCCATGGCTTTCAGCGCCTGGGCAGCCACGGCTGCGGGCGTCAAGATGTGGCCGGGCGCTAGCACCAGGCCTGCGTCGGCCAACAGGGGGTAGTAGCGCGCAGGCGGAAAGAAGGTGCCGTTGGTGTAGGCCACCGCCGGCAGGCCAAGGGCGCGGCAATGATCCAGTGCCTCGACAGCCCCCGGCAGCGCGGTATAGGTGCCGCTGGCCTTGTCCATCAGGGCCAGGGTGCCGTCGATATCGAAGACGACGGCGCGAATGTCGTGGCTGTGCATTGTTGGGCGGATCCTTCGCGTGTTGCTTTGTCCTGCGCTTGGCTGCCGGACCTCTTTTGGGGCGAGCTCGCCAGAGGCAAACCCAGAGCGCTGGGGGATGGGGGCATTTGGTGTCATTCTTACGGCATGCTCGCCAAGCTGCAAGCCTTGCCTTGAGCGCGCTGATGGACCGGCGCACCAGGTCGCTGCGCCCGGCGGCTTGCTGCCAATGGTGCCAGCAATTGCGACCCTGGCGATCTGGGGTCAGGCGACGAAAAGCGCCCTGGTGCCTCCACCCTTGGGCATACCGCAGCGCCCATGTTGCAGCATTATTCCCGCGCCCAGGAGGCTCCAATGAAACGCATTCTATCCGCAGCGCTCTTGCTGGTTTGTAGCGCTGGCAGCGCGTCCGCAGATATCAACGCAACGGTTGAAGAGTTATTGGCTGAGGTCAAGGCGCTTTCAACGGCCCACGAAGCGCGCTGGGGCTACAATGCGGCGCCTGGCACGTTGCGCGAAGCCTTTGAGCTGAACGGCATCGGTTTTTCCATGGGCTATGTCGATAGCTGGAGCGGCTGGCTGTGGCTGGATTGGAAGGAAACCCGCGGCGTCTTTGACAGCAGCACGCGACGACTGGTGGAATGGCGCAGCGCTGTCAATCACGGTCAAGCCGACGAAGCCTCAACAGAGGTTATGCTCAGGGTTGGGGTGGCGCGCTTGAAGGCCCTGAATACCCGCATGCAGTTTTGGTTCGAAGACGATCTGAAGAACGAGGTCTAGCGCGGCCAATGGCTGGATCTTGCCCACGCGGTCGGTTGCTGCGAGCGGCCTTGGTACTACTACCACGAGCGCGCCGACCAGTCCTTCGACGATTCCATCGCGCCCAACTATAGCCTGATCGGGCGCATGGCGCTGATCCCCACGGTGCCCCAAGACGGGAGCGTTCCGTTGCTGCCGGAGCCTGCGCTTGACGGCCTGACCCAGAGCGCGGCCGATGCCATCGCCAAGGGCGACCAAGCCGCCATTCGCGGCCTCATTCGCGACGCCGAAGCCTTGCTGCACATCAGCGACGATCCGGCCCTGATGGAGCTGTCGCAGGTGCTGCGCCTGACCGGCGACCGCCTGGCCTATGCTGATGCACCGGTGACGGATTTGCTGGATCAAGCGCAAGAGATGGAAGAAGGGCCCCTACGCGATGCGGTGCTTCAAAATGCTCAAGATGCCCTGCTGGATCGCGCCGCACACATGGCCGAGATGCTGGCAGGCTCGAAGATCGACCAGGAGGAGCGCGAAAGCGCGCGGACCTGGGTTGCTGCCAACGCCAAGCGCCTGAGCCAACTGCTGGACGATGCCCAGGGGCGCTTTGACGATCCCTCGGCAGCTTCGCGGCTCTTTGCGGGCCTCAGCGCAGCCTCGCAAGCGCTGGACGCCGGTGCGCGCGGTGATATCACCGGCAGCGAGACCGCACAAATCTTGCAGGACATCGGTGATGCCCTACCGAGCGCCGTGTCCCCGGTTGCGCCATTCGCGGGCCCTATGGGCGCGGTCGCGGCCCAGCTCGACAGCACGCGTTCGGGCTTTGAGCTGGCCGCCGAAGCGCTGGATGGTGTTA
>CAZHYF010000047.1:1293-15064 GCA_964536635.1 uncultured Rhodospirillaceae bacterium | reverse complement strand
CCCAGGCTCTTCTTGGCCATCAGCTCGTGGCGGCGCACCACTTGCGACAGCACCGGCAGGCCGTCGAAGGCCAGGCGCGTGGGCTCAGGAGCCCCAAAGGGCGGACGGCTCATGCAGCGGCCTCCTGTTGGGCGGCGGGGCGCGTCAGGCGGTCGGCAAAGCGCAGCGCCTCAATCAAGCTGTCGGGCCTGGCGATGCCTTGCCCTGCGATGTCCAGCGCGGTGCCGTGGTCCGGCGAGCTGCGCACGAAGGGCAGGCCCATGGTGAGATTGACGCCCTCATCGAAGGCCAGGGTCTTGATCGGGATCAGCGCTTGGTCGTGGGTCATGCAGAGCGCTGCGTCGTAGGTCTGGCGCGCGCGTTCGTGGAACATGGTGTCGGCGGGCAGTGGGCCGCGCAGGTCTAGGCCCTCGGCGCGCAAGGCCTCTAGGGTCGGCGCGATGATGTCGAGCTCCTCGCGGCCCATGGCCCCTTGCTCGCCCGCGTGCGGATTGAGGCCCGAGACCGCCAAGCGCGGCCTTTCGAGGCCCATGTGATCGCGCAAAAAGGCGTGGGTTGTGCGGCAGGCGTGGGCCAAGGTGGCGGCGTCAAGCTGGGCAATGGCGTCGCGCAAGGAGACGTGCAGCGTCACCGGCACCACCCGCAGCGCCTGGCAGGCCAGCATCATGACGGTCGGCTGCTCCAGCCCGGCCAGGTGGCCCAGGTATTCGGTGTGGCCAGGAAAGCCGAAGCCTGCCTCATAGAGCGCGGCTTTGTTGATGGGATTGGTAACCAGTCCGCGGCAAGCGCCCGCCTGGGTCAGCGCCACGGCCTGCTGGATCGAGGCCAGCACGGCGGGGGCGTTGGCGGGATCGAGCTGGCCGGGCCGGCTGGGAGCGGGCAAGGGGCTGTGCAACACGGGCAGCGCCTGGGCGAAAGCGGCCCTTGCTTGGCTGACCTGTTCCAGGCGCGCGATGGACACATTTAGGTCCAGCAGCGCGGCGCGCTCGGCCAGCAGGTCGGCGTCGCCCAAAAAGCAAAAAGCGGGGGCCTGGGGGTCTTGGCGCAGCGCCTGCCATGCGCGCAAGCTCAGCTCGGGGCCGACGCCAGCCGGATCGCCCAGCGTCAGGGCCAGGGGGGCGAGCTGGGAGGCGAGCCGGGGGCCATCTTGGCGCGTGTGCACCGCCTAGCCCTTGTATTCGATGAAGGCTTGACGGCGCAGTTCGCGCAGCAGGCGCTCGGCGTAGCGTTCGGCCTTGGCGGCGATCAGGCGCGAGCGGATCTCGCCCTCTTCGACGCTTTCGATCTCGTTGCGCTTGTTGCAGACCATGAAGATCGAGGCGCCGTTGGGCACCGGCAACACCGGCGAGGGCTGGCCGATCGGCAGTTGGGTCAAGATGGCCGCGACTTGCTCCGGTAGGGTCGCCAGGTCGATGCCGTTGAGGTCGCCCGATCCCTGGTCGCCCGCAGAGATCATCGCCTCGTTGAAGGCCGCGCAGCCCTTGACGCTTTGGATGACCCGTTGGGCCAGCGCGAGCTTTTGTTGCCCCTCCAAGGAACCTTGATTGGCGGGCAGGCGCAAAAAGAGCTGCTTGAGGTCAAAGATGCTGCGGCCCTGCTTTTGGCCAATGGTGCGTTGATCGCGCACCGCCACCAGATAGATGCCGTCCGGGCCTTGCACCGGCTGAGAAATGCCGCTGGCGTCCAGCTTGCGCACGGCGTCGGCGATCACGGCGGGCAGATCGGCGTCGGTCAACCAGCCCAAGGAGCCGCCTTGTGGTGCGGCCGGCCCTTGGGAGTACTGCTTGGCGGCTTCGGTAAAGCGCAGTTGGCGCGCGGCCATGGCCTGCATCAGGGCTTGCGCTTGCGCCATGACCTGCTCGGGCGCCTGTCCGGCGTAGGGCAGATAGATTTGGTAGACATCGCGCTCGACTTGGCCGGCTTTGGCTTTTTCGGCCTCGATTTCCGCCGCCAGCTCGTCACGGTCAATAATCTGGCTACCGGGTAGGCGCTTGACGATCAGCTTCTGCCAGGCGCTGCGGGCGCGGATTTGGCGCATAAAGGTCGCCGGATCGACGCCGTTGGCGCGCAGGCCGCCCAGGAACTGTTCAGCACTCTGCTTGTTTTGCTGCGCCATGTTTGTGACGAAGGACATGACCTCGCTGTCGGCTATCTCAACCCCGCCCTTTTTGGCCTCCTGTAATTGCAGGGACTCGTCGATCAGCGCATCCAAGGCCGTCTGGTAGAGCTCTTGGCGCAAGGCGTCGGTGTAGGGCCGGTTGGTGGTCAGGGCCACAAAGCGGATGCGGGCGTCCAAATCGACGTTGGTGATGGCTTCGTCATTCACCACCACCAGGGTCTGGATGGTATAGGCGACACCGCTGGCTTGCGTCAGCGGCGCTTGCTGTGCCCAGGCCTGGCTCGTGCGGAGCGGGAATGCGCCAAGCCCAGCGCTCACCAGTGCAAGGCAGAGCAACAGCGGGAACAAGAGACTTGAGCGCCGGTTGCGGCGTTCAATCATGGGCCAAAGTCCTAAAAGGTGCGCGAGAGCGACGAGCCGCCAAGCGTGTCCAACGACAAAGAAAAGGTTATGCGATGATCAATGCTGGAAGCATCATCAAAGCGATCATACGAGATGCCGATGGCAGCACAAGGATGGCGATAGCTTAGTCCCAAACCAATTTGCTCCATGCGGGCATCGTCGAAGTCATACAGGTTTCTTTGCGTCAAGGTCCAGTTGTCAAACAGCCCTTGTGAGAAATTGGCGCGCAATTGATTGGCGGGGCTGCCCTGAGCCGTGTCGGGCTTGAAGTAGAGGTAGGAGCCCGAGACGCCAGTATTTCCCCACTGCCAATCAAAGCTCAGGTCGTGCAAATCGAAGCCAGCCGTGTTGGGGTCCATGCTGAAGAGGTAGGAAATGCTGGTCGATTGGCTGGGGGTTAGGCTGACCTTGCCCACCACGTTGCGATAGGAGTTGGCGCGGCCCAAGCGGCTCTGCACCATATCGTCGCCAATCAGGTGCTGGGACTGGCCGATCTCGACCTGAGCCAACTGGCGCTCGCCATTGAACAAGGCCCACTCGACGCCGTAGTTCAGCCGCAGGCCCGTATCAATCACGTCGCTGCCAGCCGACCGGTTGGCTTGGTCGTAGTTGGTCACGTCGATGTTGACCCCGATGCTGTCTTCGTTGGGGGTGGTTGCGAAACTATCTTCGAACAAGCTGGTGGTCAAAGAGGCCTTGGGCGTCAGGTACTGGGTGTACTTGGGCCCGCTGCGCACCAAGGGATAGGCCGCAGACAGCTCGGCATAGGGCACGATGCGATAGCCGCTCTCACCGGGCAAAGCCGCGGTGGCGTTTTCGGTCGCGTAGTAGTCGAATTGGCCAGCGATCTCGGCCTGCCAGTCGATGCCCAGTTCGGACTGAATGGGCATGATCAAAGCCGGACGCAAGGAGGCGCGCAATGTATCGCGATTGTCGGGGCGGAAGATGCCGCGCAGGTCGGTGTCAACCTCCAGATACGTTTGACCCAAGATCGGGCCTGAATCGTAGGAGGACTGAACAAGGCTCATCGCAGGCAAAACGCTTGCGTCGATGCTGGAGCGCCCCGGCTGCACCTTCTTGGCCAAGACCTGGCTATAGGAGCGCCCGTGGAATCCTTCCAGGTGCACCTGGGAGGTCTGAACGCTGGAGGTATCCAAGCCGAATTCGTAGAGGTAGTCCGGGCTGGTGTAGATCTGACCCTCACCAGTGAGGCGCCATTCGCGCGACAGATCGAGTGAGATATCACCGCCAACCGTGCCCTCGAACAGGTCGCGCCCACCTGACAGAAGATCGTCGGAACTGGGCATGAAGCCCGGCAACATCGAACCCTGGGCTTGCAGGCCAATCGTGCCGTTTGCCAGAGCCTGGTTGTAGTCCAGCGCCAAGCTGAGGCCGGCGTAGGGGTGCAGTTTGGGGGTTATCGTCAGATCTTTTTGCTCGTTGATGGCCCAGAAATAGCTGGCCTCTGGCGAAGGGCCCAGCAAGTTGTTGCCGACGATCCCCGAGCCGATCCAGCCCGACATGCGTTTGACGCGCGGGTCGGCCTGACGAAAGTAGGGCAAATAGAGCAAGGGCATGCCGTAGACGTCAAAGAAGACATTGCGATAGTAGATCTGCTGCTCTTCTTCATCCAGCATGACCTGGTCGGCGCGGATCTGCCAGAGCAAGGGCTTGCTGGGGTCGTCTTCACAGGCAGGGCAGGCTGAATAGACGCCGCGATGCAGGCTGTAGGTCTTGCCTTCACGCGCGACGCGGTTGGCGGCCAAGCGGCCCTGGTTGGTGAGTTGGAGATAGAAATCTTTGACCTCGCCAGCGGTGAAGCGGTTGGTCAAATTGACCGATTCAGCGATGATTTCTTCGCCTTCGTTGGTAATGGCGTAGACCCCGCCGTTGGCGATGATGGTCTCGGTATCTTGATAATAGAGGATCTCTTCAGCGCGCAGATGCTGCTTGCCCGAGAAGATTTCCACATTGCCGCTCGCGCGAATGATGTTGTTGTCATCGTCATAGACGATCTCGTCGGCGGCGATGAAGATCTGCTCGCCGTTGAATTCGAAACTTCGGGTGATATCGCGCTCCAGGCTGGGTTGGGCCAGCGCGGCGGAGCCGAGGGCGAGCGCCAAGCCTGCCAGCAGTGCCAGGCAAAGCCTGCGGCCAAACCGCCAGCAAAACGCCACGAGCGCGCGCGCTGCGCTTGGCCTGGACAGGCCTGGGCGCAGGGCCCCCCCTGAGGTCGGGCGATCATCGCTGGTAGTGTAAAATCCAAAACCCATGAGCGGCTTAAAATATGTTCTTTTAAAATCCCTTAGGCAGCTCCGCCCGCTTGGGCAAAGAACCGCGCAGCTTTGAGGTGACACACAAGCGAGGCGCAAATGTGTAACTCCTAGGCCTGGATGGGGGCAATTTGGCGAAGCGCTCTGACGCTCAACCGTCTTCGCTGCGTAGCAAGATCAGCATGCAGACCGCCAGCAACAAGAATAGCGGCGCCCAGACCGCGACCGAGGGCGGAAGAAGGCCGGTCGAGCCAAGCGCCACTGTCACCGAGCGACCGAAATAGGCCATGAGACCCGAAATGACCCCCGCAGCCATGACCAGCGCGGCGCCGCCCTTGCGCTGAAGACGCAGGGAAAAGCAGGCCGCGAGCAGCGCCAGCGCGACGTAGTAAAAAGGCAAGGACAGAAGCCGGTGCCACAGGGTATCATAGCCACGGGTGCGAAAGCCCATCCGGCTCGCCTCGCGGGTGTAGGCGGGCAGCGCAAACAGACTCAATGCGTCTGGCGGCGCAAAGGAGGGGATGAAACGGTCCAAGTCCACCGACAGATCAAGGCTCAATTCTTCGTGAAACATCAGGGGCTTGTCGGGGCGCATCTCCCAGACCTTTTCCAGCACGACCTGCACGGCATGGATGCTCATCGCCTTGGCTTCATAGCGCACCTCGAAATGATTCTGGCTATCAAAACGCATGATGGCCGTGTCTTCAAAGCGGGTCGCGCTGCGGGTCGGTTTGCCGACCTTGATGGCCAAAAATCCGCTGGGCAGCTTTTGGGCATACCAGCCCTTGGCGTCTGCGGCGCTGCCGATTTCGGTTGAGATGCGCAGTTGGTAGCGCTCGAACATGGTCTCGGCCAGCGCCTGATTGAGCTGCTTGGCCAGCGGATCCCAGACCAGCATCATGATGAGACCGGTCAGGAAGCTCATCACGACAAAGGGCCGCAAGAAGCGCCAGGCTGAGACCCCGGCCGAGCGCATCACCACCAGCTCTAAGCTGCGGGTGTTGCGGGACAGCACCACCATGCAGGCCAAGAACAAAGCAAAGGGCAGCACCTCGCGGGCCAAGAAGGGCAGGCGCATCAGCGACATAAACAGAATGTCGCTCTGTTCCAGATCGGCGTAGGAGAAGCGATCGAGGCCAGCCATGTAGTCGATGACGAAGACAAAGCCGATGAAACCCGCCAGCAGACCGGCAAACCAGACCGCGAGCTGGCTGCGCAAATAGCTGTAGAGCGCGCGCGGCGAGCCAGATTTGCGGCGGCCGGGCAACAAATCGCCCAGCTTGGTCGGCGCCTGGGCACCGGGCAGCAGGCGTTTGAGACTAAGCATGGCGGCTGGCCCACATGGCTTGGATCCAGGCTTGCAGGTTCATGGCTTGCCAGAATACCAGCGCCAGAACAAAAGGCATGAGCTCAGCTACCACCAAGATCGGCGCTGCTGCCGTACTTTCAGAAGCCAGCGACTTGGCGCTAAAGCGCAGCACCTCAACCCCGACCAGGCTCGCCACAGCAACCAGCGTCTGGGTCGAGGTGCCCCGCCGTCCCTGCTGACCCTGGTTGATGATCGACAGCGCGAGCAGCGCATAGCCCAGCGGCAGCAGCGGCGTCGTTAGGCGGTCGATCAGCTCGGCGATATAGCCGTTGGTGTACTTGGGCGTCGTCTTGTTGCGAACGGCGGCGACCAACTCGCCCATATAGAGTTCACGCGGCTTGATGTAGGGCCGGTCGGTATAGGAACGGTCCGGGGTATAGGAATAAACGTGGCGGTCGAAGTTCAACAGGCTGGAGGGCGCCTCGTCTTGGCGCTGCTCAAAGCGGGTCGCACCGGTCAGAACGATGGCGAAATTGCCGTCCAGTTCCTCCAGGCGGGCTTCATCAGCGGTGACCGTCATGGGGTGCTTGGGGTCGCGCTGGTCGTGCATGATAAAGCCGCGATAGGTCGAGCCCTGCGCCTTCTCGCGAATGTAGAGCGTGATGCCTTGCACCGGACTGAAGAAGACCCCCTCGCGGATGGCTGAGGGCGTTAGCGCGAAGACCAGCTCGTTCTTGGCGTCGCGAAAAGCGCGGTTGACGCCCGGAATAACGCTGGCTACCAGGTAGGCCATAAGCAGCCCGCCCACCAAGCCCAGCACAATCGCGGGCCGCCCCAGCGAAAATTGGCTGATGCCGCAGGACTGCATGACCACCGTCTCGGTATCGTTGCGCAGGCGCGAATAGACCACCATGATCGCCAGGTAGAGGGTGATCGGCGTGACCAACCAGACTGCCACCGGCATGCCGAAGGAGACGAATTTCAACAAGAGCCAGATCGACATGTTGTCGTTGATCACCTTGGCCAGGAAATTCAGCGAATTGACCATGGCCGCAAGAAACACCAAGCCAGCGATCAGCCCCACCCAAAAGGGGGTCAGCAGCCAGAGAATATAGCGGTGGATCGACAAGAAGAGCGGCATGGGGCCAGGCGCTGGTTTTGGGATGCCCTATCTAACAGGCCGGAGGCCAGGATAGCAAACTTTGCCTCCTTGTGCGGGCGTCATGCATCCTTAGCGCAGCGCCAAGGCGAAAATCGGGTCCAAACTTTGCGCAAAAAGAGGGCCCGAAACGCTTCTGGAGATCCAGAGGTGCTTCGAGCCTATCGAGGAGACCTCAAGGCAAAACCGGCAGGCCGATGCGCCAAGAGGCAGGAGCAAAGAGAACAGGGGACGGGATGACCGCGCGCCCCACGCGGGTTCGTGTGCGCCCGTGCCTAGCTTTCGTAAACGGGCTTGGCCAACCACTCGCGGCCTTTGAGCATGGCGTGCCAATAGATGGGGGGCAGCATGCGCTCTTTCAGCCACCAAGACAGGCGCGACGGCTTGGTGCCGTCGATGACAAAGCGAGGGAAGCTGGGCTCCAGCACGCCGCCATAGCCGAATTCGGCCAGCACGATCTTGCCGCGCTCGACGGTCAAGGGGCAGGAGCCATAACCGCGGTAGAGGGCTTCGCGCTGGTTCTTGCGGCCCTTCAGAGCGCGCAGCAGGTTTTCGGCCACCACGGGGGCTTGCTTGCGCACGGCGGCGGCGGTCTTGGCGTTGGGCGCGTTGGTCACATCGCCCAGACCCCAGATATTTTCATAGGCCTTGCTGCGCAGGGTGTACTGGTCCACGTCCATCCATCCGGCGGTATCGGCCAGCGGGCTGACGCGAATGAAGTCGGGCGCCAGTTGCGGCGGGCAGACGTGTAGCATATCGAAGGCCTTTTCGACCCGGCTGACATTGCCGTCGGCGTCCTTGACCTCGAAGGTCGCGATTTTGTTGGGTCCGTCCACCTTCACCAGGTTGGAGTTGAAGGCCAGATCAATGCCATAGCGCTCGACGTAGGACATGAGCGCGGGCACATAGTCTTTGACACCAAACAAGACGCCGCCGGCGTTGTTGAACTGGACATTGATGTTCTTCAGGTCGCCTCTGCGCTCCCAATGGTTGGCGGAAAGGTACATGGCCTTTTGCGGCGCGCCCGCGCACTTGATCGGCATGGCCGGTTGGGTGAAGAGCGCGTTGCCGCCTTGCAGCTCCTTGACCAACTGCCAGGTGTAGGGCGCCAGGTCATAGCGATAGTTGGACGTGACGCCGTTGTGCCCCAGGGTCTCGGACAGGCCTTCGATGCCGCCCCAATCCAGTTTCAGGCCCGGGCTGACGACCAGCGTCTTGTAGGCAAGAGTTTGACCATTGCAGAGCGTGATTTGGTCTTGATCGGGCTGGAAGCTCTCCACGCCCTCGGCGATCAATTTACAGCGGCGGGGCAGAACGTCCTGCATGCGGCGCTGGGTGACCTTGGGATGGAAAATGCCGCCACCGACCATGGTCCAGCCGGGCTGGTAGTAGTGGTGCTCTGAAGGATCAACGATGGCAATATTGAGCGAGCAGTCGCGCGCCAGCAGGCTGGAGGCCGCAGCGATACCACCGGCACCACCGCCGATAATCAGCACGTCATAGTCGGTCTTGCGGGTCTCGCCGACAGCGCCCTCAAGGCTTTGTCCGGTCTGCTGCTGGGGGTTGGCCGCCAACAAGCGCCCACGCAGTGAGGTGATGTTGTAGCCCGCCTGGCGGGCGGCGATCAGAAGCTCGTCTGCGGGGGTTGTGGCCGCCTGGCTCAGCGCCCAAAGGTTGGTCGAGCGGGTGCCAGTACGGCAATAGGCCAGGACCGGCGCTTCATTATCGGCCAGCAAGCGGCCAAAATCGGCTGCGTGCGCATCGTCCATCTGGCCCGAGATGATCGGCAAGTAGTGCGCGCTCATGCCCAGAGCCTCAGCGGCGCGCTGGATCTCGACAAAAGTGGTCTGATCGGCGCCTTCGCCGTCGGGGCGGTTGCAAATCAGGGTTTTGAAGCCCAGATCGGCGGCTTGTTGCACATCGTCCAAGCTCAATTGAGCCGAAACGCTAAGCTGAGGGCTGAGTTGCAGGGCTTTCATGCACAAGTCCTTGTAGCGCGAATCTTCGCATATTCGATTGTTCGTATATATTAAGTGCTAGCCATTGCGCAAGGGGCCAAGGGGGGCTCTTTTGCCGCTCCTTGGAATCGCCCGCAAACACGGCGTCAAATAGGGCGTCAAATATCGCCCAGCCCGTCTGCGTGTCTTGCCCCGGCTGAGGCGCTGTTCTAGACTCCGCGTCTTGCTTTCCACCCGCGCGAAAAGGCGGTGCCATGTCCTGTAGTTTGTCGGTCAATCTCAACGCGGTTGCCATGCTGCGCAATCGCCGCGATTTGCCCTGGCCCAGTGTTGCCGGGATTGGCGCTCTGGCGCTGGACGCGGGCGCGGCGGGCCTGACCGTGCACCCGCGCCCCGATCAGCGCCACATCCGCTTCAGTGATCTGCCGCTGCTCCAGGATCTTTTGGCGCGCTATCCCGGCAAAGAATTCAATATCGAGGGCTACCCCAGCGCCGACTTCATGGACTTGATCGAAGCGCACAAGCCCGACCAGGTGACCCTGGTGCCCGACGCGCCCGAGCAAGCCACCTCAGACCACGGCTGGGACTTCGTTGCGGATCGCGCGCTGCTGGCGCCTCTGGTGGCGCGGCTGAAGGCCGGCGGCATGCGGGTCTCGGCCTTTTGCGAGCCCAACGCCAAGATCGAGCAGATCGAGACCGCTGCCGAGCTGGGGGTCGATCGCGTCGAGCTTTATACCGGCCCCTATGGCGCCTGCTATGACGATCCGGCTTTGCAGGACGAACGCCGCGAGCAGCTCTGCCGCACGGCGGCTCTGGCGGCCCAGCACGGGCTTGGGGTCAATGCGGGCCACGATTTGACGCTGGACAATCTGGGCTACTTGTTGGAGCTGTGCCCGCAGATCGCCGAGGTCTCGATTGGTCACGGCCTCACGGCCGCAGCGCTGGAGATGGGCATGCCCGAAGCCGTGCGCCGCTTTGTGGCCATCTGCCAAGAAAAAACCGGCTGAGCGCTCGGCTGACCGTAAGTCGGCTTAAATCTTGGACGTGCGCCCGGCCAACAGCAGGTCGGCCAACACCAGCGCCATCATGGCCTCGCCGACGGGCACGGCACGGATGCCCACGCAGGGGTCATGGCGGCCCTTGGTGCGCACCTTGACCGCCGCGCCATCCAGGTTGATGGAGTTGGTCTCGATCAGCAAAGACGAGGTGGGTTTGACCGCAAAGCGCACCACGATGTCCTGTCCGGTTGAGATGCCACCCAAAATACCGCCAGCATGGTTGGACAAGAACAGCGGCTGACCATCGTTGCCCGGCTGGATCTCGTCGGCGTTGTCTTCGCCGCGCAGGCAGGCGGCCTCGAATCCGTCGCCGATCTCGACGCCCTTGACCGCATTGATGCTCATCATGGCGGCGGCCAGGTCGGAATCCAGTTTGTTATAGATGGGATCGCCCAGGCCAGCGGGCATGCCGTGGGCCACCACCTCAACCACCGCACCGATGGAAGAGCCTTCTTTGCGAATGGCGCTCAGCTCGGCGTCATAGATCGCTGCGGTCTCGGCATCGGGGCAAAAGAAGGGGTTGCGATCGACCTCGGCCCAGTCCCAGGCCGCGCGGTTGATCTTGCGAGCGCCCATCTGCACCAGCGCCCCCCGGATCCACATGTCCGCGCCCAGGGCGGTCTTCAGGATCTGGCGCGCCACGCCGCCTGCGGCCACCCGCATCGCGGTCTCGCGCGCGCTGGAGCGTCCGCCGCCGCGATAATCGCGCAGACCGTACTTGGTCTGATAGGTGAAGTCGGCATGGCCGGGGCGGAACTGGCGGGCGATCTCGCCATAGTCCTTGGAGCGCTGGTCGGTATTTTCGATCAGCAGGCCGACCGGCGTGCCGGTGGTGATGCCCTCAAACACACCCGACAGGATGCGCACTTGATCGGCCTCTTGGCGCTGGGTGGTGTGCTTGGACTGACCCGGACGGCGGCGGTCCAGATAGGGTTGAAGGTCGGCCTCGCTCAGTGGCACGCCAGCGGGCACACCATCCACCACGCAACCGATGGCGGGGCCGTGGCTCTCGCCGAAGGTGGTGAAACGCAGGTGACGGCCAAAGGAGTTGCTTGCCATGATCGAGGGGGCTCTTCCGGGTCAGAAGTGAGGAGGTTGAGATAGAAAACCCCGCTCGCAGGGGCCGATTGGGCGGCCAGCAAAGCGGGGTCACTTGGAGCGCGGGCGCTGCCTAGTCTTTGGGGCCCATGGAGGCCAACAGCTCGGCGATCTGCGGGGCCGAATCCACCGCGATCATGCCGACACCGTTATAGCCGGCATCGACGTAGTGAATCTCGCCGGTCACCCCGGTGGACAGGTCCGACAGCAGATAGAGCGAGGAGCCGCCCACTTGGTCGATACTGACGTTGCGGCGCAGGGGTGCGTTCAGCTCGTTCCAGCGCAAGATGGCGCGGAAATCGCCGATGCCCGAAGCGGCCAGCGTCTTGATCGGGCCAGCCGAAATGGCGTTGACGCGGATCCCGCGCGGGCCCAGGTCAGCGGCCAGGTAGCGCACCGAAGCCTCCAGGGCGGCCTTGGCAACGCCCATGACGTTGTAGTGCGGCATGACCTGGGTCGAGCCGTGGTAGGTCAGGGTCAAAATCGAGCCGCCGTCGTTCATGTAGTCTTCGGCACGCTTGACCACCGCAGTCAAAGAATAGACCGAAATATCCATGGATAACAGGAAGTTATCGCGGCTGGTATTCAGGTAAGCGCCCTTCAGCTCGTCCTTGTTGGAATAGCCGATGGCGTGGACGATGAAATCAATCGATTCCCAGTCTTGCTTCAGTGCCGCGAACATGGCGTCGATGCTGTCATCGTTGCCCACGTCGCACTCGATGTACTTTTTGATGCCCAGCTTTTCGGCCAGCGGCTTAACGCGCTTCAGCAAGGCCTCGCCCTGATAGGACAAAGCGATCTCGGCACCTTGTTCGGCCAGCGCCTTGGTGATGCCCCAGGCGATGGATTTGTCATTGGCCAAGCCCATAATCAGGCCGCGTTTACCTGCCATCAAACCTACGCTGGAGGGTGCCGCTTGCGTCATCTCTGTCTCCGGACTGTCTACATGTCTCTCTTAGTGTCGCCAAATCTGGAATTTGGCAAGCTGTCATGCCGTTTGCTGCGGCACAGGGCGCAAGATTCCTACGCCGATCGCTCTTGCGCACGGTTTTAGACGATCTGCTGGGGTAAAACAATTGTTTAGCGGTGCCTCTGCCCCGACAAAGCGTTGCTCCGCCTGTTGATGACCGCGACGGTGGCAAATTACAGCATTGCCCTGGGCGGCTGTCCTGCTAAGCAGGTCTGTCAGATAAAGCGCCTGGCCGCCCCATTGGCTGGAGATGTTTGTGCCCCGATTGAACCTGCTCAAGGGTCCAGGAGCAAGCAGACCCGCTGGTGGGGGCCAGGACATACAGCGCTCCAGCGGCCAGCCAGGGGTGGCAAGCCGCAGGGCCGAGCGCAATGGATGGGAGACACGAGCCATGACCATGACACCCGAGCCCCGCTCTGTGCTGTCACGCCTGCCGTCGAGCCTTCTGGCTGCGGCGGCCCTCACGATGGTGAGTTTGCTGCTCTTGGGCTATGAGGCGGTGGGCGCCCAGCGCCTGGGCCTGTTGAACCTGCAAGCCTGGTGGCACAACGACCAAGACCTGCTGGTGAGCCAAGTCGGTTGGCACGCGCTGATGGGCTCCTTTGATCGTGGGATCCAGGCGCTGATGCCTGCTGGTTTCCTGATGCCCGGCATCGTCATATTGACCCTGGTTTGCTGGTTGGCCTGGGGCTATGCGCTGGTCTTCATCCTGCGCCAGTCCGCCCATAGCCGCGTTGGCGGGGACAGCCTGGCTTGGCTGGGGGCCCTGTTCGTCCTGCCCGCAGCGCTGATCTTGCTGCCGCTGCTCTATATCCAGCTCGTGCCGCCTGGGCAGGCTGCCGGTCAGGCGGGCTTCTTGGGCGTGGCGATTGATCTGGCTGCGGCGGCGGCCCTGATCTTTCTGGCTGGTTTGCTGCTGCTGCCGCGCCGAATTGGCCTGGGAGTGGTGGTTGGCCAATCGCTGACCTGGGGCTTGATCTATGCCGTGGCGCTTTGGCTGGCCAAGATGGCGGGCCTGCCCGCCTTGGGGCCGCTGGTCATGCTGCTGTTTGTCGGACTGATGCTGAGCCTGTGTCTGATCTTGGCGCTGCAACGCGCCACTGCAGGTTTGGCCAGCTTTGATGACCTGGGTGCGGCGCAGACCATGGAATATGCGCTGATGGTCTTGGCAGCCTTGGAGCAATCCAAGGACAAGATCGCCAGTGCGCGCTTGGCCGAGCTGGCGCAGGTGCCGCTGGAAACCACCGAAGAAATCTTGCAGCGCTTGAAGGACGCGTCTTTGGCGCGCTTCAGCCAAGGGCGTTGGGCGGGTGTTTGGCCCGCTGAGCGCATCCAGGTCACCCAGGTTGCCAGCGCGCTGCATGTGGGCGCCGCGCCGCGTAATGGCCGGGCGACCCCGCTGGTGCAAAAGGCGCAAGATCTGGG
>CAZHYF010000047.1:0-1193 GCA_964536635.1 uncultured Rhodospirillaceae bacterium | reverse complement strand
CGCCTGGTTCGCTCGCCCGAGCAGAGCGCCCCGCGCCACGCGACGCCGCAATCGCGCGCCTTGCATCTGGCTTTGGGCCGTGCCGGCGAGACCGCAGCTGACGCATCTGGGCCAGGGAGGTCTGGCAGCCAAGCCGCAGAGCAAGGCATCATCGGTGCTCAAGACTATCGGGTTTTGGCCACTGGCGGGGCTGCTTGGGCCGCGCGCCCGACCCAAGGCTCGAACCAAGCCTCAGATCCCGTTGCAGCGCAAGAGGTCGAGCCCAACGACGATTCGGTGACTTTGGATGCGATTCGTCGCGAGATCCAAGATCTGATGGACAAGTCCTAGAGCAGACCGCAGCGTGCGGGCGCAATCTTTCGTGGCTGCAATCTGATGTGGCTTAAGGTGGCGCTCTGCCAAGCTGGTAGCTTGACACGCTGCGCCTGTCTTGAGGGCTTGTTTGGGGGGCTCGCCTGGGCTCTTGAGCTCTGGAGCTCTTTGGTGGTGCCGCTTGCCCTTGCGGCGGGCGGACGCCATATCTTCACCCCAGACCTGCCCAACCCAAGACCTGCCTTTCGCGCCCGACCCGAGCCGTCACCGCAGAGTGCCCGGCCCAAGCTCAACAACAGGAGACCCCCCGTATGACCGATTGGGAAGAAGCCTTCCAACGCTTTTCAGACTGGTTCGCAGAAGCTCAGGACAGCGAACCCAACGACCCCAATGCCATGTCGCTTGCCAGCCTAGATCCGGACGGCTGGCCCTCGGTGCGGATTGTTTTGATGAAGGACTTCGACCGCGATGGCTTTGTCTTTTACACCAACACCCAAAGCCGCAAGGGCCTGGCCATCGCCCACGAGGCCCGCGTTGGCCTGAACTTCCATTGGAAGAGCCTGCGCCGTCAGGTGCGCATCGAAGGCCGCGCCGAGCCCGTCAGCATCACCGAGGCCGACGAATACTATGGCCAGCGTCCCTATGGCAGCCGCATCGGCGCTTGGGCCTCCAAGCAATCGCAGCCGCTTGAAGAGCGCGCGGTGCTGGAACAGCGCGTGCGCCAGACCCAAGAGCAATACCCCGAGGACAGCCCCGTGCCGCGCCCGCCACACTGGTCGGGCTACCGTGTGCGCCCGCGCACCATCGAGTTTTGGAAGGATATGCCCTTCCGCCTGCACGAGCGCTGGCGTTATGACGCGCTGCCGGATCAGTCGGGCTGG
>CAZHYF010000046.1:8042-15117 GCA_964536635.1 uncultured Rhodospirillaceae bacterium | reverse complement strand
GAGCCTCCAAACGGAAAACCGCTCAGATGTCCCAAATTATCTGACGACGCACAGTCCTACAACAGCGGCCAGGTCTGACATCAAGCAGGCCGCTTCCGCACCCACGAGACCAGCGCAGTGACCGACTTACAAAGCCTTGAAAACGAGATGACCGCTTGGCGGCAGGACTTCCACCGCCACCCGGAATTCGGTTTCGAGGAACAGCGCACCGCTGGCCTTGTGGCCGAGCGCCTGCGCAGTTTCGGCCTAGAGGTGAGCGAAGGCGTCGGCGGCACGGGTGTGGTGGGCACCTTGCGCCGGGGTCAGTCCAACCGCGCCATTGCCCTGCGCGCCGATATGGACGCGCTGCGTATCACCGAGGACAGCAGCTTGGCCTACGCTTCGGCCACGCCCGGCACCATGCACGCTTGCGGCCACGACGGCCACACCGCCATGCTGCTGGGTGCCGCCAAAGTCCTGGCCGAAGAAGGCGGCTTTGACGGCACCGTTCACTTCATTTTTCAGCCCGCGGAAGAGTGGGGCCAAGGCGCGCTCGCCATGCTCAGCGACGGTCTGATGGAGCGCTTCGCCTTCGATGAGATCTTTGGCATTCACAACATGCCCGGCTTGGCGGTTGGCAGTTTTCGCACCAAACCTGGCGCCTTCATGTCCGCAGAAGATGTGTTCGAGATCACCCTCAAGGGCAGCGGCGGTCATGCCTCGCGCCCCAACTGGACCCGCGAGGTGCTGGTGGCGGCCTGCGCAACGGTGATGAACCTGCAAACCATCGTCGCGCGCAGGCTGGATCCGACCGAGGCCAGCGTGGTCTCGGTCACCGAGCTGATCACCGACGGCACCCGCAGCGTGTTGCCGGGGACCGCGCGCATTCTGGGCGATTGCCGCAGCTTTGATCCTCAGGTCTCGGCCCAAATCGAGGCCGAGATGCGCCGCATCGTGCGCGGCACAGCCGAGGCCTATGGCCTCGAAGCAGAGCTGAGCTATAGCCGCGATTTTGTGCCGACCGTCAACGATCCCCAACTGGCCCAGGAGGCCTTGGCTGTTGCTCGCGATCTGTTTGGCGACGACCAAGCAATCATGCAGAGCCAGCCCGGCGCGGGCTCGGAGGATTTCGCGCGCTTCTTAGAACGCGCGCCGGGTTGCTTTGTCTACTTGGGCAACGGGTTGGACTCTAAACCCCTGCACCACCCAAGCTATGACTTCAACGATGCAGGCTTGGTGGCGGGGTTGCGCTTTCACGTTGCCATCGCCCGCCGCCGCCTCTCGCCCCTGATCCAGCCCTAGCCCGTCAGCTCAGGGGTACCCGTTTGCGCAAAGTGCTGCGGGTAATTGCAAAAACCGTGATGGCGGTCAGCGCCCAGAAGAACCAGGTGATGCGCCCGCGGAAGAGGATCGTCAGATCGCTGCCCGACATCAGCATGGATTGGCGGAAATTGTCCTCTAGCAGCGGTCCCAGGATAAAGGCGATCAAGAAAGGTGCTGCCGGAATACGGCTGCGCATCATGATGTAGCCAACCAGTCCCATGGCAAACATGACCCCAATATCAAAGATGTTGTTGTTCACCGCATAGACGCCATAGATGCACAGCACCAGCACCGACGGCATCAAGACCCGCTTCGGCACATCGGCGACAAAGCGGAAGCCGCGAATGGCCACCGACCCTACAATCAGCAAGAAGACCGACGAGACAATCAGGCCAATGAACAGGCCATAGATGATATCGACGTTGAGAACGAACATCATGGGCCCCGGCTGCAAACCATGAACCATGAAGGCGCCAATGATAATGGCAGTAATCACGTCGCCGGGCACGCCCAGAGCCAACAGGGGAATGAGGGTCGCGCCAGCAACGCCATTGTTGCCAGCTTCGGCAGCCGCAACGCCCTCGATCTCGCCCTTGCCGAATTTCTCCTTGTTTTTGGAGGTTCGGCGCGCTTCCGAATAGCTCAAAAAGGCCGAGGGCGCAGCGCCGATGCCGGGAATTGATCCCAGGAAGACGCCGATCATGCTGCCACGCAGAATGCTTTTGAAACTCCCCAAATAGTCCGCCAGGCTACAGCGGGTCTTGCCCAGCGCCCGCGCGCGCGCCAGATGGGCCACTGGGTTCCAAGCCATGGCAAAGATTTCAGGGATCGCAAACAGGCCGATCAAGACTGCGATGAAGTTCAGCCCGCCCATCATGTTGGGGTCGCCAAAGGTAAAGCGGTTCGTGCCGTAGACCAGATCAAGGCCCACTGTGGCCAGAAACAGCCCAGCCAGAGCCGACAGTGCGCCGCGGAGCAGGCTGTCGCCCGACACACCCGCGATAATGGTCAAAGAAAACATGATCAGCGCGAAGAACTCAGGCGGGCCAAAGCTTAAAGCAAAGGAAGCCAACCAGCCTGCAAACAGGATCAAAGACAAATTCGAGACCGCATCGGCCGTGCAAGAGGCGTAGAGCGCCATGCCAAGCGCGCGCCCGGCCTCGCCCTTCTCCGCCATGGGGTGGCCGTCCAGGATCGTGGCCGATGAGGCCGGCGTTCCCGGCGTCTTGATCAGGATCGCTGGAATGGAGCCCCCAAAAATGCCGCCCTTGTAGACGCCCAGCAGCAACAAGATGCCATTGATGGGCGCCATAGCGAAGGTGAAGGGCAGTGTCAGAGCCACCGCCATTGTGGCGGACAGACCGGGAATTGCGCCGCCAATCACGCCGATCACGATACCGCAAAACAGCATGAAGAAGGCTTCGACGTTGCCAACCAGCGACAGGCCAGCGGCCAGACTATCCATCAGGCTCATGGCAACCTCACAAATTCACCTTGCGGGATCGCAACACCCGCGACATGTGCGAAAAAAGCATACAGCAGCAAGGGAACCGCAAAGGTGCAAACGGCCGCGATGAGTGGATGGCGCGTGCGGAACAGGGCCGCACAGGCAGCAAAGGCCAGCATCGTGGTCCAGACCATACCCAGCTTTGGCATAACAAGCATGGTGGTAACCATGATGCCGACCAAACCGACCACCCGTAGCCAAGGAGCCAGACCCTCGGGTTGGCCTAGGCCGTCGTCGTCATCGCCGGCGAGCTTTGCTCCTTCAGACCCAAAGGCCGAAGCGATCAACCCCAAGCCAACCACCCCCGTTAGGCCGGCCAAAACGTAGGGCCAAAATAGCGGGGACAGCACGACATTGCCGACGTTGGACGGCGCGAAAACGAAGTTGGGAATGGCGTAAACGGCCAAAAACAAGGCGCTGAGGCAAACAAAAATGCCAAGGCGCAGATGCAAGGTCTTCAGGGTCATAGTGCTTGGATCATGGGTTTTGGTTCATGTCTTAGGGGCCATGCTGCCCAACCTGGGTTGTGTCGGCCCAATCTTGTCGGCCTAATCTTGTCGTTTGGGTCTTGCTGACCAGGGGTCCTGGGCCAGGCCCCTTGGCGCTGCGCAGTTGAATGCGCCGGGACCAACGGCCCCGACGCATGTCACGATCCAAGGGTAGGCCTGTTCGGCTTAGCCCTCAATACGCATTCCCAGCTCGTCAACCAGGGCGCGGAAGACCTCGTACTGGCCTTGGATGAAGGCGTTGGCTGACGCAGGATCCATCAACTCAATGACAGAACCGCGGGCTTCCATGGTCGAGCGGAAGGTCGCGTCATTGGTGGCTTCAGCCATCCAAGCGCCCCACTTGTCTGCCACGTCGTCGGGCAACCCATCCGGGCCCGCAATACCGGTCCAGCCGACCAGCTTGTTCAGGTTCGGCTTGCCAAGCTCGTTCGCTGTCGGCGCATCGAACCCAACCACGGGCTCCGCAGTGGTCACCATCAAAGGCTTGAGCTGCTTGTTGGCAACAAAACTGGCCAGGGCCGAAGAGTTGGTGCAGATGAAGGTCGCCGTGCCGTTCAACACCGCGACTGCCGCTGCGCCGCCACCTTGCTGAGGAATATGGGTTGCTTGCTCAAGCGGATTTTCGATGCCGAATTCCTTCAGCACCATTGCGCCCGCCAAATGCAACAGCGATCCGACACCAGACGAGCTGTAGCTCACGCCGCCTGCTTTCACCTTGGCAATCAGATCATCCATTGAGTTGATGCCGCTGTTGGGGCGAACTGCGCAGGCGACCGGGTTGATCTCATAGACGGTAACGAAACGGAAGTCGTCCAGCGTATAGGGCAAGGTCGCCTTCATCGCCGGGTTGACCGAGTGCGAACCAACCCGCGCGAACAGCATGGTATAGCCGTCGGACTTGGCGTTTTGCACCGCAACAGAGCCCGTAGCGCCACCAGCGCCCGTCACGTTAGCCATGATCAACGGCTTGCCAACGGCTTTGCCCAGCGGCTCTGCGATGGTGCGTGCAGAGATATCCGTAGCGCCACCAGCGCCGTAAGGGATCACCATGTTGATCGGGCGTTCCGGGTATTGCGCAAAGGCCGAACTTGCCATCACGCCAAGGCCAAGCGCCGCAATCGAAGCGATTGAACGTAGTTTCATATCTTCCTCCCAAGAAAATTTGCGACCCCCTCGTGGGCCCTTGACAGACGTTAACCTTTAGTAGAGCTTCATCAAAGAAATAAAGAATTACAGCTTTTGTAAGTTTTAGTTACATAAATCTTTCATGTCGATACGCCTGCTTAAAACCTTGGTCGCGGTGGCGGACCACAGCACCTTCAGCGCGGCGGCCGATGCGGTCTTCATCACCCACGCCGCCGTCAGTCAGCAAATGCGCACCCTGGAGGGCGAATTGGGCATCACCCTGTTCGACCGCAGCCACCGCACGCCCGAGCTAACCCCGGTAGGACGCGCCGTAGTCGAGCGCGCCCGCGCCTTGATCGCAGACTACGACAACTTGGTACCGGCGGTCTTGGGTGACGACGGCCTGAGGGGCGAAGTGGTGCTGGGGGCGGTACCAACAACGCTTGTCGGCTTGGCGCCCTTGTCCATGTCGATCCTGCGCGCGCGCTACCGCGACCTGCGGGTGCGGATCATTCCTGCACTGACCTCTGCCCTCCTATCGGGGTTGGAGCGCGGCACATACGATGTGGCGTTGATCTCTCAGCCGCTAGCCCTGCCTCGCGGCACCAGCTTTCTTCCGATTGCCGACGAACCATTGCAGCTCATCACAGGCAGCGAGGTTTGCGAGGTTGACGTGGTGAGCATCCTAAGCAACCAGCCCTTCATCCGTTTCAACCGGGACGCGGTCGTTGGCAGCCAAATCGAGACCTGGCTGCAACAGAACAAGATCCGGGTCGCCGAGACCATGGAGCTTGAAAATCTCGAAGCCATCTCAAGCATGGTTCATGCCAACCTTGGTGTTTCGATCGTGCCGCGCTCCTGCGTCGCCAACACCTATGCCGTGCCGCTGACCTGGTTGTCGCTGGGCCCTGATGCGCCCCTGCGCAGCTTGGGGCTTGCCTTCCGCAAGGACCACCCCAAGCAAAGGGTCATCGAAGAAATTCACGACGCTTTTCTGTGCGCTGTCCGCCAGAACCCGCCGCGAAACCCCGAGCAGCAAACGGAGCCCTCTGCATGAGCTACGACGCCCTGGTCTTCATTCTCCTCGGCGCTTGCGCTGGTGGCTTTATCAACGGGCTCGCTGGTACCGGAACGGCGCTGTTTGCCTTGGGGTTTTTCTTAGTAGCGCTTGACCCTGTGGCGGCGGTTGCCGTGGTGTCGCTCATGTCGGTGACCACTGGCCTGCAAGGACTTTGGGTCGTGCGCGAGGCGCTTGGCCGCAACGTCGCTCGCCTGTTGCGATTTATCATTCCAGGCTTGCTGGGCGTTCCCGTCGGCGTATCGCTCTTGTCCTTCATCCAAGCCGATACTCTCAAGCTGGTGATCGCCGTGCTTCTCATCGTCTATGGCGGCTTCTTCAGCTTTCGCGCCAACCTGCCGAAGTTCGAACGCCGCACCCCCGTGTTGGATTCCTGCATTGGCCTCATTGGCGGCATCCTGGGTGGCATGGCATCGCTCTCAGGTGCTTTGCCGGTAATCTGGTGCTCCATGCGCCCCTGGCCCAAGGCCGAGACCAGAGCCGTGCTGCAACCCTTCAACGTCAGCATTTTGTTGACGACCACGATCATGCTGTGGTGGCGAGGGGCCTATTCCACCGCCACCGTCACGGCCTACTTGATCGCCCTGCCCGCCTCTTTGTTGGCAGCGCAGGTCGGCATCGCCGTATTTCGGCGCATCTCTGACACGCTCTTTCGGCGGCTTTTGATCGGCTTGTCCTTGGCTTTGGGTCTGGGCATATTGATCCGCGCGCTGCTCTAGAGGGCGCTCCACACGACCAAAGGCTGGCTGCATGTTCACGCTCTACTATTCAAAAGGATCTTCGGCTCTGGCGCCTCATATTCTGCTGGAGGAGGCCGGCGCGCCCTATGCGCTCGTCGAGGTGCCGCTTGCCTCAGGTGCCCAGCTTCAGCCCCCCTATCTGACCATCAACCCCAAGGGCCGCGTGCCAGCGCTGGCAACGCCCGACGGCGTATTGACGGAAAACCCGGCGATCTTGGATTACATCGCGCGCCGTTTTCCAGCCGCCCGCCTCTTGCCCAACACCTTGTTCGAGCAAGCCCAAGGTCAGGCGCTCAGTGCCTACCTGTGTGCCACCATGCATGTCGCCTTCGCCCACCTTCAGCGCGCGGCACGTTGGGCCGACGATCCAGCGGCGCAGGATGCTATGCGTGCGAAGGTCGCGCCTAATTTGGCAGACTGTGCTGCGCTGATCGAGGCGCACTATCTGCCACGCTCCAGCGCCGACGCCCCATGGGTCTTTGGCGCGCGCTATACGCTCAGCGATGCCTACCTGTTCCTGGCGCCGCGCTGGCTAGACAAGGCAGGCGTGTCGCTTGAGGCCTATCCCAAGCTTGCCGCGCACTATCAGGCCATGCGAGAGCGACCAGCAACACGAGCAGCGCTGGATGCCCAGGGGCTCGCGTGAGCGATGGTAGAGCAAGCCGCGAATGAGTGGCAACACGAGAGAGCAGGACTTGCGTTAAAAATCAGTTAGCTTGAGCGGAAGGGCTGTTGCAGGACCAACGCCCGACGCTCTAGCCTAGGCTGACAGACGGCGCGGGCTGGCCGTCGATCATCACGTTGATACAGGCCG
>CAZHYF010000046.1:0-7942 GCA_964536635.1 uncultured Rhodospirillaceae bacterium | reverse complement strand
CCTAGGCTGACAGACGGCGCGGGCTGGCCGTCGATCATCACGTTGATACAGGCCGGTTTGCGCGAAGCGATAGCTTGCTCCAGCACCGACGGCAGGCTTGCCAGGTCTTCGACCAGAGCTCCAAAGCCGCCCCAGGCGGCCACCGCCTGATCATAGCGCGCGGCCGACAGCGCGCAGCCGTGCAGTCGGTCGGCACCGAAAGAGCGCAACTGGATCTGGTGCTCGGCGTTCCAACGCAAATCGTTTCCGATGATGGCGACAAAGGGCAGATCCTCGCGCACCGCCGTTTCAAATTCCGAGACATGAAAGCCCAGTGTGCCGTCGCCCATCAGCGCAATAACCGTGGCTTGTGGATCGGCCGCGCGCGCGGCCATGGCATAGCAGAGCCCGCCACCAATCGCCCCCGATACGCCGTTGATCACGCGCCGCGATGCGCTGAGCCCCGCTTGCGCCCACTGGCCAAACTCGCCACCGTCACAGACCAGAATGGGCCGCTCCAGGCCGTCCAAGACACCCTGCACCGCAGCGCAAAGGCCGCTTGGATGGATCGGATTTTGAGTCGCGACGATCGGGGTGCGCTTGGCAATCGCCGCGCTGACCCGCTGCTGCCAGTCGCTGGGCCAAGCAGGGCCGCTGGCGAGCTTGCACAGCGCCTCTGCCATGGCGCCAGGTTCTGCCTCCAAGCCCAGCGCGAGGCGCGCACCAACGTTGCCTTGTGCCCGATCCAGCTCGGCAGGGTCTGCGTTGACCAGGGCCCAATCTGCACTTGGTGCCACCGCTCCAAATTGCAGCGTAAAGTCCAAGGGCTTGCCCAGCAGCAAGACGCGATCCGCTTCGGCCAACAGCTCAGCGACGGCACCCAGCGAGGGGTCTTTGGCACCCCGAGGGCTCTCGGTCGCGAAGACCGCCGCGCCCGTGGCCAGCGCCAAACGCTGCGCCAAGCCCGGCTTGCGGGTGGCGTTCAGCGCCGGCCCCAGAACGATGACGGGCGTCTGGCCCCCCGCCAACCATGCCGCCAGGTCTTCGGTATCGGGCGCGCTCGCCACAGGGGCTCCGGGTTGAGCGCCCCCCGCGCTCGCCGCAGTCAGGACATCGGCAGGCAGCGAGACATGGACCGGCCCCGGACGGCCAGAGGCGGCCAAGCTCAGTGCCTTGTGGATCGTTGCAGCCAGCGCATCGGGGTCCGTAACGCGCACCGACCACTTGGTGACCGACTGGCTGAGGCCCACTTGGTCCATTTCTTGAAAGGCGCCCTGGCCGTCGCGGCTGACAGGGCTGTCGCCGCTCAGCAGCAACAAGGGCGTGTCCGAAGCGCGCGCGGTCAACAAGGGCCCCATAGCATTGCCCAGCCCTGCCCCCGCTGTCACCAGCGCCACACCAACGCCGCCGGTCAGCTGCGCGTAGCCTTCGGCCATATAGACCGCTGCCGCCTCGTGGCGGGTGTGATAGAGGCGAATGCCTGCCTCCAAGCTGGCATCGAACAGCGGCATGATCTGGTTACCAGACAGGGCGAAGATATCGCTCACCCCTTGAGCAGCCAGGGCCTGCATGACGCGATCACAACCTCGGTTCATAGATGATACTCCGCAACGTAGAGCCGCGTGCGATGCACGGCATTGTTGGCAAATCCTGCCAGATCAAAGGGAGCCTCCAGCGGCTGCACATGGCCGAGCGCGTCCGTAGCGCGGCAGGCCAAATCATAGACACCGGGCTCAGGCTGCCAGTCGAGCCGCCAGCCCGTCCAAGCAAAGGTATCAGCGCGCCCGGTCAGTTCGGCTTCGTGCCAGTCCTGGCCCAACAGCACCTCGACCTTGGTGATGGCCGCACCTGCACCCGACCAGGCCCGCCCCTCTAGGGTGATCGGTCCGGCCTGCATCCAGCGCTGGCGCGTGACCCAATCGGGCACACCCGGCGGCTTCATCAAGGATTTGACCCGCATCTGGCTAATCGGCGTCCCTGGATCGTCCGCATGGCTGCGATAGCGATAGGTCTGCACCTGCTGGAAGCCCTGATAGCGCTGGGTCAAGGCCTCGACCCGGGTCAGCCATTTGACCGAGGCCATGCCGTACCAACCCGGAACGATGATGCGCAAAGGCGCGCCGTGCTGAGGCAACAGGGGAGCATCGTTCATGCCCCAAACCAACAGCACCTCAAGCTCTGCGATCTGCTGGGGTGTCAAGCTGCGGCCAAAGAAGTGCGGTTGGCCCTTGTCAAAGCCAGAATCGGCGCCGATGAAGGCGAAGTCTTGCACCTGCGCGCGGGGGCGAGCGCGCTCCAGCAAGGGCGCCAGCGGTGTACCCGTCCAGGCCGAAGTGCCAACAGCCTCGTACATCCAGGGCATGGAAAAACAGCGCGGCGAGACGCCTGCCCGCCCATTACCCGCGCACTCCAGCGTCACCGGGCGGGTCACCTGTGGCAGCGTGCGAATCTCGGCCATGCTCAGCGCAAATGGCGCCTCGAAGGCGCCCTCAAAGGCCAAGACGTGATCCGCAGCGTTGATCTGCGGCACATCGAAATGATTGAGTAGATAGTGGGCGCCGGTGGGGGTGATGTCCTGGTTCAGCGTCTCTAGCAGCAGGCCCGAATTGCGATTGGCCAGCGTCACTTCTTCCAGCGAAAAGGCTCCGTCCATGGCCTCGGGTCTGCTTGCGCCAGGAAGAAAGGGGGAGCTGCTCATAGCTTCAGATCACCTCGTCTGCGCGGTCGTCGCTCTCGCCATAGCGCTTGAGAACCGCCGGTTTGGTGCCTTCATAAATGCGCTCAATATTCTGAGCAATCTTGGCATTTTCGCGCTCGAACAGGCAGTTTCCCTTGAGGTCCGAGGCGACGATGAAGGGCCCCATCTTATTGCACTTGATGACCCACATGGCCTGGGCCAGACCCAGGCGCTCGTGCCAGTGAACGGCCTCGACGCTCTCCACCCCGCGCCCCAAAAGCGCGCCCGTGCCATAGCCGACCGTCGAGAGATAGACCGCGCCATTGGGCACGAAATAGGATTTGTAGTCCTTGGACGACATGCCCCCTTTGCCAATGATCAGCTTGGCACCGGTCTTGTCCATCCATTCGGGCAGCCACTTGGCGAAGCGGAACGAGGCCGTGGCGGTCACCGCGCCCATGTCAAACGATCCATCCGGGTTGATGCGCGCGGCAGGCGAACAATGGAAGTTGGCCGCGCTCTTGCTCGGCAGTTCCATGGGGATGTTGGCCTTGTCCTCCAGGGCGTACATGTAGACGCCCTCACGCGCGGTATACATGAGCCCGTCCAAATAGACGATATCGCCCAAGCGCAGCTCGGCGATGGCTTCGGGCGTCGGGGTCGTTGATAGGCGAATTTCGCGCGGCTTCATGGCCTCACCTCTTTGCTGCTGTGGGAGCGCTTCATGCTGCGTCACTCTGCGGCCTGCTGGAGCGGCTGCCACTCGACCGTCTCACGCCGTTGGTAGGGGGTGAACCAGTCAGGATCGGTGCGATGCTCGACGCGGCCATCTGGCCAAATGCGCGCAACCGCGCGCCGCGATGACAAGCAGAAGGCGTGCACCGACATGGGCATGCCGCCGGTGTGGCAATAGCCGACCTCGATATTGCAATCGATCACCATGTTCTTGCCGACGAAGCCCATAGCGCCCATGCCGATCGAGTTGCCCAGCGCCTTGAACTCTTCCTCCAAAGCGGCAATGCGCGGATCGGCGTTCTTGCTGCCGACCGTGCGCAAGACCGAGGCGCGCTTGCCCAAGGTCATGCAGATATCTTTTGAGCCGCCCAAGCCAATGCCGATGATCGCCGGTTGGCAGGCCAGACCACGCTTGCCAAACGCCATGAGGCTGTCGAGGTAAAAGCGCTTGATGCCCTGGATGCCGTCCGACGGGAACAGCATGCGGTAGTCGCTGCCGAACAGGCCGCCCTTGTGGACCGTGATAAGGTCGATCCAGTCGCCCTCGGGCTCGAATGCGTATTCGATCTCAGGCGCGCCAATGCCCACGTTGTTGTTGTGGTCGGTGCGCCACAGCGGGTGCACACGGTTGGGGCGCAGCGGCACGCCGTTGGTGGCCTCTGCCGTTGCCCGGCGCAGCGCGGTTTCCAGCGCGCACATGCCGCCTTCAACTTGGGCCGCGTTGCCCAGCTTGATAAACCAGCGCGGCACGCCGGTGTCGCCACACATGGCGCAGCCGTCTTCTTTGGCCGCCTCGTAGTTGTCGAGCATGGCCTTCAGCACAAAGGACGACAGGTCGCCGTCCTCGCTCTTGGCCGCCTGCTTAAGCCCGTCGTGGTAGTCTTGCGGGATTTCGATTGCGGCCTTTTTCATCAGATCAAGGGCCGTGTTTTGTATCACATCAATGGGGATCATAGTTTCGTTCTCTGCCTATCCTCGGCACTGCATCCCGGCGCAATTTGCGCGCTGGCCTGGGTGATCATGCGGTTGCCACCAAGCTCACCGGCTCGCCTTTGGGCAGCACCGTCTCGCCCGGACGCACGATGGTAAAGCGGACATCCTCGCGCCCCACGTCAACGCTGCCACCAACTTGCTGGGCAACGGTAAAAAAGCTCTCCTCCATGGCGCCAGGCTCGGGGAAGTCTTCGCGATAGTGCGCCCCGCGCGAGTTCTCGCGCGCCAGAGCCGCTTTGGCGATGACCTCCGAGATATCACAGAGCGAGCGCAGGTTCAGCCAATCGTGCCAAGTCAGGTTGAAGGCCAGGTTATCAGGAGCGACCCCAACCTGCATCAAAGCCTCGGAGACCTCGAAAATCTCTTCCAGGCCCTGACGCAATCCCGAGGCCGTTCGCATCACCCCCACATGGTCCCACATGCTGTTTTGCAGCTTCTGGCGCAGCGGCAGCACCAGGCCAGGTGCCCGGGTCAAGGGATGGCAGGCCCGCTCCAACTCGGCGCCCAACACCGCCTCGTCGGGATCGCGCAGGGCTGCCATCGAGCGGATATCGGCCCCCATGACATCGCCCGCGATACCGCCATAGACCGTGGAGTTGGCAACGCCGTTGCCGCCCAATCGGTTCGAGCCATGCGCGCCGCCGGCGTCCTCGCCTGCCACATAAAGGCCCTCGAGCGCGGTGCGCGTGTCCACGTCCACCACCACGCCGCCCATGAAATAGTGCGCGGTTGGCACCACCTCGACCAAGCCGCCCGCCAGATCAAAGCCACTGTCCGCGCACCGCTTGACCATGCCCTTGAACTTCTGGCGCACTAGGTCGGGGCCCAGGTGGGACATGGAGATGAAGACGCCCTCTTGATCTGGATTGTTGTTCTTGCGCATTTCGGCATAGATGCCACGACTGACCACATCGCGGGTGGCGCGCTCGCCCTTGCCGTCATAGTCGAACATGAAGCGGTGGCCGCTGTGATTGACGAGCTGGCCGCCAGCGCCGCGCAAGCCCTCCTCCAGCACCGTGCCGGTCATGCGGGTATGATCGCCCGCCAGCAAACCCGTGGGGTGGAACTGCACCATCTCCATGTCGCGCAACGGCAGGCCGACGCGCAGCGCCATCGCCAGGCCATCCATGGTCTTGTCACCCGACGGCGTGTGATACTTGTACATGGTTGGACCGCCGCCGGTGGCCATCAGCACGGTCTTGGCCCGCACGAAGCGGAAGCGGCCAGTGCGCATGTCGATCATCAAGACGCCCGCCAGCGCCGAGCCGTCCTTGGTCGGGATGAAGCCCACCGCGCGGTGTTCTTGCAACTTTTCAACCGGCCTTGCTAGCACCTGCTCCATCAGGCGGTTGATGATCTCGATGCCGGTCAGGTCGCCCTTGTGGACCGTGCGGTCTGCGGTTTGTCCCGCGAAAGCCTTTTGATGCAAGCTGCCGTCAGGGTTGCGGTCAAAGAAGCAGCCGACCTCGTTTTCCAGCTCGCGGATACGCACCACGGCTTGCTCGCAGAGCCGCCAGGCCATGTCCTGATTGGGCAGCCACTTACCACCCTCAATGGTGTCCATGAAGTGCCGCTCGACGCTGTCGCCGTTGCCCAGCGCCACGTTGTAGCCGCCTTGGACCATGCGCGTGCAGCCGCATTTGCCGATCAGGCCCTTTACCGCGATGGTGACCTTGGTGCCCTCGGGCGCGGACTGCAGCGCGTGCAAAGCCGCAAACATACCAGCGCCGCCGGTGCCCAGGATCAGAATGTCGGTATCGTGCCGCTCTATGTCTTTGATGCTGACCATGTCAAAACGCCCGCAAAAGGAAGCCAAGGGAGACCAGGAAGGAGCCCGCCAAGGCCGCGGCGGCCAAGGTTTTCTGCCGCCCGGACCAGGGGAGCCATTCCAGCGCCAACAGCCGCAAGCCGCCAAACATGTGCAGCGCCAGCAAGAAGACCAGGCCGAATTCGGCCAGCTTGAACAGCGGCACGTCGGTCAGCTCAAGAAAGGCGTCTAGGCGCGCAGCATCCTTGATCCCCAGCCCCAGCACCAGAAAGTGCAGCGGCAAGAAGATCACCAGCCCCAAGCCCGACACGCGGTGCAAAAGATAGGCCAGCCACAACGGGTGCGCGCGGGCGATGCCGTGCTTCAAGTTGGGTTTCATAGGCTGCCCCCCGCAGTCACAGCCCAGACCGCCCGAGCGCCCAAGACAAACAAGCCCAGCCCCACGGCCAAGGTGAGGCCTTCGCGCACGGTGCCTCGGAGGCCGAGCCACTCGCCGACAATGGCCCGCAGGCCCAAGCTGGCGTGGATGGAGACCGCGGCCACGAAGCTGCCGTAAAACAAGAACCAGCCCAGCGAGCCTTGGGTGCGCCCCAAGATCTCGGCCGCCGACAGGCCGCCCTGAATGGCATAAATCATCACGCCCAGATGCAGGGCGACGAAGGGAAGCATGACCAGCGCCGCCAAGCGCTGAAGCATATAGAGGCGCAGCTCGATCATCGCTTGCCTCCCTTGAAGAAGCGCGCGGCGGTCGCGCGCTTGAGCCCCGCAATCGCTGACAGCGGGTCCAGCTCGTTGGGGCAATAGGCCGTGCAGGAGCCCATCGAGTGGCAGGCGTGACAGCCGCCCCTGCCCGAAATGGCATCCAAGATCGCGCCTCGGTCCGCCTCCTTGGCATCGTTATAGAGTGTCCAGGCGCGTTGCAGCGCTGCTGGTCCCAAGTAGTCCGGGTTGCCCGCCACCGTATCGCAGGCAGCATAGCAAACCGAGCAATTGATGCACTCGATGGCGGCATTGGCGGCTTGACGCTCCGGACTCTGCGGGTCGATGGGCGCGATCGGCGCCTCACGGGTTTGACTGGGGTGATGGCGCGCTTCGGCCTGCACCCACTTGTCAAAGAAGGGGTCCATATCGACCGCCAAGTCCTTGATCACTGGCAGATTGCGCAAAGGCGCGATCTCAAGCGCGCCGTCCTTGGCAACCTTGCTGACATGGGTGCGACAGGTCCAGCGCGGCACGCCATTGACCATCATGGCGCAAGAGCCGCACATGCCGACACGGCAGGCAAAACGGTAGCTTAGGCTGGGATCAGCCTGCTGCTGGATCCAAGACACAAGGTCCAGCACGGTCTGGTTGTCGTAGGCTGGAACATCAAATGTCTGACTGCGGGGCGCTTCACCTTGCTGCCCGCGCTGTATGGTGACGCGCAATCGATCCTGCGCCTCGCTTGGCTTTGGCACTGCACTACCCGCCTCTTGCTGATTTCTGCCTTGCCCACAGAGTAATCGTCAGCTCAGGTATCGAAAAGGGAATAATGATTAAGTTTTATGTAAAATTATCTTACAAATTAGGCTTGATCTGCGCGCTCACCACGTTGCTTTGCTGAAAGACCGGCAAAATTCCCGGCGAGGCCTCGCCCGCAGACCTATGATCGTGTGGCCTGGAGCACCAGGCTTCCTGCCATGGGCGAATGGCAAGGGCGAGGCATCATCAGCGGTAAAACTTTGCCGAAGGATCAAAAGGCAAGAACTGTCCAAGAGCTTGATACTTTGGAGACGCCCCGCGCACTGCCT
>CAZHYF010000045.1:13019-15170 GCA_964536635.1 uncultured Rhodospirillaceae bacterium | reverse complement strand
GACGATCCGCATCAAAAAGCGCAGAATGCCAGCATGAAAGATGCACTCAGCGATACACTGGCGCTGGTCGATATCGACGCCGCCGTCTACTTTATGCAGGAATTCCAAGCCCCCTGGGGCATGGAGGTCAAGGACACCGGCTTTGCGCAATTCCACCTGGTGCTGACGGGCCAAGCGCTGCTGCGGGACGAGTTGGGCCAAGCCTGGCTGTCGCCGGGGGAGCTGGTAGTCTACCCGCGCGGCGCTCCACACATCATCGCCGATGCGCCCAGCAGCCCTGCGATCCCCGGTCAGGCGGTGGTGGGGCGTATTCTGGACGGCGAGCCGGTCTTCCTGGGTGGCGGGCAGCGCTGCACCCTGATCTGCGGCCACTTCGCCTACAGCCATGCCGAGCAGCACCCTTTGTTCGCTGATTTGCCGGAGCGGCTCCAGGTCTCGGCCGACCAAGCGCTGGGCGTCGAGCCGCTGATGACCCTGCTGCAAATCATGATCCGCGAGGCCAAGGCGAGCCAACCGGGCTATGGGGTGATCGTCAACCGCTTGGCCGAAGCCGTGTTCGCCGCCATCTTGCGCAGCCACTTGCAGACCCAGGCCAGCGAGCACGGTTTCCTGGCGGGGCTGCGCGAGCCGCGCTTGCGGCGCTGTTTGGACTATATCCACCAGTGCAGCCCGAACAATCCCAGCTTGGAGGACATGGCGCGTCATGCGGGCATGTCGCGCTCGGCCTTGGCGCTGGCCTTCAAAGCGCGGCTGGGGCAGGGGCCGGGTGAATACGCTGCCCACCTGCGCCTCATGCGGGCGGCCAAGGCCTTGCGCCGCGAGGAGGCCAGCGTTGAGCTGGTGGGGTTGACGCACGGCTACCAGTCGGCGGCGGCCTTTTCGCGGGCCTTTCGCGCACTCTATGGCCTGTCGCCTTCGGAATACCGTAGCCAGCAGGCCCAGAGCCTGGCGGGCTAGAGCAAGCCGCGAATGCGTGGCAACACGAGAGAGCATGGACTTGCGTTAAAAATCAGTCAGCTAGAGCGGAAGGGCTGTTGCAAGACCAACGCCCGACGCTCTAGGGCCGCCAGGACCATAAGGGGTCAGAGCTTAGCTCTTCTGCGGGCGCAATCATCCGCGCTTGTATAGATCGAGCGGGTCAAAAGAACAGGCGACCGCAGACCGCAGTTTTGGGGAACTGAATGTTTAAAGCTATTTTGTGTTGTGCTGTTGAAGAGATTGGTCTTTACTGGCGCCGTTAGGTTCCTGGCAGGGTCGAAGCTCGGCTGGGGGGGCACAGCCAAGGTGGTCGCTAAAAAGCATGATTAAAAAGTTTCTAAAACGGGTCGGTCGAAAGCTCTGGCGGTCTGCGCCGGGACCCTTGGCCCCCAACGACGAACTTGTGTCCCTAACGAAGTATTTGAAGGACGAGGTCAGCGACTTGCGCATAGAAGTGCGCGATTTGAAAAACCGGCTCAAAAATACGTCGGACGATGAAGACCAGACCAAGGACAGCTTCTCCTACCAGTGGGCTGAAATCAAAGAAGGTCTGGCTTTGCTGGGAGATCCAACCTTTGAAAAGCAGATGGTCTCTTTGATGGAGACCTACAGCGATCTACCCAGGGGCTGGTTTGCTGGGAAAAAGGTGCTGGATGCGGGTTGCGGCATGGGGCGCTGGAGTTTTGTTTTGCACCATCTGGGCGCCGACGTCACAGCCGTTGATCAATCCGCATCGGGCATCGACAATCTCAATGCACTGCTTGGCGAAAGCGACCGGTTTCGTGCGATCCAAACCAATCTACTTGAGCCTGTAGCACTCGCGCCGGACTTTGATTTGGTCTGGTGTTACGGGGTGACCCACCACACGGGCAACACAAAATTGGCAACCAAACACGTCGCCGAGTGCGTGAAGCCTGGTGGCCGTCTGTTCTTGATGATCTATGGCGAGCCGAACAGAAAAAGCGAGTACGATGAAATCAATAACTATGTGAAGCATCGCCGTGCAACACAAGACATGAGCTTTGAAGGCAAAGTAGACTACTTACGCCAATTCTACCCCGAAGAGATGGTGCATGGCTACTTTGATGCTATTTCACCGCGTATCAATGATTTACACCGTTTCGACGAAATTTCTCATTGGTTGCACGATTGGGGGTTCGAAAACGTCCACTT
>CAZHYF010000045.1:0-12919 GCA_964536635.1 uncultured Rhodospirillaceae bacterium | reverse complement strand
GTTTCGACGAAATTTCTCATTGGTTGCACGATTGGGGGTTCGAAAACGTCCACTTGACCTTGAATAATCGTAATCTTCACTTGGTCGCCGACAAAACCGTCTGACGCAAGGCTTGAGCGGTTGGAACCCTTGAGCGGATGGGACCATTGCGACCGCGCGCGCAAAGCCCAAGCTCTTGGATGCAAGAGCGCGGGCGGCATTGCGCGAACCGCATTGCGCAGGCGGCATTGCGCGAACGGCAGGCGCTAGTCCAACTGCTCCTTGGTCTTCAAGAAGCGCAGTTTGGGGTAGTCGTCCTGCGCCTTGTTCAGGTGCCAGCCGTTGCGCACCAAGAAGACCGGCGCGCCGGCGTGGTCTTCGCCCAGGTCGGCCTTGTTCTTGTCCAAGAACTTCTTCAGCTCGTTGGCATCGTCGGCCTCGACCCAGCGCGCGGTGTTCAGCGGCGAGGATTCAAAGCGCGCCGCTACGTTGAATTCGGTGCGCACCCGGTCGGCCAAGATTTCAAACTGCAGCGGACCGACAACGCCGACGATCCAGTCCGAGCCAATGTTGCGCTTGATCACCCGGGCGGCGCCCTCTTCGGCGATCTGTTGCAAGGCCTTGCCCAAGTGTTTGGCTTTCAAGGGATCTTCGGGCCGCACGGTCTGCAACAGTTCGGGCGCAAAGGAAGGAATGCCGGTAAAGCGCAGGCCTTCGCCCTCGGTCAAGGTGTCGCCGATGCGCAACTGGCCATGGTTGGGAATGCCGATGATATCGCCGGGCCAAGCGTCCTCGGCGATTTCGCGATCTTGGGCCAAGAACAGGGTCGGATTGTGGACCGCCATGGTCTTGCCGCTGCGCACATGCAGCAGCTTTTGCCCCTTTTTGAAGTGGCCCGAGCACAGGCGCACGAAGGCAATACGGTCGCGGTGCTTGGGGTCCATGTTGGCTTGGATTTTGAACACAAAGCCGGTGACCTTCTTTTCGGTCGGCAGGACTTGGCGTTCCTTACTGGTCTGGGTCTTGGGCGCGGGCGCATTGGCACCGATGCCCTCCAGCAGCTCGCGAACGCCGAAGTTGTTGATGGCCGAGCCGAAATAGACCGGCGTCAGCGTGCCGTTCAGGTAGGCCTCGGCATCAAAGGGAGGGCAAAGCTCGCGCACCATTTCGACCTGCTCGCGCAGGGTGTTGGCGTCGTCTTCGCCCAGCAGCGCGTCCAGCTTGGGGTCATCGACACCAGAGCAAGCCGCGCCTTCCAGCGGGATTCGGCCCTTGGCGTGGTTTTCCACCAGGATCAGGCGGTCGTTGATCAGATCATAGACGCCTTTGAACAGGCGGCCCATGCCGATTGGCCAAGACGCCGGGGTCACGTCGATCGCCAGTTTCTGTTCGACCTCGTCGATGATGTCGAAAGGATCGCGACCTTCGCGGTCGAGCTTGTTGACGAAGGTGGTGATGGGCATGTCGCGCAGGCGGCAGACCTCGAACAGCTTGAAGGTCTGCGCCTCGATACCCTTGGCGGCGTCCAGCACCATCACCGCCGAGTCCACCGCGGTCAGCGTGCGGTAGGTATCTTCCGAGAAGTCGCCGTGGCCGGGGGTATCCAGCAGGTTGAAGGTGATGCCCTTGTAGTCATAGGTCATGACGGACGATGACACCGAGATTCCGCGCTCTTGTTCGACCTTCATCCAGTCCGAGGTGGCGCGGCGTGCGTCGCCCTTGGCCTTGACCGCGCCCGCCTGTTGGATCGCACCGCCGAACAGCAACAGCTTTTCGGTCAAGGTGGTCTTGCCGGCGTCGGGGTGAGAGATGATGGCGAAGGTGCGCCTCAGGGAGACGCGATCTTCAAGCGATAGATTTAGCTGGCTGGACATGGCGGTTGACGCTGAACTTAGGATGGATCGGCCCGCGAGCCGATGGCAGGCGCAATTGGGCGCCGAAATCTGCGCCTTATCTGGCGATAAAGCCGCCGCTTGTCAAATGGGGCCTTTTGGGTCGGGCCTCACTTGGCCTTGGCCAGCACCAGATCCTTGGCCGCCAGAACCGCACCACCGGTGATCAACACGGCAGCGGCCAGCAAGGCCCAAGACGGCTGGGCGATCCCGCTGGCGATCAGCACCAGGGTCGAGAGCAGCGGCGTGGCATAGGAGGCTGCGCCCAAAACCTGGATATCGCCGCGTTTAACTCCGTAGTCCCAAACGAAGAACGACAGGCCAATCGGCCCCAGGCCCAGCGCCACCAAGCTCGCCCACTGTAAGCTGCTCTGCGGCCAGACGGTGGTCTCGAGCGCCAGATGGCAGGCCAGCGCCAGCACGGCGGACACCAAGCAAAAGCCGCTGATGATGTCGCTGGGCACCTTAGCGAAGCGACGCGAGGCCACCGAGTAGCTGGACCAGGTCAGCGCGCAGACGCAGGCCGCCGCATAGCCCAGGCTGTAGCGCGGATCTAGGCTGAGCCCCTGGCCCTTGGTGACGATCAAGAAGGCTCCGGCCAAACCCAAAAGCGTGCCCAAGATATGATGCAGGCCCAAGCGCTCGCCGGGCAGGAGGGCCGAAAACAGCACGATAAACAAAGGCCAGAGGTAGGCGATCAAGCTGGCCTCGACCGCGGGTGCGTTCTGGAGGGCGGTGAAATAAAAGAAGTGATAGCCGAACAGGCCCGCGACCCCCACCAGCCAGACCGGCCAAGGCTGCTTCCAGGCGCGCAAGGCACCGGGGCGGAAGGGGGAAATGGCCAGGCCCGCCAGGCCAGCCAAGCCGAAGGTCATGGCGGTGAGTTGGAAGGGCGGCACCGCACCTGCGCCGGCGGTCAGCAGCGCCAACAGCGCCCAAAGCGCGATTGCAAAGCAGCCAACCAGCGTGGCGAAGGAGCGGGACATGGCGGCCTCCATTTAGCGCGAAAGGCTATGTGTTTAGCCGCTGGCTCGCCGGATTGCTAGCGGGGAGTTCGTGCGGCGCTGGCTAGGCCGCCAGATCGCTGGTCTGGCCCGGCAATACACCCGCGATGCGCCAGCCCTGGGCGTCGTCCTGCTCCAGGCGATAGAGCACGCGGTGCACAGATTTGCTGCGCGAGACAAAGATGGCCTCGATCAGTACGCCCGCGTCTTGCGCGCCCAGGCGGATGAGCTGCGTGCTTGCGGGATCAATCATGTAGCCAAAGCCGCCCTGTACCATGGCAGCAAAGCGGTCCGGCGAGCCAAATCGCACCTGGATCGCCGGTGCCGCATAGCCAAAAGCTAGCTCCCAATTGGCGCTGGCGATGGCTTCCAACTGGGCGCGGATCACCGCCTCGGGATCCTGCTGCACGACGGGAACTTGGGCCGTAGGCGGCAGCGGTTGTGGGGCTTGCTGTGCCTGCGCCAGACCGCTCGGGGTCAGCAGCAGGGCGCAAATTGCAAGCGTGCGAACAGAGGCTGGGCGAGCAACAAGGGCGCTGGGACGAGCAAAAAGAAGGGGTCTTGGCATGGGGGCCTCCACTACGGTTGTCTCATAAGGAAGTAGTCCAGCTTTTTGCCGAAAGGAGTTCGGCTCGCGCAAATGTGTTGCAGCAGCCCCAGGCGCTGACCATTCGCGCGCTTTTGCCTCAAAGCGGCTGTTGCGTGGCTTGCGCTTGGCCTCTAAGGTGCGCGGTGCTGCGCGCCTGGCATCTTGAGCCCACGGCAACGCGCCCTCTCCACTGACCTCGCGAGCCTCTCAGGACATCCCATGAAAAAAGTACGGGCCGATAAGGCGACCTGCTTTCAATCCATCATTTTGAACCTGCAAACCTATTGGGCCGATAAGGGATGCGTGATCTTGCAGCCCTACGACATGGAGGTGGGGGCCGGGACCTTCCACCCTGCCACGACCCTGCGCGCGCTGGGCGATACGGTCTGGAATGCGGCCTATGTGCAGCCCTCGCGGCGTCCGACCGACGGCCGCTTTGGTGCCAACCCCAACCGCTTGCAGCACTACTACCAGTTCCAGGTGCTGATGAAGCCCAGTCCGCCCAACAGCCAGGAGCTGTATTTGGGCTCGTTGGAGGCCATCGGTATCGACCTGAAAGCCCACGACATCCGCTTTGTCGAAGACGACTGGGAAAGCCCGACCTTGGGCGCCTGGGGCCTGGGATGGGAGATTTGGTGCGATGGCATGGAGGTCTCGCAGTTCACCTACTTCCAGCAGGTCGGCGGCATCGACTGCAACCCCGTGAGCCTTGAGCTGACCTATGGCCTGGAGCGCCTGGCCATGTATGTGCAGGGCATCGAAAACGTCTATCAGCTCGACTGGGACGGCGTGCCGACGGACGTCGGCGGCAAGTGCTATGGCGACATTTTCCAGCAAGCTGAACAAGAGTTCTCAGAGTTCAACTTTGACCACGCGGACACCGATTTCTTGTTCGCGCAGTTCAAGCACGCCGAGGCGATGGTGGAAAAACTGCTGAGCCAAACTGCCAAGCCGCTACCCCTACCGGCATACGACTACACCATGAAGGCCTCGCACACCTTCAACCTGTTGGATGCGCGCGGCGTCATCTCGGTCACCGAGCGCCAGGCCTATATCGGTCGCGTGCGCGCGCTGGCCAAGGCCTGCTGCGAGGCTTGGGTCGCCAGCCCGGGCGGGCGCGGCGAGCAGCCAGCACCCTATCAGGTGGAGGCCTAAGCTATGTCAGACCTGATCCTAGAAATTTTCAGCGAAGAAATCCCAGCGCGCATGCAGCGCAAAGCTGCGGGCGACCTGAAAGACCTGCTGCTGGCAGGCTTCGGCGAGGTCGGACTCGGTTATGACAGCGTAGAGGTGGCCTGGACGCCGCGCCGCCTGGCGCTGCACGTCACGGGCCTGCCCGCCAAGACCGAGGACCAACGCGAAGAGCGTAAGGGCCCCAAAGTCGGCGCTCCGGAGCAGGCTTTGGCTGGCTTCTTGCGCGGCGCTGGCCTGACAAGCATCGACCAAGCCGAGCAGCAAGAAACGCCCAAGGGCCTGGTCTATGTCGCGGTGATCCAAAAGCCGGGGCAAGAGACCCGCAGCCTGTTGCCCGGCCTGATCGCGACGGCTTTGGGCAAGCTGGTTTGGCCCAAGTCCATGCGTTGGGGCCGCAATACCCACCGCTGGGTGCGCCCGCTGCACTCTATTTTGGCGGTGTTCGACGGTCAGGCGCTGGACGGCTCCTATGAGGGGCTGAGCTTCGGCGATACCACCTCCGGCCACCGCTTCATGGCGCCCGAGCGCTTCCAAGCGACGAGCTGGCAGGCCTATGGTGACGGCCTGGCTCAACGCTTTGTCATCCTGGACCCCGAGGCGCGCAAGGCCAAGGTGGCGGCGGGCGCTGCGGCGGTCGCTGAGGCCGCCGGCCTGGCCATGATCGAGGACGCCGGGCTGCTGGAAGAGGTGACCAACCTGGTCGAATGGCCTGTGCCGGTGCTGGGCCGCTTTGACGAGGCCTTCTTGCAGGTGCCCGCGGAGTGCCTCATCTTGTCGATGAAGGAGCACCAGAAGTACTTCGCTCTGCGCCAGCCTGACGGCAGCTTGGCCAACGCCTTCATCACCCTGGCCAACATCGAGACCGCCGATCAAGGCGCTGCAATCCGACACGGCAACGAACGCGTTTTGAACGCACGCCTCAGCGACGCCCGCTTCTTCTGGGAGCAGGACAAGCGCAAATCACTGGAATCGCGTTTGCCGCGCCTGGCGGACATCGTCTTCCACGCCAAGATCGGCTCTTTGCTGGAAAAGACCGATGCGGTTGAAGCTTTGACCGGCGCGCTGGCTGCCATGATACCGGGCTGCGATGCTGCTGAAGCCAAGCGCGCGGCGCGGCTGTCCAAAGCCGATCTGGTGACCGACATGGTGGGCGAATTCCCCGAGCTGCAAGGCTTGATGGGCCAGTACTATGCCCAGAACGACGGCGAGAGCGCCGCGGTTGCCCTGGCGATCGCCGAGCATTATTCGCCCTTGGGGCCGTCCGATCGCTGCCCGACCGCGCCGGCCTCGGTGGCCGTGGCGCTGGCCGACAAGCTGTGGATCTTGGCCAATTTCTGGAAGATCGACGAGAAGCCGACCGGCTCGAAAGACCCCTATGCGCTGCGTCGCGCGGCGCTGGGTGCGATCCGCTTGATCTTGGAAAACAAGCTGCGGCTCAAGTTGAGCGCGCTGTTTGGCACCATGGTGCCCGAGCAAGCGGACGATCTCATGGGCTTCTTTGCTGACCGCCTGAAGGTGACCCTGCGCGATCAGGGCTTCCGCCACGACAGCATCGATGCCGCCTTGGCGCGCGAGCCTGAGGGCGATTTGACCCGCCTGGTGGCGCGGGTGGCAGCGCTGGAGGCCTTCCGCAGCACCGATTTGGGCGCCGACCTGCTGGCGGCTTATAAGCGTGCGGCCAACATCCTGCGCGCCGAGGAGAAGAAGGATGGCAGTGCCGTTGAACCGGCGGCCTTGGACCCGCAGCGCCTCGATTTGGCCGAGGAGCAGGGGCTGTATAACGCCTTGCAGGCCATGCAAGCGCCGCTGGCAGCCGCCCTGCAGGACGAGGCCTTCGAGGCGGCCATGGAGCAGCTTGCGGGCTTGCGTGATCCGCTGGACGCCTTTTTTGACAAAGTGGTGGTCAACGCCGACGAGCCCGCGCTGCGCGCCAACCGCTTGGCTTTGCTGACCTGCTTGCTGCAAGCCATGGATCAGGTTGCTGACTTCGGCGCGCTTCAAGGCTAAGGTATTGATAATAAGCTCTAAAAACAGCGTCTCCCCAGGCGGGGAGGCGCTGTTTTTTTGCCCTCATCTTGCTGTGACGATTATGCTCGACTTTCCTGAAAGACAGATTATTACTAGCGGGAAGAGGAAATCTTTCTTAAAAAAATAAATCAAAAGACAAACAAAAGTTAAGGGGCCATGGCAGAACGAGGCTCAGACCAGCAGGCAGAACCAGCAAGCGCGACCAAAAACGGCGATCAGCCGGTGCTGGAATTGCGCAATATTCATAAGTATTTCGGTGACCTTGAGGTCTTGAAAGGCGTGTCTATCGCTGCACATGCTGGCGAGGTCATCGCGCTGATCGGCTCGTCCGGTTCGGGCAAGTCAACCTTGCTGCGCTGCGCCAACTTGCTGGAAACAGCCCAAGAAGGCGATGTGATCTTTAAAGGTCAGGCGATCCAGTGGAAGGCTAAGCGCGGGGGACGCGTGCCAGCCTCTGAGGAGCAGGTGCGGGGCGTGCGCACCCATTTGTCGATGGTTTTTCAGCAGTTTAACCTCTGGTCCCACCTCAGCGTGCTGCAAAACGTCACCGAAGCGCCGATCACGGTGTTGGGGCAAGATAAGGCAACCGCTGAAGCCAAGGGGCGCGCCTTGCTTGAAAAGGTCGGTATCGGCGACAAATGCGAAGCCTATCCGGCTCAATTGTCGGGCGGTCAACAGCAGCGCGCTGCCATCGCGCGCGCTCTGGCCATGGAGCCCGACGCCATGCTGTTCGACGAGCCGACCTCAGCGCTGGATCCCGAGCTTGAACAAGAAGTTATCAAAGTTATCAAAGACTTGGCCGCCGAAGGCCGCACCATGATCATCGTGACCCACGATATGAGCTTGGCGCGCGATGTGGCAGACCAAGTGGTGTTCTTGCACCAAGGCTTGATCGAAGAGCAAGGCGCCCCCGCTGAGGTCTTTGGCAACCCGAAATCAGATCGGCTACGACAGTTCCTCTTGTCGACCTCCGTAGCTGTATAAAAACGACAAGACAACAAACAAACAAGGAAGCATGACATGAAGACGTTTGTGACTGCAGCCCTGGTATCCGTCCTGGCGACCAGTGCAGCCTTTGCCGGTGGCCATTCGGTCCGCATGGGCACCGAGGGCGCTTACCCTCCGTACAACTTCATCAACGACGCCGGTGAAGTCGATGGTTTCGAGCGCGAAGTGGGCGACCGCTTGTGCGAACTGGCCGAGCTGGACTGTACGTGGGTGACCAACGATTGGGATTCGATCATTCCGAACCTGGTCTCTGGCAACTACGACACCATTATCGCCGGTATGTCGATCACCGCCGAGCGCGATGAAGTTATTGATTTCACTCAAGAATACATGCCGCCGGATCCCTCTGCCTACATGGCGATGGCCGGTGCAGATGGCCCGGGTGAGACCGTTGCGGCTCAGACCAACACCATCCAGGCTGGCTACATCGCGAGCGCTGACGGCATGACGCTGGTCGAGTTTGCCACCCCCGATGAGACCGTTGCTGCGGTCAAGGGCGGCGAAGCCGATTCTGTGCTGGCCGACAAGGCCTACTTGGAGCCCATGGTCGCCGAGTCTGGCGGCGCGCTGGCCTTCGTTGGTGAGGACGTGATGATCGGCGGCGGCATCGGCATCGGCGTGCGCGAGAGCGACACCGAGCTGAAAGCCAAGCTGAATGCTGCTATCGACACCATGAAGGCTGACGGCTCGCTGAACACCTTGATCGAAAAGTGGTTCCCTGGCCACGCAGGCTACTAAGCCTTTATAAAGTGCGCTCGGCCGCTGCTCGCAGGAGGCCGAGCTTGCTTGTCTTAGGGTGCAAGGTCTTCGGGCCTTGCAGTCTTACCCAGCGCCTTTTCAAGGCTGCACATCTTGGATGAGCCCGCGTGTTTAGCTATTGCAGCGATCCCGATCAACTGGGCAACCTGGCCTGGCTGTCCTGTTATCTGACGACCGTCAAGCACCAGTCGCTCTACTGGTCGATCCTGACCGTGCTGCTGTTGTTGGCGGTCACTGCGCCTTTGGCCGTGGGCCTGGGCCTTGGCGGCGCATTGGCGCGGCGCTCACCCTTTGCCGTCGTGCGCGGCCTGGGCTGGGGCTATACCTCGATGGTACGGGGCATCCCCGACCTGATCTTCTTCTTGTTCGTGCCTTTGGCGATCGACCAGATGCTGGAATATATCCGACACCGCGTCTTGTGTCCGCAGGAGACGGGGCCGGTTTGGATCGGCCATGATTTTGTCGTCTGCTCGGCGGCCAAGCTGCCCTTGGGACCATCGCCAGAATGGGTGCACGATACCTATGGTTTCATCCTAGCGGTGGTCGCCTTTGCCATCGTCTTCGGCGCCTTTTGTGCCAACGTTATTCATGGCGCCATGAACGCGGTGCCGCGCGCACAGCTTGAGACGGCGCGCGCCTATGGCCTGTCGCCGCGCCAAGTCATGTTGCGCATTCACTTGCCGCAGACCTGGATCTATGCCCTGCCGGGCTTGTCGAACGTCTGGATGATCCTGATCAAGGCAACGCCGCTGCTGTTCTTGATGGGGGTCGAAGACATCGTGTATTGGGCCAAGGAGCTGGGTGGCAACAAGGCCGCGCGCTTTTCGGACTATCCGCACGGCGACTGGCGCATTTACTACTTCACGGGCCTGCTGGTCTTCTATCTGGCCTTTACCTGGATCAGCCAGATTGGCCTGGGGCGCCTGACGGCTAAGGTCTCGCGCGGGCAAGCAACGCTCGCGGGCGGCAAGGGAGGCCAGGGCGTATGACTTGCATGGAGGCACTTGGCGCCTACGGGCTGCGGTCGCTGGGCATGGGGCTGCGCGCTCTGCCAAAGGGCGACGACATCACCTTGTGCGAGCAGGTGATTTTGATCGGTTCGGGCTTGATCTGGAACCTTTATTTTGCGGTCCTAGCCTTGGCGATCGGCTTTTTCATCGCCACCGCCTTGGGGCTGATGAAGGCCAGCGAGCAGCCCTGGCTGCGCCTGCCGGCGGCAGGTTTCGTCTTCGTGGTGCGCGGCTCGCCCTTGTTCATCCAGTTCTTCTTCGTCTACGCACTGTTGGTGGCTTTGCCCAAGCTGGAAGGCAGCTTGAATTTGGGGCTGTTTGAAATGGCTTGGTCAACGCGCTGGTTCACCAAGGCCTGGCTGGGCGCTTTGATCGTTCTGGTGCTCAACACGTCGGCCTATTCAGCAGAGATTTTCTATGGCGCCTTGCTGGCGGTTCCCCACGGCGATGTCGAGGCTGCCAAGGCCTATGGCCTATCGCCCGTAGCGCGCTTTCGCCGGATCATCTGGCCGACCTTGCTGCGCTTGGCTTGGCCCGCCTACACCAACGAAGCCATCTTTTTGTTCCACGCAACGACCCTGGTCTTTTTCTCCAGCTTCCCGACCTGGCGCCAGAGTGGCGATGCCCTGTATTACGCCAACTATTTTGCTGAAAAGACCTTCAACCCCTTTGTGGCCTATCCGATAGCAGCGGGCTGGTTCATCTTCGTGACGCTGATGCTGATCCTCTTGTTCGGCACCGTCAATGCCTACCTCAACCGCCACATGGACCCCAGTGCGCGCAGCCGCGTGCGCTATCGCCCCCAGATGCTTCGCTAAGGCAAACGCCACGCTCTTGGATACAAAGGGCGCAAGTTACTCTGCGATGCCCTCAGGCTGGACGGCCACCCGGTCCAGGGGTCGGGCTACCGTCCGGGCCGCTGCGGGCCTAGCGTTTGGGGCGGGCGTTGCGGACTTGCTTTGTGCGGCCCTGCTCGCCTGCCATACCCTGCGGCGCAAGGTTTACCCGTTTGGCGTCGGTTTGCCGCCGCGCGGGTAGCTCTAGGCCGGAAAAGAACCGTGCCGCTGGCTCTCGTGGGGGGTAAGATAAGCGAGGGCGCTATACCTGCGCGCCGCAGCTCGCAAAAGGTATTGATGCGGCTAAACCAAAGATATAGTACCATTTACTTGTGGAAAGCTGGCGGAATACACATTTACACACTAGAATGAGAGCGTATAAAGCTGATTATCGCGCCTGGGGTTAGGTGCCCCATTTATCTCATAATGAGAGAAATGGGGCGAAGGGTGATCTGGCGAGGCTAGGACCGCCGCAAAATCCTTAGACGCGACCGCTGCTGCAGGCTGGCTGCCCGCCATCTTGGCACCGAATTAGAAGAAAGTGTGACGCTATGTGCATCACTTGCCAATTGCAAAGTCAGGCCGCTGCTCAAGGCGGTAATATTGGCCGCGAGGACTCAGGGCTTCTGGCAGCCTACCTGAATGCAAATCAAGCTGACGCGACCTCAGCGACCAGCCTGGCAGCCCCTTCGACCACACAGATTGCCAGCCTTGCGCGCTATTTGACCCATGGGTTTTGGCAAGACCGCCAGGATGTTGCCCACGCCTTCAACAAGCAAGCAGGATCAGAACTACGCGTTGATATCACCAAGCTGACCGCGGCGGGCCAAACCTTGGCGCGCGCCGCCTTGGCCGAGTACGCTGCCCTGTTGGGTTTCAATGTCGTTGAGACCACGACCAACGTGGATATCGACTTCGATGATCGCAACGAGTCAACCTACACTGCCTATGCCTATTCGGTGACCAGCAACACCAATTTGGGCGACAATGTTTATGCCATCGACAAATCATATGTTGTGATTGGCACCAACTGGATTAACTCGTCGATGGGGGACACCATCGGCTCCTACGGCTACCAGACCTACATCCATGAAATCGGCCACGCGCTCGGCCTTGGCCACGCGGGCAACTACAATGGTTCTGCGTCTTACCCGACCGATGCCACCTTTAGTTTTGATTCCTGGCAAACCAGCGTCATGTCCTACTTTTCGCAAAGCGAAAACACGACGACCAACGCCAGCCTTGCCTATGTCACCACCTTGCAGTGGGCGGATATCGAAGCCGTCAAGGCGCTTTATGGCCTGAGTGGCACCACGCGCACCGGTGACACCGTTTATGGCTACAATTCTAACGCTGGCAGTGGCTACAGCATGTCCACGGCGGGCACCTATGGCACTGCCGGGCGCATTTCCTTCAGCATTGTCGATGACGGTGGCACCGACACGCTAGACGGCACCGGCAGCAGCGCGGCCCAGACGTTTGATTTGCGGGGCGGCACTTTTTCCAGCATCGGCGGCTTTGTCGAGAACGTCTTTATCTACACCACGACGCAGATTGAAAAAGCTCTGGGCGGAGCGGGGGCGGATCTGTTCCGGTCCGGGTCGGGCAACAACGAGATGTACGGCAACAACGGCAACGATGTTTTCGAGGTGGGGCATTTCAATTCCGGCACCGGCGGCAACGATAAGGTCTACGGCGGCAGCGGTACAGACACGGTCAAGTTTGGCTACGGCATTGCGACCTATGCCCTATCCTTGGTGGGTGATTTCCTGACCTTCACCTACCAAGGCATGACCTCGGTCTATAAGGATGTCGAGACCTTCGTCATGGGAGGCACCAGCCTGACCCGGTCCGAGGTGATCTCCTACCTGACCCCGGTCCTGATTGATCAGGTCGGCGATGTTGTTTTGAAGCAGGTGGGCAGCCAGTATCTTCTTGCCTTCAATGGCGCTGACATCGCCATCACCGAAGGCGGAAATTTCGTCGGCCCCAGCAGCTATGCGGGCTGGAGCGCCCTGGCGGCAGAAGAGTTGAGCGGCGGCGGGTTCAAGGTTTTGTGGAAACACAGCGACGGAACGTTCCTGGAGTGGCTGTTGGATGCCTCGGGCGTGCGCCTGTCAGGTATTTCAGTGAGCAATGTTCGCGATGTTGAAGCCTTCTATGGCGCTGATTTTGACGGCGACAATGCCATTGGTATTGTCAAGACCACGATTGAGACTAATGGCTCGGTGACGCTGAAGTCAACCTCCAGCCAGTACTTTGTCAGTGGCGGGTCGGGCGACGTGGGCGTCAGCTACAACGGAGGCGCGATTGGTCCCAGCAGCTACAGCGGTTGGCAAGTCTTGCAAGCCGAAGGCGACGGTGGCAGCGGCTACAAGATCTTGTGGAAGAACGTTGACGGTTCTTACGTCATCTGGACGCTGAACAGCTCTGGGGTTTTTGTCAGCAGCGCCGTGGTGGCCAATGTCCAATCGGTCGAGAGCTTCTTTGGCGCCGACATCGATGGTGACAACTCGATTGGCGTCACCACAACAATGACCACGATTGAGACCAATGGCTCGGTGACGCTGAAGTCCACGCCCAGCCAGTATTTTGTTAATGGCGGGTCGGGTGACGTGGG
>CAZHYF010000044.1:0-15552 GCA_964536635.1 uncultured Rhodospirillaceae bacterium | reverse complement strand
TACTTTATACTTGCTTCAGGTAATTTGAAGTATCGCGCTCGTTTGACCGCTTAGAATGGCGCAACCGCTTCGTATGGTATGACATAAAAAAAGGGCCTAAGAGCACCACCGAGACCCAGGTCATGGCAGGCGTCTTAGACCCCAAAAGGCGGCGTAAAGGCGAACGCCGGTTTCGATGGCTCAAGGCCAGGGAGGGAGCAGTTAGCGAGCGGTGTCCTCGTATTCGGGCTGGGTCTTGGCGCCGGTGATGTAGGCCACCACGTCCTGACCATCGGTCTCTTCCTTCTTCAGGTTTGCGCAGATGCGACCGCGGCGGAAGACCACGATGCGATCCACCAGATCGAAGACTTGACGCATGTTGTGACTGATCAGGATCAGCGGCTCACCGGCCTCTTTGAGTGTGCGAACAATGTTCTCCACCTGCGCGGTTTCTTGGACACCCAGCGCGGCGGTGGGCTCGTCCATGATGGTCAGGCGCGAGTGGAAAGAGGCTGTGCGCGCGATCGCTACGCATTGGCGCTGGCCGCCGGACATGTTGCGGATGGCATTGTTAATGTTGGGGATCTTGACTGCGGTCTTCTGCAGTCCCGCCAAGGTGGCATTGCGCATGCCCTTGTAGTCCAGCAGGCGGAAGGGCCCCAGCCAATCCCAACGCGTCATCTCACGACCCAAGAAAATGTTGTCGGGCACATCCAGATCGTCCGCCAAGGCCAGGGTTTGGAAGACCGTCTCGATGCCCGCCTCGCGGGCGTCCAAGGGGCCGGCAAAGTGAACCGGTTTGCCCTCGAACAAAATCTCACCGCGGGTGCGCTGCTCAACACCGGTGATCTGGCGCACGAAGGTGGACTTGCCCGCGCCGTTATCACCCATGATGGCCACATGTTCGCCCTTGCGCAGGGTGAAGTTGGCGCCCTCAAGGGCATGAACACCGCCGTAGTGCTTGGTCAGGTCGCGGGTTTCCAGAATGATGTCATCGCTCATGGTTTCTCTCCTCTAGGCTCGCGATCCCGAGCGACGTTGGCGCCACTGATCCAGCACGACCGCAGCAACGATGATGCCGCCCTTGACCATCTCTTGATAGAAGGCGTCCAGCCTCAAGTAAGTGAAGCCAGAGATGATTACGCCAAAGATCAGGGCGCCCAAGACCGTGCCGATGATCGAGCCGCGCCCGCCAGTCAGCGACACGCCGCCGATGACTGCCATGGCGATTGCATCCAGCTCGTACATGATGCCCATGCCGCTTTGGGCGGTCAGGTTCTTTGAGGAGAGGATGATGGCAGCAAATGACGCCAGAACCCCGGCAATCGAATAGACCAAAATGCGGTGGCGATCGACGTTAATGCCCGACATGCGCGCGGCATCTTGGTTCGAACCAATGGCGTAGGTGTGCTTGCCATAAACCGTATAGCGCATGATGAAGTGGAACAAGATGGCCAGCAAGACGAACCAAACGACCGGCATCATGCCCGATCCGATCCAGGCATAGCTGTCGGTCGGGAAGGAGATCGGATTGCCGCGCGACCACCACTTGGCCACACCGCGCGCTGACACCATCATGCCCAAAGTGGCAATAAAGGGTGGGATGCGGGTGTAGGCGATCAGGGCCCCGTTAATGAAGCCCGCTATGAGGCCGCAAGCGAGGCCGACCAGCACCGGCAGGATGACCGGCAGATCCATGGCCCAGGTGCCGAAGATGGCTTTGGGGTTGGGGTGACCGTTGACGAGCCCGGTCTGGGCAAAGCTCATGGCGATCATGGCGGTTGCGCCCACGACCGAACCTGATGAAAGGTCGATGCCCGCGGTGATAATGACTTGGGTCACGCCCAGGGCGATGATGCCAATGATGGAGACTTGCAGGATAATGATCCGCAAGCGCGCCTCGTTGAAGATGGAATCGAAGCGTCCGTTGGTGTCGAACAAGAAGCTCTGTTGCCGCATGTAGGGCAGGAGTTGGCCCAAGCCCTCGAAGATTGCAACAATCAGGATCAGCGCAAGTAAGATGTTGAGTTCGTTTGGCCATGCTCGTTTGGATTTATCAAACGTCAGTCCGCCGGTGCCGTGCGCGTTTCCAGCCATGCTGCCACCCCTCCAGATCTATCGAGTAAACTGTGTGCAAGTATTTAAGGAAAAAAAACGGGACGAGGCAAATACCCCGTCCCGCGCTTTCTAGCAGAAGGGCTTAGTTCTTGCCCAGGAAGTCGTCGATGTTCTCAGGAACGACCAGCTTGAAGGGAATATAAACCTTCTGGTCTACATCCTTGCCCTGCGACAGAGCGACGGCCGCGTTCACCGAGCCCGAGCCCTGACCGAAGGCGTCCTGGAAGACAGTCACGTCCAGATCGCCGGCCTGCATCGCCAGAAGAGCGTCTTGCGTTGCGTCAACACCGCCAACCTGCACGGCTGCCATGTCGATCCCAGCGGCCTTCATGGCCTGAATGGCGCCAATGGCCATTTCGTCGTTGTTGGCGATTACGAAGTCGAAGGCTTCGCCAGCAGACAACCAGTTGGTCATCAGATCTTGTGCCTTGTCGCGAGACCACTCGGCGGTCTGCTCATCGATCAGGGTCATGAAGTTACACATGTCCATGCCCATAACGTCGTGCGCGTCTTTGGTGCGCTGAACGGCGGCCTGGTTGGAGAGCTGGCCCATCATGACATAGCCGCGAGCGCCGCCAGCTTTGCCGGCTGCACGCAGGTTACGACAAATCTGGAAAGTCTCAAGAGTGCCAGACTCGATCTCGTTCGAAGCAACGAATGCCTGGTTGTCGGGCAGATCGTTGACGTTGATCGGCTCGCGGTTGACGTAGACCAGCGGAACGTTGGCAGCAGCGGCGGCGGCGGTCATGGCCTCGGTCGCTGAGGTGTCGACCGCGTTGACGATGATGGCATCAACGCCTGAGGCGATGAAGTTGTTGATCTGGTCGAGCTGCTTCGCAACGTCGTCGGTTGCGTCCTCAACTTGCAGGTTCACGCCAATGCTTGCAGCATGCTCAACCATACCGTTGCGCATAACGGTCAGGAAGTTGTCATCGAAGCGTGCAATCGACGCGCCGATTGTCTGAGCCACTGCGGCGCTAGACATGAGGGCCGTCAGGCCAACAACGGTAAGAAGTGTTTTTTTCATGCTTTCCTCCTAGGTTTCGAACAGGGCGGCGGCCCAGCCGAGAGTCCCTTGTGGCCCGCGATTGCGGAACTTGATGCAACCGGTGCACAAGGATCACGATCATTCGTTGGTCAAAGAACGTAATAAATACGCTCCTTGGCGGCCAATTATTGGCCAGAACATCGTGATTAGCATGATCAATGCAGCGCATCGCTAAGTCGGTCAAGCATTTTCGTGCAACCGGTTGCATTTCGTGATAGGACAGGGGAGAAAGTAAGTTTGAGGACGGCAGAGTTTGGGGCTGGTGTATAGATTTGGCCTGGATAGCCCGATAAAAACGGGCGAATCGCCTGCCGACAGGGCACCAAGCGCGCGGCCTTGAGGTGAGGGCGACCGTGTTACGAACGGCGGCCTTTTGCTGTGACCTGCATGCCCCATAAGGCCCGGGGCTGCAACCGGCCACATTGTGTTTGTTATTGTATCAAATAATGCTGTATCGACGGAGCGACCGTCGCAAGGATCCGAATGTTATGGCTGTTACGCTCAAAGATGTTGCCGAACGCGCTGGGGTGTCGCGCTCCGCAGTGTCGCGCGCCTTCACGCCGGGGGCTTCCGTATCAGACGCCACCCGCCGCAAAGTCGAAAAGGCTGCCCGCGAGCTGTCGTACCATCCCAATGCGCTGGCCAGCTCGCTGACCACGGGGCGGACCAAGCTGATTGGCCTGGTGTCCAACAACTTCCACAACCCGATTTTTTTGGAGGTCTTTGATCTCTTTACGCGTGGGCTGCAAGATCGCGGCTTGCGCCCGCTGCTGGTCAACCTGACCGACGAGGTTGACCCGGAGAACTCGGTGCGCATGCTGCGTCAGTACTCGGTCGATGGTGTGGTTGTGGCCTCCTCGACGCTGCCGCCGCGCTTTTCCAAGGCGTTTCGGGATGCTGGGGTGCCGGTTGTGCATTCTTTCGGGCGCTACTCCTCAACGCCTGAGGTGCATGTGGTCGGCATTGATAACGTTGAATGCGGGCGCATGGCGGCGCGCACCTTGGTGCAGCGCGGCTATACCAAGGTGGCCTTCTTGGGCGGGCCTGAAAGTGCGACCTCGACGCAAGACCGGGTCAAGGGCTTCTTGGCCGAGCTGTCTGAGCACCCCAACATCGAGACGAGCTGCTCGTTCGCCGAGGCCTATTCCTTCCAAGCCGGACGCAAAGAAATGCTACGCTTGTTAAAAGCCGAAACGGCCGAGGCCTATTTTTGCGGCGATGATGTCTTGTCGATCGGCGTTCTGTCGGCCATCGGCGACAGCGGTCTGTCGGTGCCCGAAGATATCGGCCTAATTGGCCTCAACGATATGGAGATGGCAGGCTGGGAGAATATCAACCTCACCACCATCCACCAACCAATCCGCCACATCGTTAACTCATCGATCGAGCTGATGATCACCATGCTGGGCGAGCACGACCGCTACCCTGAAGCGCGAATCTTTCCTTGCTCGATCATTGAGCGCGGCACGCTGCGCCCCATCACGGCGTCGGCCAAAAAGCGCTGAGCGGAGCGTCCAAGCAAACTTGCAGCGAGCTGAGTGCTAGACGCTCCACCTGACCCTAATCCCGGAACATGGGCGGGCGAGCGTCCATCCAGCGGCCGCCCTCTTTGGCCGAGGCCACGGCTGTATGCACTGCCGCCATCGAGCGCAGGCCCGCATCTGGACCCGGCAGGCCGTCGCGCGCTTCGCCCCGAATTGCATCGGCCAGATCGCAATAGATATTGGCCACCGCCAAGGGGAAGCCTTCGGGGTGGGCAATGGCCACACGCGACAGGCGCTGAGCGTCAGCATGCAGGCCGCCTTCACCCTTTTCGATGATCTGGGTGCGCCCGCCAACCGGGGAGTAGATGAGCTGGTTGGGCTGTTCAGAGGCCCAGCGCAGGCCACCTGTCTCGCCAAAAATCTGCACATCAAAGCCGTGCTGGCGGCCAATGGCCACGGATGAGGTCCAAAGCCGTCCGACCGTTCCGCCGCTCATGCGGAAATTGACCATGGCATCGTCTTCCAGCTCACGGCTGGCAATGGTCGAAGCGAAGTCAGCGGACAAGCGGGTCACCTCGTCATCGCAAATGAAGCTGGCCATGTGCAGTGCGTGGATACCGCAGTCGGCAAACTGGCCCGAAACACCCGCCATTTTCGGATCATAGCGCCAGCGCACGCGCGGGTTGTCAGCGTCAGTAGCGTCGCCATGGTGGCCATGGCTGAAGTTGGTCACCACCAAGCGCACCTTGCCGATTTCCCCAGCGCGCACCATCGCGCGGGCCTGGCGCACCATGGGGTAGGCTGAGTAGCAGTAGTTGACGACGCAAATCTTGCCCGTGGCCGCTGCGACCCGGACGATTTCTTCGCCCTCTTCGACGGTCATAGTCATGGGCTTTTCGCACAAGACGTTAAAGCCCGCTTCCAAGAAGGCCTTCGTAATCGCGAAGTGCGTGGCGTTCGGCGTTGCAACCGTGACCAAATCGACGCGATCTGGGCGGTTCATTTCCCCCGCCAGCATCTCCTTCCAGTCGCCATAGGCGCGGTCAGCTGTTATACCCAAGCGTCGGGCGTAGTCGCGGCCTGCCTCGGGGCGGTGGTCCAGCGCCCCAGCACAGAGTTCGAACAAGCCGTCGGCCAGTGCGCCCAAGCGGTGAGCCGGGCCAATTTGGCTGCCTTCACCGCCACCGATCATGCCCCATTTCAACTTTGCCATGGGTTCTGCTCCTTAGATAAAGCCAATAGTTTCAAGGTATTCTCGGTTCTTACTTGCGTCGCCAACCGGGTCCGGATCCAACAGGGGGTCGCAGTCTTGCTCGACCGTGCACCAGCCCTCAAAGCCCGCGTCAACCAGCACCTGGCGCACGGCGGCAAAGTCCACGTCGCCCTGTCCCAAGTTGCAGAAGATGCCCTGACCGCAAGCGTCATAGAAGCCGGTGCGATTGGCGATCACCTCGGCCTTAACCTGAGGATCAATGTCCTTGAAGTGCATATAAGAAATACGGCTCATGTGACGCTTCATGAAGGCAACGGGATCGAAGCCAGCATAGGAGTGGTGGCCGGTATCGAAGCAGATCTTCAAGATGTTTTCATCCACCTCCTCCAGCAGTTTTTCCAGCTCGGGTTCAAAGTCTATGAAGCCTGCGGCGTGCGCGTGGATACCGACCGTCAGGCCGTACTCCTCTGCGCCCATTTTGGCGATGGTGGCGATGCGATCGCGAAAGGCGCTCCATTCGCCCGCGTCCATGATTTCAGCTTCGCTGGCGCGGCCAGCGGTGGGCGCGCGACGTTCTGAGATAGAGTCGATCAGCACCAAGTGCTGCGCGCCGTGGGCCTTCAACGCTTTGCAGGTACGGACCGCGCCATCCATGACGTCATCCCAGGCCTTGGGGTCGTGGAAGGGGCGGAACACGACGCCGCCGATCAGCTCTAAGTCGTTCTCGGCAAGAGCTGCGCCAAGGATTTCTGGCTCCTCGGGCATGAAGCCTACGGGCCCCAGCTCGATGCCTTTGTAGCCTGCTTGGGCGCACTCTTTCAGAACCCTGGTCCAAGCCGGGTTGCGCGGATCGTTTGCGAACTCTACGCCCCAGCTACAGGGCGCGTTGCCAATGCGAATTGTCATTTTTGGTGCTTTCTCAATGCTCAAAAATCGGTGACGGTGACCCAAGCCTTGTCGCGGCTTGAGGCCATGGCTGCGGCGACCACCTGGTTGACCTCCATCCCATCGCGGAAGGTCGGCCAAACCGGTGCGCCGGTCTCGATAGCGTGCAGGAAGTCGCGCGCTTCGATGATGATTTGGTCCTGATAGCCAGTCCCGTGTCCAGGGCCTTGGCAGAAGGGCAGGTAGTCAGGGTGGGCGGGGCCGGTCAAGATCTTGCGGAAACCCTGCTCCGACTCCTTGCCGTCAGCGCGGTAGAGCCACAAGGCATTTTGGTCTTCTTGATCAAAGCGAATGGCGCCCTTGGTGCCAGTCACCTCATAGGCATAACCCATCTTGCGGCCCAGCGCGACGCGGCTGAAGTGCATCTGCCCCAGGGCGCCGTTGGCAAAGCGCAGCATCATTTGGCCCTGGTCATCGTTGGTGACCCTGCCGCCAGGACGCTCGGTGTGAACGGTTTCAATTTCAGCCACCAAACGATCAATCGGGCCCAGCAGAGCCAAGGCCGCATTGATCATGTGTGGAGACAGGTCGCCCATGGTTCCATTGGCGGCTCCTTGAGTGCGCCAGCTCGCCGGCGCCAGGGGATCGGCGTAAAAGTCTTCGGTGTGTTCGCCGCGAAACCAAGTCACTGTGCCAAGCTCTCCGTCGGCGATCAACTTGCGTGCAAATTGGCTGGCTGGCGTGCGGATGTAGTTGAAGCCAACCATGTTCGGGCAGTCAGAGGTTTCCGCAGCCGCCACCATGGCACGGCTATCCTCCAGCGATGCCCCCAATGGTTTCTCGCAAAAAACGGGTTTTCCCAGCGCAAATGCGGCTTCGGCGATCGCGCGGTGGGTCTCCTGGGGTGTCGCAATGACCAGGGCTTGGACCTTGGGATCGTCCACAAGCGCGCGCCAGTCGGCCGTTGCACGCGCGAAGCCATAAGCTTGGCGATAGTGCTCTGCGCTGGCGATGCTGGTGGCGCAGACCATTTCCAGGCGCGGGCGCAGCTTGGTATTGAAGACAGCACCAACCGCCGACATAGCAACGGCGTGGGCCTTGCCCATATAGCCGCCACCCAGGATCCCGACGCCAATCTCGGTCATCGCAACGCCCCTCAAAATATTGTTTGCAACCGGTTTCAAAAGCAGTATCTATTGAAACGCTTTCGCGCAAGTCATATTCACGCGCGCGCCCCGAAATCAAGCGACTGCAAGGGACATACGCCGATGAGCGATAAAACGGTTCAGCTCACCACTGCCCAGGCCATTGTACGCTGGCTGGCAAATCAGTTCATCGAGATTGATGGCGAAGAGCTGCGGCTTTGCGGTGGTGGCTTTGGCATTTTCGGCCACGGCAACGTAACCTGCTTGGGCGAAGCTTTGCATGCCTATCGCGACGCGCTTCCGCTCTACCGCGGTCAAAACGAGCAAAGCATGGGCTTTGCCGCAGCGGGCTACGCCAAGCAGTGGTTGCGCCAGCGCTTCATGTTCTGCACCGCTTCCGCAGGGCCGGGCACTGCGAACCTGCTGACCGCCTCTGGCCTGGCGCACGCCAACCGCCTGCCCATGCTCATGCTCTGCGGCGATACCTTTCTGACCCGCCTGCCGGACCCGGTCTTGCAGCAGATGGAAAACTTCAACGACCCGACCTTCGGCGTCAACGATGCCTTTAAGCCCGTGACGCGCTATTGGGATCGCATCTGCCATCCGGCGCAGGTCGTCCAGTCGCTGCCAGCAGCGCTGGCGACCATGCTGGATCCGGGCGATTGCGGGCCGGTCTTTTTGGGTTTGCCGCAGGACGTGCAGGGCTGGACCTACGACTATCCGGAGGTCTTCTTCGAAAAGAAGCTGCATCGCATCCGCCGCCAGAGCCCGGACGCGCAAGAAGTCGCTGACGCGGTGGCGTTGTTGCAATCGGCTAAACGCCCAATGATCATCGCGGGCGGCGGTGTCCAGTACAGCCGCGCGGTGGCCGAGCTGGCGGCTTTCGCCGAGGCCCACCACATCCCGGTCGTCGAAACCATCGCTGGCCGGGCCAATCTGATTGCAGAGCACCCGCTCAACATTGGCCCCATCGGCGTCACTGGCTCAGATAGCGCCAATGCAATCGCCGAGAAAGCCGACGTTATCCTGGCGGTTGGCACGCGTCTGCAAGACTTCACCACGGGCTCATGGACCGCCTTTGCCAAGGAGGCGCGCTTTATCGCGATCAACGCGGCGCGCCACGACGCGGGCAAACACATGTCGCTGCCGATCGTGGGCGATGCCAAGGTCAGCCTGACGGCGTTAGGCCAGGCGACGGGCGGCTATCGCGCGCCGGCGGATTGGGTGACCGAGGCCCAGCAGCAGCGCAAGGCCTGGGATGCCTATGTGGCCAACAACGTTGCCTATGGCGACAATCGCCCCAACTCCTACGCCCAGGCGATCGGAGTCGTGAACGCGCTGTGCGACAAGCGCGACCGGGTTGTCGCGGCGGCAGGGGGTCTTCCTGCCGAGGTAACCGCGAACTGGCGCACCTTGGATATCGGCACCGTGGACGTGGAGTTCGGCTTCTCCTGCATGGGCTACGAGATCGCAGGCGCCTGGGGCGCGCGCATCGCCCAAAGCCAGCGCGAACCCGACCAGGACACCATCACCTTCTGCGGCGATGGCTCCTACATGATGCTGAACTCGGACATCTATTCGGCGGCCTTGAGCCAAAAGAAGATCATCGCTCTGGTGCTGGACAATGGCGGCTTTGCGGTCATCAACAAGCTGCAAAACAACACCGGCAACGAGAGCTTCAACAATCTGATCGCAGATTGCCCAACGGTGCCCCAGCCCTTTGCGGTGGACTTTGAGGCGCACGCGCGCTCTATGGGCGCGGTCGCTGAGACTGTCGCCAACCCGGCCGAGTTGGCCGAGGCATTCAAGCGCGCCAAGGCCAGCACGCAGACCTATGTCATCGTCATGAAGGTCGATCCCTACATTGGCTGGACCGAGGGCGGCCATGCTTGGTGGGAGGTGGGCACCCCCCACATCACGGACAGCCAGCGCGTGCGCCAAGCCCATGTCGATTGGGAATCCAGCCGCAGCAAGCAACGGCGCGGTGTGTGATGCTGCGTGAAGGACTTGCCAAAAAGAACTTCTTGGTCATCGGACGGGTCGGCATGGACCTGACGCCTGAGCCGCCGGGCACGGCGACCGCCGAGGCCACGTCGATGATGGTGGCCATGGGCGGCTCCAGCGCCAATATCGCGGCTGGCCTGGTCAAGCTGGGCTGCCGCGCGGCGCTGGTCACCAGTGTCTCGGACGATGCCATCGGCTGGTATTGCCTCAACCAACTTGATCGCTACGGCGTGGACCGGCGGCATGTGAAGACGATTCGCGGCGAGGAGCGCACTTCGCTGGCGGTCTACGAGACCCGGGTCCAGGACCATCAGAGCGTCATCTACCGCAACGCGGCTGCTGACTTTCAAATGACGGCTGAGGACGTGGAGGCGGTGGACTACAGCCAGTACGGCGCACTGATTACGGCGGGCACGGTCTTTGCTGCCGAACCCTCGCGCAGCGCCACCTTCCGCGCCTTTGAGCTGGCGCGCGCGGCGGGTCTGCCGATCATCTTTGATGTCGATTACCGGCCCTACAGTTGGCCGTCGCCGCAGGTCGCCGAACAGGTTTTGTCGCGCGCGGGCAGCCTGTCCGACGTCATCGTTGGCAACGACGAGGAATTCGGCTTCATGGCTGGCGCCATCGACAAGGGCTTGGACAAGGCGCGTGCGCTGGCCCAGTCGAGCGCGGGCATCGTGGTCTACAAAATGGGCCCAGAGGGCGCGGTGACCTTTGCTGACGGCCAAGAGCTCCATACCGGCATCTACCGCGTCGAGGCGTTGAAACCCACTGGCGCAGGTGACAGTTTCATGGCCGGCTTCATGGCCGCACTCGGCGAGGGCAGGGACATGCACCAAGCCGTACTGCGCGGCTCGGCCTGCGCTTCGATTACCGTTTCTAGGCCAGGCTGCGCGCCAGCGATGGCGACAACTGCGGAACTGGAGGCCTTTTTGCAGCGCCATCCTGGCCCGTCAACCTCAACATGCTCGGCCTAGAGAGCCGTCAATTCAACCAAGGATTTCCGCCATGCACATCGCTCCGTTTGACAATCAGAACAAGCCGATTGTGGACCTGGATGACGCCACGGTTCCCTTGAACTACTTCAACATCGTCAAGCTGAAAAAAGGCCAGGCCTTCGAGTATCAGGTGCCGGGCTACGAGACCTGCATCGTGCCTGCAACGGGCAGCGTCGATGTTCTGGTCGAGGGCGTTGGTTTCGAGCGCCTCGGCAAGCGCGGCGAGGACGTGTGGGACGGCGAGCCCGAGGGTGTTTATGTCCCAGTCGGCGCCAAGGTGACGCTGGTTTGCGTCTCTGAGGAGACCGAGACCTTCATCGCGGGCGCCAAGTACGACAAGGTGCTGGAGCCCTTCGACGTTCGCCAGCACGATCTGGTGCAGTACGGCAGCGATGACACCAAAACCCACCGCAAGATTAAGCACATCCTGGGGCAAAGGCAGCACGGCAAGGTTGGCCGCCTGCTGGTCAGCGAGCTGTTTACCGTTGGTAGCGGAGGCTGGTCGGGCTTCCCCAGCCACAAACACGATAGCAACCGCTTGCCGGATGAAACCCGCCACGACGAGACCTATAATTTCCGCTTCAAGCCCAACTGGGGCTCGGGGTTACAGATGCTCCAGCGCGAAGACAATGCGCCTGGCGACGCCTATCACATCGTGGACGGCTCGACGATTTGCATCGACAAAGGCTACCACCCTTGCTGCGTGTTGCCGGGCTACGAGATGTACTATTTTACCATTCTGGGTGGGCTGACCCAGCGCTCTTTGGTGCAGTATTTCCAGCCGACCCATGCCTATCAGATCGAAACGATCCCTGGCATCAAAGACATGATTGCTAAATTCAAATGACGCTGGCGACTCTCTCAGAGGTCCTGCAACCGGCGTTGGCCGGGGGCTATGCGGTCGCGGGCCTGGTGACGCTGGGCTGGGAGGACATGCGCGCCTATGTGGCTGCGGCCGAAGCAGAAAACCTGCCGGTGATCTTGCAGGCCGGGCCGAGCTGCCGTGTGCACACGCCCTTGCCGATCCTGGGTACCATGTTCCGGCACCTGGCCGAGCAAGCCTCGGTGCCCGTGGTGGCACATCTGGACCACGGCTACACCTTTGAGGAATGCAAGATCGCGCTGGATAGCGGCTTTACCTCGCTGATGTACGATGGCTCGCGCAAGCCGCTGCGCCAGAATATCGACGAGACCGCAGCCATTGCAGAGATGGCGCACGCGGCGGGCATCTCCTGCGAGGGCGAGATTGGCTTTGTCGGCTATGCGGGCGGCGAGGGCTCCAACGGCACGGACCCCGAGGAGGCCGCGATCTTTGCGCGCGAGTCCGGGGTGGATGCCATGGCTATTTCGGTGGGTAATGTCCACTTGCAGCAGGACAAGGAAGGCGGCCTGGACGAGGCCCGCATTGCAGCGATCCAGGCAATGAGCACTGTGCCGCTGGTGATCCACGGTGGCTCTGGCGTGCCGCTGGCGCAGCGCCAGAAACTAGCGCGCGAGACCACCATTTGTAAGTTCAACATCGGCACCGAGCTGCGCATGGCCTTTGGTGCGGCCCTGCGCCAAGCAGTCAACGCGGATCCGGGGCGTTTTGATCGCGTCTCGATCCTCAAAGAAACCCTGGAGCCGGTTGAAGAGGCTGCCCGCCGGGTGCTGCGCGGCCTGCGCTAGTCGCCCAACAGGCCGCAAGTCCCCAGCGCATCAACCGCTTGCCATTCGTCGATGGGGGGCGGCGGTACGGCTGCGAGTTCAAAGGCCTGCGGCTGAGCTTGTTCGCCGCGCGCAATCGTGCCGGTTTGGCTGAGGTAATCCAGGTCGCAGCGCCCTTGCGCGGACATCTCCAGCGTATCGTAAAAGTCGTAGCTGAAGCCTTCGCCCCGCCAACCCTTTTGCCAAGTCAGTGTGAAGCTTTGCTCCCAGCGGCCACGGCCAATGGCAGAGTTCTGGGTCACCACAACCAGGCGGCCAAAGTCATCCAGGACGAGGCGGGGCTCTTGACCGTACATCTGGCGGTTGCCCCACAAGAGGTTGGGCAGCCATGCATCCAGCTCCAGTCGTCCGGTCTCAGCGTCGCTCAGGAATAGGGCCAATCCAGCATCGTCTTGCTGGTTCGAAGGGCCGAAGATCAGGGCGGCATCAACCACAGCGTCAGCATTCCAGTCCCCAGATTCCACGGCCCAAATTTGTCGCAAGTCGAAGGTCATGGCTTCAAGCGCATCTGCCTGGGCGTTGCCAACTGTGAGGGGCAGGCAGAGCGCAGCCACGGCAGGCAACGTTGCATGCGATTTCAGTTCCATTCTCGAGTCTCCTGAGTGTGGTCCGGGCATTGACCCGAGCCTGACTGAGGGCAACTGTCATTTACAAACTTGACAAAGCCGTGGCAGCGTCGTGCCAATGGCAGCCGCTGGCACCAGCCGAGTGCTAGACTAGGGAGCGATACGAGCCATGCTAGGCGCTCCACGGCACCAAGACGAAAAAGAGGGTTACTATGTCGGTACTCGAACAGGCCTATGCCACCGCCAAAGCGCGCAAAGCCCGGGTCATCCTGCCAGAACACGACGATGCACGCGTTCAGGCGGCGGCCGAGATCCTTGCCAAGGAGGGACTGGCCGAACCGGTCTGGCTCTCAAGCGCCAAGTCGCCCGAGACCTATGTCGATGTGGTGTTGAAGGCAAAGCCCAAGCTGAGCTTGGAAGATGCTATGGGGCTTTTGATCAGTGATCCCATGATGCGCGCAGCAGCGATGGTGGCCAAGGGCGAGGTGGACGCTATGGTCGCGGGCGCGGCGACGGCAACTTCGCGCGTCATCCGCTCCGCTATCCATACGGTGGGGATGGCACCAGGCGTTTCGCGCGCTTCTAGCTTCTTTTTGCTCAAGTTCCCCAACGGCAAGTACTACGTCTTTGCCGACTGCGCGGTGAACTTGAACCCCGATGCCCAGACGTTGGCTGCAATCGCCAAGGCCTCGGCTGCGAGTGGTGCGGCCCTGTTGGGCGATGCGCGGGTCGCGCTCTTGTCCTTTTCTACACTCGACTCCGGCGCTGGCCCAAGCGTTGATGTTGTGCGCGAGGCCATGGGCCAGTTGGAAGGCCAGGGCCTGCAAATCGCCGGGCCTTGCCAGGCCGATGCAGCGCTCAATCCGCTAATTGCAACCCGAAAGGGCATCCACGGCGGCGGTCATGCAAACGTGCTGATTTTCCCGTCCTTGGACGCGGGCAATATTGCCTACAAGCTGTGCCAGGAGCTGGCAGGCGCGCAGGCTATCGGCCCCTTCTTGCAAGGTTTCGCTAAGCCGATTTGCGATCTGTCGCGCGGGGCTAGCACCCAAGACATTGTGGACTCGACCGCATTGACGATTGCGATGGCGTCTTAGCGCAGGTTTTGACTGGGTGCCCGCGGCCAACAAGTGCTGCCAGCCTGTTTTTGACATGACATCCCCTGAACTCTTGGCACCAAGCGCTCAGGCTTTGCGCGATCACCCGGCAAGATCAACGCGCCGCCAGAGCTGAAAGGGCTGCCCAGGGGCAGCCTGGCGAAACACGGAGAGCTGATCCAGCAACACCGGTTCATCCAGGGCAGGCGCCAAGGCAGCGCGATAGAGTGGTGCCAGCGCCGCAGCCTCCTGAGGCTGCAAGCGACCACTGAGGGTCATGTGGAAAGCGAAGTCCTTGAACACATAGGGATAACCCCAGGTGTCCAGCGCCAGGCGTTGGCGCGGCTCCAAGGTCTCGGGCTTGCGGCGCGCGCGTTCGTCCGGCGTGAGGGGCGCACGAAATGGCTCGAAATAGGCCACACAGCGCCCAGCAAAATATTCCAGTGCTGGGCTTGAGTGGCTGGGGACCAGAGCCAAGAAACCGCGCAGGTCAGACAGGGCCAAGCTGGGCAGACCAAAGGGCTGCTCGCCAGCGCAGAACCGCTCAACCGCCGCCAAAAGCTGGCTGGGCTCGGTTCCTGTGCGCAGGCGCATGGGCGGCTTTAGGGTCGCGTGAAAGCCATAGCCCGCAGGCGCTGCGCAGGCCTTGCGCCATAGGTCGTGCAGGCCAGCGGGAAGCGGTGGCGGTTCAAGGCTGGCCTGGCGCTCTGCATCATAGCCCAAAAGCTGCGAGCCCAAGCGCCAGAGAGGCGAGGAAGGGTTGGGGGCAAAATAGATCGCATAGCGTGCGGGCATGGGCGCCACCAATCCGTGAACGTGGGACAAAAATACTAGCGCCAATCGGCGTCACACCACAAGCAGGCCTGCGGCGAATTTTCGAAGCGCCGGGCCTGCTCGTCGGTTGCGAGCCAAGCTGTGAGGCGCTACAAGGGCTGGTGCGTGATCTTTGGTCCGCGCTCCGGCCCCTTGTGGCCAAGATTAGGGTTTCGCCAGAGGATTTCCATGCAGGTTCGCATCTATAGCCCCGCCAAAAACACCATGCAGTCCGGTCGCGGCAAGACTGGAGTTTGGGTTTTGGAATTCGAACCGCAAGCGCCGCGCCAGGTCGAGCCCTTGATGGGCTGGGTCTCGTCCTCTGATACGCTCAGCCAGACCCGCTTGCAGTTCGATAGCAAGGAGGCGGCCATCGCCTACGCCCAGTCCAAGGGCTACATCTATGCCCTGGAAGACGAGCAGCAGCGCCGCATCAAGCCCAAGGCCTACTCGGACAATTTCGACAACAAGCGCCTGCTGCGTTGGACCCACTAG
>CAZHYF010000043.1:5939-15645 GCA_964536635.1 uncultured Rhodospirillaceae bacterium | reverse complement strand
GCGCGCAAGCGGGAGCGTCGGTCCCAAGAGCGCAGGTGACTTTGCGCTCATAATAACCAAAGAGCGCGCCTGTTGGGTGAGCGCAGGCGACTGAAACTGACGCTTGCCACCCATCAAGGCCGCTGCCGTTCCGGTCGGTTAGAGCCGCATCAGGGCGGTGCCCCAAGTGAGGCCGCCGCCAAGGGCTTCCATCATCAACAGGTCGCCCTGCTTGGCACGCCCGCTCTCGACCGCCAGGTTGAGCGCCAAGGGAATGCTGGCTGCCGAGGTGTTGGCGTGCAGCGCCATGCAGGACATCATCTTGTCCTGGGGCAGCTTCAAATTGCGCATCAATTGGTTCAAGATGCGCTGATTGGCCTGGTGCGGGACAAACAGATCCAGGTCATCGACGGTCAGGTTGTGCTTGGCCATCATATCGACCACCGCCTGGCCCATCTTCTCAACCGCGTGCTTGAACACCTCTTGGCCCGCCATGCGCACATGGCCCGCCGTCTTGGAGGTCGATACGCCGCCGTCCACATAGAGCAGATCGGTCAAGGTGCCATCACAGTAGGCTTTGGTGTCAATGATGCCGCGCTGGTCCAGGCTGGCGTCGCCTTCCAACGATTCAAAGATCACCGCGCCAGCACCGTCACCGAACAGCACACAGGTGCCGCGGTCTTCGAAGTTCAGGATGCGTGAGAAGGTCTCTGCACCGATTAGCAGCGCGCGCTTGGCTTGGCCTGAGGACAAGAAGGCGTTGATAGTTGATAGGCCATAGATGAAGCCTGAGCAGACCGCCTGGATATCAAAGGCTTGGCAGACCGGTACGCCCAGTTTGCGCTGGATGATGCTGGCGGTGGACGGGAAGGTGAGGTCGGGTGTGGTGGTGGCACAAACGATCAGATCAATATCGTCGGGCGACAAGCCAGCGCGCTCCAGGGCCTGTTGCGCGGCCTTGGTGCCCAAATCAGAGGTCAACTCGCCTTCGCTCGCGAAGTGGCGCTGGCGAATACCGGTGCGGGCCTTGATCCACTCATCTGAGGTATCGACGATTTTCGCCAAGTCATCGTTGGTGACGATGCGCTCTGGCAGGTAGCTTCCACAGCTTACGAAGCAAGCGTGTTTCATAGAGTGCGTCTCGATTATTGTTCTGTTCGGTCTGGCGCAGGGGCATAGAGGTTGCATGCCTGGCGGCTGAGGGCAACTCTTTGGTCGCCCTAGGACCGCGTTTGTGGCCCAGACATGGGCTGAGGAGCGCCGTCAAGCAAGCTCAAAATCGCCGCGTCGGCCGAGAAATTCTGCCCTAGGTTGCGTTTGGCGTGGCTGCGCGCCTGATTTCCTGGCATTCGGGATAAACCGGCGGCTGCCAGGCCCAGGCCTCTCCGCGCTGCCGTTGCGCTCGTCTGTGGGTGCGACTCGTGCCGGGCTGGTTTGCAGGGCCGCAGGTCCGGGGCACGACCTTAATGTACCTCAAGGCCGCTGTGCTCGCTCTGGGTTAGGGATGGCGCAGCGCTGCTCTCCTCACGTCGGCATGACCAAGCGCAACGGCGCTTGATTTGAGACGGGCGCCAGCGCTATGCCTGGCCCTCGTTCAGCGGTTCATGCTGATTGCCCCGTCCGATAAGAAGTTTGATTTTCGCATGACCCGATCCCGATCCGCTATGAATGCTGCGCCGACCCCTTGGCTCAAGCACATCGTTCTGGTGGGGGGCGGGCACGCGCAGGTGCAGTTGCTGCGCCGCCTGGGCATGCGCCCCGAGCCTGGCATCAAGGTAACCTTGATCTGTAAGGATACGCATACGCCCTATTCAGGCATGCTGCCGGGCTACATCGCAGGGCATTATGGCTACGACGATATCCATATCGACCTGGCGCGGCTTTGTGCCTGGGCAGGGGTGAGCTTTGTGCGCGCCGAGGTTACAGGCCTGAACCCGGATACGCGTCAGGTGATGATCGCCGGGCGTCCGGCTTTGTCGTATGATGTTGTCAGCATCAACACGGGCTCAACACCCGACCTCGATAGTGTGCCGGGTGCGCGCGAGCACGCCTTGCCGGTCAAGCCGATTGCTTCGCTGTTGGAGCGCTGGCAAGCGTTGCGCCAACTGCTGGAACGCGATAGCGAGGGGGCAACCAAGCGCTTGGTTTGCGTCGGTGCTGGGGTCGGTGGTTGCGAGCTGTTGTTGTCGGTCCACCACTATCTCGGCCAGACTGCGGGCTCCGATGGTCTTGCATATCACTTAGTCGGCCGCGCGCGCGAGGTGTTGCCATACAACGCCAAGGCCACCCGTCGTGCGATGCAGCGCCATTTGACGGCCAAGGGTGTGGCGCTGCATTTGGGGCAGGGGGTCGCGCGGGTCGAGCCGCAAACTCTTGTGATGGAGGACGGTGAGCGCCTGCCGTTTGACGCGCTTTTGTGGGTCACAGGGGCGGTGCCTGCGCCTTGGTTTACAGGCTCTGGGCTGGCGACGGACGCGCGCGGCTTTCTGGCAACAGACGACCAGCTCCGCAGCCTGTCACACCCCGATGTTTTTGCGGTCGGCGACTGTGCCAGCCAGGTCAAGAACCCACGCGAGAAGGCTGGCGTCTTCGCTGTGCGCCAAGGCCCGGTGTTGGCCGAAAATCTGCTGCGTGCCGTCAAAGGACTGCCCCTGCGTCGCCATGTGCCGCAACGCCGTTTCCTCAGTTTGATTGCCACGGGCGAACGCTATGCGCTGGCGAGCAAGGGCCCGTTTGCCACGCAAGGTGCTTGGGTTTGGCGCTGGAAAGATCATATTGATCGCAGCTTTATGCAGCGCTTCAGTGACTTGCCGCCTATGGCAGCTGGCCAGGTGTTGCCCAATTGGAGCCGCCATCAGGAGGCGACCCAGACTGAGGCGCTGGAACAGCCGCTCTGCAAGGGCTGTGGTGGTAAGCTGGGCAGCTCGGCCTTAGCCTCGGGCCTGGGCCTGCTGGGATTGAGTGGCGCTGCTGAAGATGCCGCCGCGCTGCCCGGAACCGAGCTGGTGCAGAGCGTTGATTGGCTCAGTCTGCCCTTGAGCGATGCCTACTTGTCCGGTCAGATCATTGCTGCACACAGCCTGTCTGACATCTATGCCGAAGGTGGGCAGCCCTTTGCGGCGATGGCGCTGGCCAATGTTGAGCGCCAGGCTGAGTGGCTGGCCGCCCAAGACCTGGCTCAGATGCTTGCGGGCGCGCGCCAGGTCTTGGAGGCTGACCAGGTGGCGCTGATTGGTGGCCATACCAGCCAAGGCGGCGAGGCGGGCTTGGGCCTGAGTGTGACCGGCCGAATTCTGCCTGGCCAGGCGCGTTGGACCAAAGGCGGCGCTCAGGTTGGAGATCTTTTGATGCTCTCGCGTCCGTTGGGCTCGGGTCTGTTGCTGGCGGGGTTGATGGCGGGCAGAACCAAGGGGCGTTGGTTGGATTCGGCGGCTGCGTTTATGGCGCGGAGCAACCGTCAAGCTGCGGAAGCCTTGCGCACCTTGCCTGCTGAATCCCTGCACGCGGTGAGCGATGTCACGGGCTTTGGTCTTGCGGGCCACGCACGTGAGATCGCTGAAGCCAGCGCCCTTGCCATTCGCTTGGACTTGGCAGACCTGCCGGTTCTAGAGGGCGCGTTGAGCTTGGTTGAACAGGGCGTGCGCGCCAGTTTGTGGCGCAGCAATCGCCGCGCGCTGGGGGCAGAAGCGCTGGAAGACTGCGATCCGCGTTTGGTCGTGGCTTGTGATCCCCAGACCTCGGGTGGGTTGCTGGCGGCGGTTGCACCAGGCCAGGCGACCGCGCTTGAACAAGCGGGCTTTGTGGCCGTTGGACAACTCTTGGACCCACAAGCCGCTGGTCATGCGCGCTTGGTTTGGCAATGATAGCGCCATGCGATCTGTAACCTATCCCTTCGACCAGCAGTTTGACGCTGTGATTGACGTGCGCTCGCCTGCGGAGTTTGCCATTGACCACCTGCCGGGCGCGATCAGTCTGCCCATCATGAGCAACGCAGAGCGTGCCGAGGTTGGCACGCTGGACCGCCAAGTCGGTAACTTCGAAGCAAAGCGGCGGGGGGCGGCAATTGCCTCGCGCAATATCGCCCGACATCTTGAGGACTATTTCGCCGATAAGCCGCGCAGCTTTAGCCCGCTGATCTATTGCTGGCGCGGGGGCCAGCGTTCGGGCAGCATGGCGTTGGTTTTGCAACAGATCGGCTTCCCCGTAGCGCGGTTGGAGGGCGGCTATAAGGCCTTCCGGCGCCATGTGGTGGCCAGCTTGGAGCAGCAGCCCGCCGGGCTGGATCTTTGGGTCTTGGACGGCCCAACCGGTACCCGCAAGACCGACTTGCTGGCCGAGCTGGCTTGCCGCGATGCACAAGTCATTGATCTTGAAAGATTGGCTAATCATCGCGGCTCACTGTTGGGAGCCAACCCCGATGGCAGCCCGCAGCCCAGTCAAAAGGCCTTCGAGACCGCCTTGTGGCAGGCTTTGGCGCAGTTGGACAAAGCGCGCCCCGTGTTTGTCGAGGGCGAAAGCGCTAAGATTGGCCAGATCTTTGTTCCCTCTGAGATGTTTGCCGCCATGAAGCGCGCGCCGCGCCTACACCTGGAGGACAGTGTCGCGCGCCGGGCCGCCTATTTGTGCGAACAGTACCGACATCTGGCTGAAACGCCGGACCGCTTGGCCGCGCTGCTGGCACGGCTGCGCTATCGCCATGGCAATGTTCAGGTCGAGGCCTGGTTGGACAGACTGAGCCAGGGGCAGATCACAGCCCTTGTGGAAGATTTGTTGGTGCAACACTATGATCCCTCCTATCAACATGCGGGGGCGCGGCGTTTGCCCCAAGGCGCTCCGCGCTTTGATCTAGCCGCGGCATCAGCGCAGGGCCAAAGCTTGGGCGATGTCGCTTGTGCAGTACTGGACTACGTTTCGCGCGATGATTGCGGTGAGCGTGTCGCAATTGGAACATAAAGCGCCTCAGCCTCCGTTGCCCACGCGTCTATGTCCACTTTTCTGCCCTGGTTTAACATTTGTTCGTGAAACGCATTTGACGCGCACAAGCAAAGACGTTAGGCCTTAGGAATAAGCAATAGTCGAAAAGTAAGCGCTTACGAGCGTGTCGGCTAAGACCATAAGAGCGGAAACAGGTGAAGGCCGATGGCTGTAGACGGCACGTCCGACTACGTGGTGTTTGACCACGTACAAAAATCCTACGACGGCGAACAACTTGTCGTAAAAGACCTCAATCTGAATATCGCTAAGGGCGAGTTCGTCACCATGTTGGGCCCATCTGGTTCTGGCAAGACGACCTGTCTGATGATGCTTGCGGGCTTTGAGAGCGTGACCCATGGCGAAATTCGTCTCAACGGGCGCCCGATCAACAACATCCCACCGCACAAGCGTGGCATCGGTATGGTGTTTCAGAACTACGCGCTGTTCCCGCACATGACGGTTGAAGAGAACCTGGCTTTCCCTTTGTCTGTCCGCGGTATGGGGCGGTCTGAGCGCGAGCAACGCGTGCGCGGCGCGCTGGACATGGTGCAAATGGGCGAATTCGGCAAGCGTCGCCCGGCCCAGTTGTCCGGTGGCCAGCAACAGCGTATTGCTTTGGCGCGCGCGCTGGTTTTCGAGCCTGAGCTGGTCTTGATGGACGAGCCGCTGGGCGCGCTCGACAAGCAACTGCGCGAGCACATGCAGTACGAGATCAAGCACCTGCACGAGCGACTGGGCGTGTCTGTCGTCTATGTGACCCACGACCAGACCGAGGCGCTGACCATGTCCGACCGCGTGGCGGTCTTCAATCATGGTGTCATCCAGCAATTGGCAAGCCCGGAAGACCTGTACGAGCGGCCCATGAATGCATTTGTGGCGCAGTTCATTGGCGAGAACAACAAGCTGATGGGGACCGTCGAGCGGATCGAGGGGGAGACGGCTCACGTCCTCCTGGATGGCGGCGGCGCGTGCCAGGCCCTGGTCGTCAATTGCGAAGGCGAGGGGAAGAAGACCTTGCTGTCGATCCGTCCCGAGCGTGTTATGATCGGCGACGAGGTGCAGGGCAACGCGACAACGGCGACCGTGCAAGAATTGATCTATTTGGGCGACCACATCCGCGCGCGCCTGAATGTTCATGGCAATGATGAGTTTATCGTCAAGGTGCCGAACCGGAACAACCACGCCATGCTAACGGTGGGCAGCGAAGTGCGCATCGGCTGGGCGAATGAAGATTGTCGAGCTCTGGACGCCTAGGCGCATCCAGGTCGCGACATACCACCTGATCGGGGCTCGGCCCGCCCGATCGGGAAGAAGTTAGGGCCAAAACAGTGAGGTAAAGATGAAATTTATCAAGACTCTAGGTTTGACGGTTGCCGTGGCAGCAGCCTCAACCGTTGCGTTTGCTCAGGACATGACCATCGTGTCATGGGGCGGCGCTTACTCCGCGTCTCAGCTGCACGCTTATCACGAGCCCTACTCAGCCAAGACCGGCGTAAACATCATTAACGACAACTCCTCTGCCGAGGCGGTTGCTAAGCTGCGTGCAATGAACGAAGCCGGCAATGTGACTTGGGACGTGGTAGACGTTGTGGCTGCTGACGCGATGCGCTTGTGTGACGAAGGCTTGGCCGAAGTCATCGACGCGGATTCGCAGCTGGCGCCCGCACCTGATGGAACCCCTGCATCTGCCGACTTCGGTGAGCTGCTGGTATCTGAGTGCTTTATTCCGCAGATCGTTTACTCAACCACCTTCGGCTACCGTACCGACCTGGTGTCTGAGCAGCCGACCGATGTATGTGCTGTCTTCGACCTGGAGAAGTTCCCTGGCAAGCGTTCGCTGGAAAAGCGCCCCATCAACAACATGGAATGGGCTCTGCTGTGTGACGGCGTAGCAAAAGAAGACGTTTATGACGTGCTTCAGACCGAGGAAGGCCAGGCTCAAGCCTTTGCTAAGTTGGACACGATCAAGGACCAGGTGATCTGGTGGAACGCTGGTGCAGATACGCCGCAGCTGCTGGCTGACGGTGAAGTTGTGATGGGCTCTACCTACAACGGTCGTCTGTTTGCTCTGATCGAAGAGCAGAAGCAGCCGGTTGCTATGCTGTGGGACGCTCAGGTGTTCGACCTGGACGGCTGGATTATCCCCGCTGGCCTGTCTGAGGAGCGCAAGGCGCGTGCTTTGGACTACGTCTACTTCGCGACAGACACTCAGCGCCTGGCAGACCAAGCCAAGTACATCTCTTACGGTCCCGCCCGTGCCTCTTCAGCGCCGCTGGTTGGAAAGCACGAGAGCCTGGGCATCGACATGGCTCCGCACATGCCGACAGACCCCAACAACGCCAAGAACACCTTCCTGTTCAACTACACTTGGTGGGCTGACTACCGTGATGACCTGGATGCGAAATTCCAGGCTTGGTTGGCTCAGTAAGAGCAAGCCTGATGCGATGCTGGGCTGACTTCGACTTCGGTCGATTGGCCCGGTCCGTCGCATGAGCAACGAGTTTGGGACGTGACCGCCAATGGTTGCGTCCCAGCCTTCCCCTACAGGGCTTCGTTTGTAGCTTACAGCAACGGTCGTTGTTGGAGGCACAGCGAGCCGTTGGATGTCGCCTAGGTTCGCTGCGGCCAAGCCGCGCCCCACGCTCCCTGCGGTTGGGTGCCTGACCCGTGATGCGGCAGGCGGCTCTGGGCCCCTAGGTTAGCGCCGCCAGATGCGGCCCCATTTAGTTTTGCAGCACGATTGACGAACCATGTCGGATCAAGTCCTTTCGCCAAATACTGGCCCTATGCTGGCCGCCGACGGCACGCCCCTCAAAGCCAAGCTGGCACAAGCCGAGCGCGCGCAAAAAATTCGCGCGGGCTTGCTCGTGGCGCCGCTCTTGATTTTCATCCTGGTGACCTTCGTCGCTCCGATTTTTAACATGCTCTTCCGCTCGGTCGATAACGAGATCATGCCGCAAACGCTGCCGCAGACCTCGCGAGCAATCAACAGTTGGGATTCTAGCCTGACCGACACGCCCGACGAGGCGATCTATGCCGTTTTCGCAGAAGACTTTCTTGCAGCGACTGAGAGCCGCTTGCACACCCGCCTTGGATCGCGGTTAAACTATGAAACCGCCGGGATCTCCTCACTGTTCCGCAAAACTGGTCGCCAAATTAAGAAGTTCAACTTCGAAGAGCCGATCAAACCTCAGTTTTTGGCGGTCGATAAGGCCTGGGGCGATACCGAAGTTTGGCAAACCATTCAGCGCTTTTCGGGCGCGACGACATTGGGCTACTACTACGCCGCGCTTGATCTAAAGAACACGGCGGATGGCATTGAAATGCTGCCGGAAAACCAGCGCCAATACCTGCTGCTGTTCTGGCGAACACTCTGGATGTCTATGCTGATCACCGGTCTTTGCTTTGCTTTGGCCTATCCGGTGGCCTATTTGCTGTCGATCCTGCCCATGAAGAGCTCGAACATGCTCATGATCCTGGTGCTGCTGCCCTTCTGGACCTCGCTCTTGGCGCGAACGTCAGCGTGGAAGGTTTTGCTGCAAAGGGAAGGGGTCATCAACGAGACCTTGGTCTTCTTGAAACTCGTGCCGGACGCAGAGCGTTTAGATTTGATCAACAACTCGTTTGGCACCATCGTTGCGATGACCCACATCTTGCTACCTTTTATGATCATGCCGTTATTTTCGGTCATGCGGACCATCCCGCCGTCTTTTGTGCGCGCCGCGCGCAGCCTGGGAGCAACTGAGCGCGTCGCTTTCTTGCGCGTCTACTTCCCTCAGACGATCTCTGGCATCGGCGCAGGTTCGATCTTGGTCTTCATCTTGGCGATTGGTTACTACATCACGCCAGAGCTGGTCGGCGGGCGAACCGGTGTCTTTATTTCGAGCCGAATTGCCTACCATGTTCTGTCGTCGCTGAACTGGGGCCTGGCAGCCGCCCTTGGCTCTTTGCTACTGATCGGCGTGCTGGTGGTCTATTGGCTCTATGACCGCATCGTCGGCATCGATAACGTGAAACTGGGCTAGGGGAGACACAAACATGGCGGGACTTCCTCCATATGCCAACCTGGGCAACCACTTGTGGTTCTACACCTTTAGAACTCTGTGCTTTTTGATCTTTTTCTTCCTGATCTTCCCGATCTTGGTGATCATCCCACTGAGCTTCAACGCCCAGCAGTTGTTCACCTTCACCCCGGATATGCTGCTGCTGAAGCCCAGCGCCTATTCGCTGATGCACTATCAGGATTTCTTCGGAAATTCGGATTGGCAGCGCGCGCTACGCAACTCTTTTAGAATTGCACCGGTCGCAACAGTTTTGTCGGTGACATTGGGAACGATTGCAGCGATCGGTCTTTCAAGCCCCAAGATGCCGTTCCGCAAGGCGATTACGGCGGTCCTTATCTCGCCGATGATCGTGCCGTTGATCATCTCGGCGGCGGGTATGTACTTCTTCTACTCCTACATCGGCATCTCGGGAACCTATTGGGCTGTGGTGTTGGCTCACGCGGCCCTGGGTACGCCCTTCGTGATCATCACGATCACGGCCACTTTGTCCGGCTTTGATCAATCACTGGTTCGCGCTGCCGCCAACATGGGCGCAGGTCCAATCCGCACCTTCTTCAGCGTGCAGATGCCCTTGATCTTGCCGGGCGTGATATCGGGAGGCCTGTTTGCCTTCATCACCAGTTTCGACGAGGTTGTGGTGGTAAAGTTTGTCGGTTCGGCGTCGCTGACCACCTTGCCTTGGCAGATGT
>CAZHYF010000043.1:0-5839 GCA_964536635.1 uncultured Rhodospirillaceae bacterium | reverse complement strand
GTGGTGGTAAAGTTTGTCGGTTCGGCGTCGCTGACCACCTTGCCTTGGCAGATGTTCACTGGCCTGCGCGAGCAGATTTCGCTGACCATTTTGGCTGTTGCGACCTTGATGGTTGCAATCTCGATTTGCTTGTTGATCACGCTTGAGGTTTTGCGCCGCCGCTCTGAGGCCATGCGCACCGGCCGCCCCGGATAAAGCGCAAACAGCGTCACCCAAACAAAGACGGGGCTCCTTGGGCTCCGTTTTTTTTGCCAGATCTGCCCATTCGGACGCGCGAGGTGGACAAGCTGGCCAATTGCCATGACTAGGACACAGCGCTATCAGGAGCAGACCCCCAACCAAGGAGCTGCTTCATGACCACCCCGTCTTCGACCGCGTTTCGCAAACTCTCTGACCAGGGCGTGCGCCTGGAATCCTTCCAAGGACAAGACCTGCTGGTGGTCGAGCCCGAGGCCATCGAGCTTCTGTCCAAGGCTGCCTTCGAGGAAATCAATTTTTTCCTGCGCACCAAACACTTAGAGCAGTTGCGCGCCATCGTTGACGACAGCGAGGCCTCCAACAACGATCGCTTCGTTGCCCTGCATTACTTGAAGAACTCGGTCATCGCATCGGGTGGCGTGTTGCCCATGTGCCAGGATACCGGCACTGCGATTGTCATGGGCAAGAAGGGCCAGCGCATCTGGTCTGCGGGCGACGACAAAGGGGCACTGAGCCGCGGCGTGCTGGAGGCCTACGCCGAGCGCAATCTGCGCTACAGCCAGTTGGCACCACTCAGCATGTTTGAGGAAAAGAACACCCGTAACAACCTGCCGGCTCAAGTCGACCTGTTTGCGGACGGTCCGGACGAGGAATATAACTTCCTCTTCATGGCCAAAGGCGGCGGATCGGCCAACAAGACCTTCTTGTTCCAGTCTACCCCCTCGGCGCTGGAAGAAAGCCGCCTTGAGGCTTTCTTGGACGAGAAAATCAAGACCTTGGGCACCGCAGCTTGTCCGCCCTACCATTTGGCCGTGGTGATCGGCGGCCTGTCGGCAGAGCAGAACCTTAAGACCGTCAAGCTGGCTTCGGCGCGCTACCTTGACGATTTGCCGACCCAGGGCAGCGAGGACGCTAGCCCCTACCGCGACCTGGAGTGGGAGGCGCGCATCCTTGAGATGACGCGCAATATGGGTATCGGTGCGCAGTTCGGCGGCAAGTACTACTGCCACGATGTGCGGGTTATCCGCCTGGCGCGTCACGGCGCCAGCCTGCCGATTGGCTTGGGGGTTTCTTGTGGCGCAGACCGCCAGGCGCTGGGCAAGATCACGCGCGACGGCATATTCTTGGAGCAGCTCGAGCATGATCCGGCGCGCTTCTTGCCCGACATCGACGAAAGCGCTCTGTCCAGCGATGTCATTAGCGTCAACCTCAACGAGGGCATGGAGCAGACGCTGGCCAAGATCGCCAATCTACCCGTGTCAACACGGGTCAATCTGACCGGCACCATCATCGTTGCCAGAGATGCAGCGCACGCCAAGCTCCGCGCGCGCCTGGATGCTGGCGAGCCGCTGCCGGACTACTTCAAGAACAGCCCCATCTACTACGCTGGCCCGGCCAAGAAGCCCGAAGGCTATGCTTCGGGAGCGTTCGGCCCCACCACCGCTGGGCGGATGGACAGCTTCATGAAGCAATTCCAGGCCGCAGGTGGCGCCTTGGTCACTCTGGCCAAGGGCAACCGCTCCGAGGAGGTCCGCGAGGCCTGCGCCACATATGGGGGCGTTTACTTGGGCACAATCGGCGGCGTGGCTGCCAAGCTGGCCGAAGAGAGCATCAAGGCCATGGAGGTGGTCGAATACCCAGAGCTGGGCATGGAAGCGATCTGGCGGATCGAGGTCGAAGACTTCCCGGCCTTCGTCATCATCAACGCCAAGGGTGAAGACTTCTTCCAAGGCATCTTGTAACTCGTGCAGCTCAGCAGGCGTGAGTAGTGTGAACCCCGGAAGCATGGACTTCCGGGGTTTTCTTTTGCGCGTTCGGGGCCGATGGGCAGCCTTGGTTGCGTGCTCGAGGGCGCAGAAGCCCATGCGCAGGTGCCCAATTGCGGGCACCCAATGCCGGAGCTGGGCCTGGTCAGCGGCACTGGTGGTGGCGCCCCCATGTGCCATCGCGCTGGAACGATTGGCGCTTGTTTTGACGGCGACTCAGCCTAAAATCCAGGGAAACGGGCTCGCGGAACGGGCCCCGCAGAGAAAGAAAAATCCCCATGTTTCAAGATCGCGACGAGACCACCGAAGCCATTCGTTCAGGGGTGGCCCGATTGTGTATGGAGTTCCCCGGCGAATATTGGCGCGAGCTGGATGCAAAAAGCGCCTATCCCAAGGCCTTCGTTGATGCCCTGACCGAGCAAGGCTATCTGGCCTCGCTGATCCCCGAAGTCTACGGCGGCGCAGGCCTCGACCTGGCGACGGCGTGTGTGATCTTGGAGACGATTCACCGCTCGGGTGGCAATGCGGGCGCTGCGCACGCCCAGATGTACACCATGGGCACGCTGCTGCGTCACGGCAGCGAGGCACAAAAGCAGCGCTATTTGCCGGGCATCGCAGAGGGCAGCTTGCGCCTGCAGGCCTTTGGGGTCACCGAACCAACCAGCGGCACCGACACCACACGCATCAAAACCACCGCAGTGCGCGAAGGCGACTATTACCGCATCAATGGCCAGAAGATCTGGACCTCGCGGGCGGAGTATTCCGACCTGATGATCCTGCTGGCGCGCACCACGCCGCGCTCGGACTGCGCCAAGCCCAGCGATGGCATGTCGGTCTTTATCGTCGATATGCGCGAGAATGTTGGCAAGTCGATCACCATCAACAAGATCGACACCATGATCAATCACGCGACTACAGCGGTGTTTTTCGACGATCTCATGGTGCCCGCAGACAATCTGATTGGTCAGGAGGGCAAGGGCTTTCGCTATATCCTGGGCGGTATGAACGCCGAACGGATCCTCATCGCCTCCGAGTGCATTGGCGATGCGCGTTTCTTCGTTGATCGCGCTTCCAACTACGCCAAGGAGCGCGAGGTGTTCGGGCGCCCCATCGGTCAGAACCAGGGCATTCAGTTTCCTTTGGCGCAAGCGCACATGCAGACCGAAGCGGCCATGCTGATGGTCGAGCGCGCTGCCACCCTCTATGATCAGGGCCAGGCGCGCGGTTCTGAGGCCAACATGGCCAAATACCTGGCCGCCGAGGCCTCTTGGTTCGCGGCCGATACCGCCATGCAGACCTTTGGCGGTTTCGCCTTTGCCGCCGAATACGACATCGAGCGCAAGTTCCGCGAAGCACGGCTCTACCGCACGGCACCAATTTCTTCCAATCTCATATTTAGCCACGTAGCAATCCACGACCTGGGACTGCCGAAGAGCTTCTGAACCCACACAAAAGGACAAACACATGACCAAGATCGGCTGGGGCGTTCTGGGCGATGCCAAAATCGCGCGCGAGCAACTGAACCCTGCAATCGAGGCGGCACACAACGCTGAGCTGGTGGCGGTGGCCTCGCGGCGTGGCGGGCTAAGCTATGAGGCTCTGTTGGCGCGCGATGATATCCAGGCGGTCTATATTCCGCTGCCCAACCACCTGCATGTGCCCTGGGCCATCCGCGCCCTGGAGGCTGGCAAGCACGTCTTGTGCGAAAAGCCTGTCGCCCTGTCCGCGCAGCAGCTCTTGCCGCTGTTGGACACCCGCCCCGACCTGCTGTTGGCGGAGGCCTTCATGGTGCTGTGGCACCCGCAGTGGGCGGCTGTCGAGGCTCTGGTTGCCGACGGTGCTATCGGCGAATTGCGCCATATCGCAAGCCACTTTGCTTACAACAATCCCGATCTGAGCAACGTGCGCAATCAGCCCAACATGGGCGGTGGCGGCTTGCTCGATATTGGCTGCTATCCGCTCTATTCGGCGCGCCGCCTGTTTGGTTGCGAACCGCTGCAGGCCGCCAGCATGATCGTGCAAGATCCGGCCACCCAGGTCGATACCACCTGCTCGGCGATGGTTGCCTTCCCCGACCAACGCCACCTGACTTTCTATGTCTCGACCCTCATGAGCCTGACGCAGGAGCTGGTCTTGCACGGCACCGAGGGGCGGATCATCCTAGCGCAGCCCTACAATCCGACGCCGGGCGCTGCAAGCGAGATCAGGCTGGAGAGCGCCAAGGGGGCCCAGCACAATCAAAGCATCCAAATAGAGCCCTGCAACCAGTATCAATTGCAGGTCGAAGCCTTCAGCGCTTCCATCTTGGATGGCTCTTTGGCTTGGCCGCGTGGGCGCGAGCACATGCTGGCACAGGCGCGCGCGCTGGACATGATCCGCGCGTCTTGCCTGCGATTGGACGACCGTTCGTTTTGATGTCCAACAGACTTGGGAGTGAGCGCTTGGCGATGGGGCTTTGCTGACCTAGACTTGCGCTCCCAAGAATGTGGCTGGACAAGGAGGTCGCGCCAGCATGCCGGATGAAGCGCTGATTGATATAGAGCTGGACGCCCCGCGCCCCAGGGAGGCGGATGCCGCGCTGCGCTTTATTCATTTGCGGGTGCATTCGGCCTATTCGCTTAGCCAAGGCGCGATCCACGTCAAAGACCTGATCAAGTTAGCGACGGGTCAGGACATGCCCGCCGTGGCCGTCACCGACACCAACAATTTGTTCGGCGCTTTGGAGTTTGCCATTACCGCCCGTGGTGCCGGCCTACAGCCCATCATTGGCTGCGAGCTCAGCTTCTATGCCCGGCGCAGCGAGTCGGGCCAGCCCGGTGCCTGGCCTGACGGCAAGCTGGTGCTGCTGGTGCAGAACGAGCAGGGCTATCGCAATCTTTTAAAGTTGGTGAGCCAAGCCTACCTGGGCGAAGCCTCGCACGCGCTTGGAACGGGCCTCTATCATGACGCCGTGCCGCCCGAGGATTGCCTTGGCTTGATCGCTTTGACCGGCGGGCCCGAAGGCAGCCTGAACCAGCTTCTGGCGCAAGGGCAGGGCGACCAAGCGGATGCCTTCTTGGACTGGCTGCAAGCGCGTTTTGACGGGCGGCTCTATGTCGAGCTGCAACGCCACGGCTGGCCACAGGAACAAGCGGTCGAGGGCGCCTTGCTGGACCTGGCCTATGCGCAAAACCTGCCGCTGGTGGCCACCAATAACAGCCACTTCAAGCAGCCGAGCCAGTACGAGGCTCACGACGCGCTGCTTTGTATCGACCAGGGCCTGACCACCGCCCACGAGGACCGCCGCCGCCTGACCGCGCAGCACGACTTCAAGAGCGAAGCGCGCATGATCGAACTGTTCGCCGATCTGCCCGAGGCCATTGCCAACACGGCGATTATCGCTCAGCGTTGCGCCTATGCGCCCCAGCGGATCAAGGAGATCCTGCCGCCATTCGACTGCGGGCCGGGCCGCAACGAGGCCGATGAGCTGACCGTGCAGGCGCACGAAGGGCTGGCCTTCCGCATGGAGCAGGTCGTCTACACCCCCGACATGTCGGACGACGAACGCGCCCAGATCCTCAAGGACTACACCGAGCGCCTGGAATACGAGCTGGACGTGATCAAGAAGATGGGCTTTCCAGGCTACTTCTTGATCGTTGCCGACTTCATCAAGTGGGCCAAGGACCAGGGCATTCCAGTGGGGCCGGGGCGTGGCTCGGGTGCGGGCTCGCTGGTGGCCTACTGCTTGTTGATTACCGACCTCAACCCCATTCCGCTCAACCTGCTGTTCGAACGCTTCTTGAACCCTGAGCGCGTCTCCATGCCCGACTTCGAAAACGACTTCAGCCAGACGCGACGGGACGAATAGATCCGCTATGTGCAGGACAAGTACGGCC
>CAZHYF010000042.1:7773-15880 GCA_964536635.1 uncultured Rhodospirillaceae bacterium | reverse complement strand
GAGTGTTGCCCTCCGAAGGCAAAGGTCACGCGTTCGAATCGCGTCGGGACCGCCATTTTCCAATCGTCCTAGATCTTTCCCTCCTGCCTGCGCGCCCAACTGGTTGCCTCTGCGGCTGCCTGGGGCTAGCCTTGTTGCAAACAGGGAGGAACAAAGCCATGTCTGAACCAGACGAGAGCACAACACAACACGAGGTTCATACTGGCGGCTGCCGCTGCGGCGCGCTGCGCTATCGGACCATCGGCCAGCCCAAAACGGCCGTTGTCTGCCATTGTCGCTATTGCCAGGCGCGCACGGGCTCGGCCTTTGGCGTTGGGGTTTTCTTCCCCTCCCAGGCGGTGGAGCTGACCCAGGGTGTGCCCAAGCCCTACGCCTTTGAGACCGAGTCCGGGCGCAGCTTTGTCACCCAATTCTGCCCCGACTGCGGCTCCAGCATCTTTTGGACCATCGGCTTGTTCCCTGACTGGACGGCCGTTGCGGGCGGTAGTTTCGACCCGCCCAGCTTTTGGTTTCCGATCAATCGCCAGGTCTTCACCCGTTCCAAGGCGCCCTTTACGACCTGCCAGTTGGAGCACAGCCACGAGACCTCGGCCAGCTATGCGCCGATCCACGAGGACAGCGCGCCCCTGACGGGTGGCTGAACCGCAAGATCTAGAGCAAGCCGCGAATGAGTGACAATACGAGAGAGCATGGACTTGCGTTAGAAATCAGTCAGCTAGAGCGGAAGGGCTGTTGTAAGACCAACGGCCGACGCTCTAGCGAAGCAGAAGGATCGGCACTTTGCAGGCCCGCACCATGGCGGTGGTGGTCGAGCCAATAATCAGACTGCGGATGCGCGAGTGGCCAAAGGCCCCCATCACAACCATGTCGAAGCCCTCGCTTTCGACCAGCGTGCCCAGTGCTGCCTCAGGCTGACCGTCGATCCGCCGCGCGCGCGCCTGAAGCCCAGCCTGGGTCAAGCGTTCGGCGGCAGCGGTGAGGGCTTGCTCGATCTGCGGAGCAGGGCTGCCGACCGCCACCAGCTCCACCGACAGACCTTTGGCGAGCGGGCTGGCGGCCAGATAGTCCACCGCGGCTTCAGCCGAGGCACCGCCATCGTAGGCCAGCAGCAGCGAGCGAATGGGGCGGAACTGACGCGAGGCGACAAACACCGGTTTGCGGCTGGCGCGCACGATGCGCTCCAGGTTGGAGCCCAGGTGGCCCTTGGCAAAGTCTGCGGCCTCGCCACGCTTGCCGATCAGGATCATAGCGGCGTCGCTCTCGACCTGGCTGACGGCTTCCACCAGATCGCCGTGACGCAGGCGCTCGGTGATATCGCCAAGGCCCCCATCGCGCAGAATCGCTTCAGCGTCTTCCAGGATCGCACGGCCTTGCTGGCTGACCAGCTTGGCGCGCTCCTCGTCCAGGGCTGAGAGCTGCTCCAGCAACCGCGAGCGCGCGCCTAAGCGGATTGCGCCCGATAGATCGCCGGTCTGGGTGGCCTCGCGGCGGCCCAGCACGTGCATCAACTCGACGGGTGCATCCAAGCGCTGGGCGAGCCAGACCGCGTGATCGCAAACGCTGCGGGCATAGATCGAGGCGTCGATCAGGGCGATGATTTTCTCTTGCATGCTGCTGATCTCCTTAGTGCGCGTTCAACTGGTCCAGAGCGCCGGGCTTGTCGTGGATCGCCAAGCGATCGACGATGGTCTCTGAGGCCTCATTCATGCCGATGATCTTCACCTCAGCACCATCTCTACGGAACTTCAACACCACCATGTCCAGCGCGGCGACCGACGAAATGTCCCAGATGTGGGCCTTGCTGACATCGATGGTGACCCGCTCCAAGGCCTCCTTGAAGTCAAAGGCCGCCATGAAGCGCTCGACGCTGGCAAAGAACAGTTGGCCCTCGACCACATAGGTGCGCGCGCGACCGTCCGGCGAGATCGTGGAGGTGACGCGGAAGAGCTGGGCGATTTTGGCAGCAAAGAAGATGCCCGACAGCAGCACGCCGACGCCGACGCCGATGGCCAGGTTGTGGGTCAAGATCACAAAGGCCACGGTGGCCAGCATAACCAGTGACGACGACTTGGGATGACTGCGTAGCGCTTTGATCGAGGACCAAGAAAAGGTGCCGATGCTGACCATGATCATGATGGCCACCAGTGCTGGCATGGGGATGCGGCCGACCCAATCGCCCAGGCCGACGCAGAAGACCAGCAACATGGCACCGGCAAAGAAGGTGGACAGGCGTCCGCGCCCGCCGGACTTCACGTTGATCATGCTCTGGCCGATCATGGCGCAGCCCGCCATACCGCCAATAAAGCCGGTGAAGGTGTTGGACAGGCCCTGGCCGATGCACTCTTGATTGCGGTCAGAGCTGGTGTCGGTCAGCTCGTCAACGATGTTCTGGGTCATCAGGCTCTCCAGCAGGCCCACCGCCGCCACCGCCAGCGAATAGGGGGCAATGATTTGCAGCGTTTCAAGCGTGAAGGGGATTTGTGGGATCAAGAAGACCGGCAGCGTATCGGGCAGTTGGCCCATGTCGGCCACGGTGCGCACGTCCCAGCCAAAGGTGATGGTCAGCGCGGTCAGCACGATGATGGTCACCAGCGGCGAGGGCACGGCTTTGGTCAACAAAGGAAACAGGTAGATGATGGCCAGGCCCGCAGCCACCATGACGTAGGTCAGCCAGGTGACGTGGCGCGGGTCCAGCTCGGGCAATTGGGCCAAGAAGATCAAAATCGCCAGCGCGTTGACAAAGCCGGTCATCACCGACTTGGAGACGAAGCGCATGACGCTGCCCAACTTCAAGAAGCCTGCCGCAATCTGAAACAGGCCAGCAAGCACCGTGGCTGCCAGCAAGTACTGGAGGCCGTGATCGCGGACCAGCGTGACCATCAGCACCGCCGTAGCAGCGGTGGCGGCAGAGATCATGGCCGGGCGACCGCCGGTGATGGCCGAAATGACGGCAATGGAAAAGCTGGCATAGAGGCCGACCTTGGGGTCTACGCCTGCGATGATCGAAAAGGCGATGGCTTCTGGGATCAGCGCCAAGGCGACAACCAGGCCAGACAGCAGGTCGCCGCGCACGTTGCCGAACCACTGCCGGCGATAGGTCTCAAGAGAAATCATAGGTGTCCGTTGTTGGCCCGCTGTCTTGCTGGCGCCTTTGGAGGCCATTTCGGTCTCCCTGTGGCGCGTACTTGCGGCGGCGAAAAGGGGTTCCGCCTGTGTTGCTGGGCCAGTGTTTTGATTTGAAGCTTTGTAAGCCAAGCCCCTTGGTCGCCGAGCGCTTGCCAAAGGGCAGCGTTACAGCGGGTCTCTTGGAAGCCTGCAAAGCGGGAAGAAGGGGCTTCTTAGCCAGAAGCGCTTGGGCGGGTCAAGCCAAGCCTGGCCTTTGGCGGCGATCATGCGGTGATCATACAGTTATCATTCTGGCGCAGGAGCGACGGATGCCGATTGACATAGACATACAGATCGGTTGCATTGGCGCCGCCGTGGGGGGCAATCAGCCTGCGCAAGATAAGCGAAGGCCATACCATGAGGAGCGCACGCCGTGAGCGAGCCAAACGAGAAACAAGCCTATAATCCCGAGAGCGACGGCGCCAAGATGGGGTTCGCCGATGCCATGTCCTATGGCGACTACCTCTACTTGGACACTGTTCTGGGTCAGCAACACCCGCTGAGCAGCGCACACGATGAGCTGCTGTTCATCATCCAGCACCAGACTTCGGAGCTGTGGATGAAACTGGTGCTGCACGAGATGTCCGCCGCACGCCAAGCACTGCAGGTTGGTCAGACAACAGCCATGTTCAAAATGCTGGCCCGCGTTAGCCGCATCTTCGAGCAGCTCAACAGCCAGTGGGAGGTCTTGCGCACCATGACACCCGCAGATTACAGCCACTTTCGCTCCGCGCTGGGGCCGTCTTCGGGCTTCCAATCTTGGCAGTATCGCATGATCGAATATGTACTGGGCAACCGCAATCCCAATATGCTGCGTCCCCACGAACACATGCCGGAGATCCACGGCCAACTGAGCGCTGAGCTGGGGCGGCCCAGTTTCTATGATGAGGTGGTGCGCTATCTGTTCGAGACGCTGGACGGCAACTTGGATGCTATGCCTGCTCCGCAGCTCGACAAACCCCACGAGGCACAGCCGGAAATCCAAGCGCGTTGGAAGCAGGTCTACCAAGACGTTGAGACCCACTGGACGCTCTATGAGCTGGGCGAGAAGCTGGTGGACCTTGAAGACTATTTCCGCCGTTGGCGCTTCAATCATGCAACAACGGTCGAGCGCATTATTGGTTTCAAGCGCGGCACGGGCGGCACTTCGGGTGTTCAGTACCTGAGGCGTATGCTCGGCGTCGAGCTCTTCCCCGAACTTTGGCATGTCAGAGGTGAACTGTGAGCCTACCCCGCAAAGACTTATTCGAGTTGCCCGAAGGGCTGATCTATTTGGACGGCAACTCGCTGGGCCCCCTGCCAAAGGGGGCTTCGGCGCGCGCGCTCAAGACCATCGAGCAGGAGTGGGGCGGCGAGCTGATCCGCGCCTGGAACAGCGCCGGCTGGATGGAGCTGCCCAAGCGGGTTGGTGACCGCATCGCCGGGCTGATCGGAGCGCCCGAAGGCTCTGTGGCGACAGGCGATACCCTGTCGATCAAGGTCTATCAGGCGCTGGCGGCGGCCTTGAAAATGAACCCGGAGCGGCGGGTGATCCTGTCGGATCGCGGCAATTTCCCCAGCGACCTCTATATGGCGCAGGGGCTGATCGACACCATCGACAAGGGCTATGAGCTGCGCACGCCTGAGCCCGAAGCGGTGGCCGAGGCCATCACCGAGGATGTGGCGGTGGTCATGCTGACCCAAGTGGACTACCGCAGTGGGCGCATGCACGACATGCAGGCCATCACCAAAAAGGCCCATGCCGTCGGCGCGGGCATGATTTGGGACTTGGCGCACTCGGCGGGCGCGGTGCCGGTGGATCTGGCCGGGTGCAACGCCGAGTTTGCGGTTGGCTGTAGCTATAAATATCTCAATGGCGGTCCCGGCGCGCCGGCCTTTATCTATGCGCGGCCCGATCTGGTTGAGGGCGTGCAGCCAGCCTTGGCGGGCTGGTTGGGCCATGTCAGCCCCTTTGCGATGGAGCTGGGCTATCGTCCGGCCATGTCCACCGAGCGCCTGCGGGTCGGCACGCCGCCGATCGTACAACTGGTGTTGTTGGATGCTGCTTTGGACGCTTGGGACGGGGTCGACATGCAGGACTTGCGCGCGGCATCGCTGGCCTTGTCCGAGCGCTTTATCGCTGAGGTCGAAGCCCGCTGTCCGGGCCTTCAACTTGCCTCACCGCGCGATGCTGCCCAGCGCGGCAGCCAGGTTTCATTTGCCTTCGAACATGGTTATGCGGCCGTCCAGGCGCTGATTGACCGGGGCGTGATTGGCGACTTCCGCGCGCCCAACATCATGCGCTTTGGCTTTACGCCGCTCTATCTGGACGAGGCCGATGTGGTGGCTGCTGCGGAAATCATGGAGCAGGTCATCACCCAAGGCCTGTGGCAAGACCCCAAGTATCAAGTTAAATCACGCGTGACCTGAACCGGCTGGCATGCCACCGGGACGACTCCGACGAGGAAAGCAGAAGCCATGAAGGTTCATATCTTAGACGATTGGTTTGACACATTGCGCGGCCTGCCCTGTTTTCAGCGCCTGGTTGGCCACGATGTCACCGTGTGGACCGACCATGTGGCCGACGAAGCAGCCTTGGCCGCGCGGCTGCAAGACGCCGAGGCCTTGGTTTTGTTCCGCGAGCGCAGCCCAGTGACCCGCAGCCTGTTGCAGCGCTTGCCCAAGCTGCGGGTCATCTCGCAGCGAGGTGTCTATCCGCATGTGGACGTGCCAGCTTGCAGCGAGCAGGGGGTGCTGTTTTGCTCCAACATGCAGGCGGGGCTGCCCTCCTATGCGGCCGCTGAGCTGACCTTTGGCTTGATCCTGGCGGGCATGCGCCAGTTGCCCCAGCAAATGACCTCGGTCAAGGCGGGCGGCTGGCAGATGGGGGTCGGCAAGACCCTGCGCGGGCGCCAGTTGGGGCTCTATGGCTATGGGCGCATTGGCAAGGTGGTGGCCGACTATGCGCGCGCCTTCGGCATGCGGGTGGTCTGGTGGGGCTCCGAAGAGGGGCGGGCGCGGGCCACAGCAGCGGGCGAGCAGGTGGTGGCTAGCCGCGCTGACTTCTTTGCGGGCAGCGATGTCGTTAGCTTGCATCTGCGCCTGACCCCTACCAGCAAGGGCCTGATCACCGCGCAAGACCTGGCGGCCATGCAGCCGGGCGCGCTGTTGGTCAACACCGCGCGCGCGGGCTTGATCGAAGCCGGAGCCCTGTTGGCCGCGCTGGAAGCAGGGCGGCCGGGTATGGCGGCCATCGACGTGTTCGACAGCGAGCCTTTGACCGATCCCAGTGATCCCTTGTTGTCCCATCCGCGCCTGATCGCAACCCCGCACATCGGTTTTGTCACCGAGGACGAATTCGATCTGCAATTCAACGATATTTTCGAGCAAATTCAAGCCTATGCGGCGGGCGCACCGATCAACATGATCAACCCCGAGGCTTGGCAGCGCTGAGCGCGCTAAGCCTTACGCTTCTGCAGCCAACTTGGCTTTGGCACGCTGCCAAGCCGCTTCCAGTTCGGCCAGCTCCTTATCCGCCAAGTCACCCGGCTCTTGCTCCATCAAGCGAAAGCGGCGCTCGAACTTGGCGTTGGCGCGGCGCAGCGCTTCTTCGCTGGACACGCCCATGCGGCGGGCCCAGTTGACCAGCGTGAACAGCAGGTCGCCGAATTCGTCCTCGATGGCGTCTTGGTTGCCCGCTTGGCAGGCTTCGCGCAGCTCGACCAGTTCTTCTTGCACCTTGGCTTCAATGCCTTGCATGTCAGGCCAGTCGAAGCCCACGCGCACGACGCGCTTTTGGATCTTTTCGGCGCGCAACAAAGCGGGCAGGGCGCGGCCCACGTCAGCCAGGATCGAGCTGTCTTCGCGCTGGCTAGTCTTGTGCTCAGCGGCCTTGATAGCCTCCCAGTTGGCTTTGATTTCGCCGGTCTGGGTCACCCGGCCATCGCTGCCGCGCGCGCTCAAGGCCTGGCTCTGGGTGGCGTCGGCGGCATCGGGGCCGAAGACGTGCGGATGGCGGCGGACCATTTTGTCGCTGATGGCTTGGGTCACTGCTTCCAGATCAAAGGCACCTGCCTCCTCGGCCATTTGCGCGTGGTAGACCACTTGCAGCAACAGGTCGCCCAGCTCGCCCTTGAGGTCGGCCAGGTCGCCCCGCTCGATGGCGTCGGCCACTTCATAGGCTTCTTCGATGGTGTAGGGGGCGATGCTGGCAAAATCCTGCTCCAGATCCCAGGGACAGCCGCCATTGGGGTCGCGCAAGCAGGCCATGACCTCGCGCAAAAGCGCCAGGCCTTGAAGCCCATCAAGGCGCGCGCGCATCGCGCGGTGCTGATCGTTGCTGGTCATGGCATCCTTTCTGGTTCTGGTCATAAGGGTTTGGCCACAAAAGAAGAAAGCCGAGCAGCGGACTGCTCGGCTTCTGGTTCGGTATGGTCTAGCGACCCAGGTTCCACCAGCCTTTACGCTTGGGCTTGGGCGGGCTGTCCTCGGCGGCGGGCTCGATCACCACCGGCTGGGCGGCGGGCTCTGGGCTGATCTCTGGGCTGATCTCTGGGCTGACTTCTGGGCTGACCTCCGGCTCAGGCTCAGGCTCCGGCTCCGTGCGAGCGGCGCTGCTTGCTTCACCTTCTGCGTCTTGCGGCGCAGCATCGTCGTTTGCGGTTGCGCTAGCCAAGGCTGCGCTGCTCTCAACAGCGGCGGCTTCGACCGCGACAGCCTCGACAACCTCACCTGAGGCCTCGACCTGCGGAGCGGCCTCCACCTCGTCTGGGACTTGCACTTGGGCCTGCTGACGGCTCTGGTCTGAGGCCTTACGCTCATCCCTGCCGCGGCGGCGGCGGTCATTGCGCGAGCGGCGGTCGCGCAGCTCTTGATCGGTGTTCAAGAGCGCATCAAAGCTCTCGGCAAAGACCTCAGTCTCGCCAGCCTGCTCCTCGCGCCCGCGACGGCCGCGCTCTTGGTT
>CAZHYF010000042.1:0-7673 GCA_964536635.1 uncultured Rhodospirillaceae bacterium | reverse complement strand
TGGTTCCGCTGGCGGCGATCGCGTGGTTCGCGATCTGTGTTCAGCAGTTCGTCAAAGCTGCGCGCAAAGAAGACCCGGCGCTCTTCACGGCGGCGACCGTTGCGCTGCCCACGGCCCTTGCGGCCATTGCGTCCGTTGCGGTCTTTACTTTCTGGCTCGTCGTCGCCTTCGTCGTCAGAGGCATCCAGGCTGTCGCTCGCCTCCAGCTCGCCGTCTTCATCCGAGCGGCGGCGCTTGCGGCCACCGCGGCGGCCACGGCGACGGCGTGCTTTGCTGTCTTCGTCCTCGTCCTCGTCGTCGCTGTCGTTGTCTTGTTCTTCTTCGACCGGCTCAACGCGCACCTTGCTGCGGCGCTCCTCCTTGCCACGGCTCGGTTTGGAGCGACGCTCTTCGCGGCCCTCTGAATCCTCGCTGCGTCGGCGTGGCTTGCTGCTGTCGCCGCCTTCGATTTCGAAGTCCTCGGCGTGGAAATCGCTGTTCAAGCGTACTTCGACGCGCAGGCCATAGCGGTCTTCCAGCTCGCCCAGTTGGCGGCGGTAGTTGTTCAACAGGTCCATGCCCAAGCGGGTTGAACAGGCCAGCGCAATGGTTTCGCCTTCGTCCTGCTGGCGCATGGCCGATTCCAGTGAGCGCATGATCGCGCGCACTACAGCCGAGCTGCCGCGCACGTGGCCCAAACCACCACAGTGCTCACAGGTCGAACGATAGATCTCGTGCAGCGATGGGCCCAGGCGCTGGCGCGACAGCTCCAACAGGCCAAAGCTGGAGATTTGCCCCACCTGAATGCGCGCGCGGTCGCCCGCCAGGGCATCGCGCAGGCGTTTTTCCACCTGGCGGTTGTGTTTGCGCTCTTCCATGTCGATGAAGTCGATCACCACCAAGCCGGCCATCTGGCGCAAGCGCAGTTGGCGCGCGATCTCGTCGGCGGCCTCCAAGTTGGTCTTGAGAGCCGTGTCTTCGATCGAGCGTTCGCGCGTCGCCTTGCCCGAGTTGATGTCGATCGCCACCAGGGCTTCGGTCTGGTTGATCACCAGATAGCCGCCGGACTTCAAGGAGACGCTTGGCTTGTGCAGCTCCTCTAGCCTGGTCTCGACGCCGCTGACTTGCATGACCGACTGGCGCGGATCGTCGTGTAGCCGCACTTTGTCGAGCTGATCGGGCATGAGGTTGCCCATCATGTTTCGGGCGATCTCATAGCCGCGCTTGCCCTCGACCACGATTTCCGAGCAGTCGGTGGTATACATGTCCCGCACGGCGCGCTTGATGATGTTGCCCTCTTCATAGATCAGGGCGGGCGCGGTGGACTCCAGGGTCGTCTTGCGAATTTCGTCCCAAGTGCGCAGCAGGTAATCGTAGTCACGCTGGATTTCGGGCTTGTCCTGCTTGCTGCCGGCGGTGCGAACGATCACCGACAGGCTGGTGGGCAGGTTCAGCTCCTCCAGGATTTGTTTCAACTTGCGGCGGTCGCGCGGATTGGAGATCTTGCGCGAGATGCCGCCGCCTTTGGGCGTGTTGGGCATCAGCACGCAATAGCGGCCGGGCAGGGACAGGTAGGTAGTCAGGGCCGCGCCTTTGTTGCCGCGCTCTTCCTTGTTGATCTGGATCAACATGATCTGGCGGCGCTTGATCACCTCTTGGATCTTATAGCGGCGCGCCAGGAAGGCGTGCGACAGACGGACTTCGTCCTGCGCGTCGTCCTTGTCGTCGTCATCACCATCGTCGTCGCCAACGTCGCGGACTTCGTCGTCGCGATAGGCTTCGGCCAACTCGTCGTCTTCATCGCGATCATCGTCATCGCGATCGCTGTCTTCGCCCTGGTCTGCGTCGTCGTTCTGAGGTTCGAACAGTGCGTCATCGGTCAGATCAATGATGACTTCGTCTTCATCGTCCTCATCGGCGGGCTGTACGGACTCATCACTCGCCTGACGCTTGGCGTCGGGCTTGCTGCGGCGCGATGATTTCTGGCCAGAGGCATTTTGACCGCTGGCCTTTTGACCGGGACGGCGGCGGTTGCGTCCGCGCGGTTCGATCATCTGCTGGAGTTCATCAGCCAAGTTGGGCTCATCGCCATCACCGGCGCTCGTCTCAGAGCTGGCTTCAATCTGGCCATCGACCACCTCTGCGCTGAGGCTGTCGCTCAGGTCTTCCGGGCGTGTGGCCAGGGGCATGCTGCCTTTGGGCGCGGCGTTTGCCTCATCCTCGAACTGTGCTTCGGGCTCTGCGCTCTCATCGTGGCTGGGCAGCGCGATGTCGGGCTGCTCGCTGTCATCTTGATAGACGGGCAGATCCAGGCGTTCGCCTGCCGGCGTTGCCGGGGCCGCATCATCCTGAATGCTCTGGCTGCTGTCGGCAATCGCCGCCTCTGCGGCCGCTTCTTCGGCCGACAAGCCGGGGCGTCGGCGTCGGCGGTTCTCTGAAGAGCGGCTGTTGCGCTTTTCAGAACGGCGACGCTCTTTGCTGCTTTCGCTACTGCCCGCTTCGTCGTTGTCGCTGGTGTCTTTGCTGCGGCGCTTGCTCTCGCGATGCTCACGCGCTTCTTCCATCAGGCGTTCGCGGTCTGCGATCGGGATTTGGAAGTAGTCGGGGTGGATTTCGCTGAAGGGCAAGAAGCCGTGGCGGTTGCCGCCGTAATCGACGAAGGCTGCTTGCAGCGATGGTTCAACTCTGGTGACGCGAGCCAGATAGATATTTGATTTTATTTGTCTTCTTTCGACATTGTCGAAATCTACGTCGAGTATCTTGCCGTTGTCGCCAACCAAAACCACGCGGGTTTCGTCTGGCACAGAGGCATCGATGAGCATTTTTTTGCTCATTGTATTGTCCTTTCCTCGCAGCCTCAGGCGGGCGTCGGCGTCCAGAACCTGCTCTTCAGCGGAGTCCTTGCGCTCAAGACGCGCCATGGCGCGATGGTCTGTTATGGTCTTGCCTGAAGCAGCCCTTTGAAATGCGAGGGTGCCGGAGCCAAGCAAGTAACCTGTCATTGCCGTTGTTAGGCACGCTCGCCAGGAGCGCACCGGGGTCCACCCAAATGGGGCAGCGCTGTTCAGACATCACACGCCGCTGTTCTGGCCCACGCTTCTTTGGCTCGGTAACGATACTTCGTACCGCTCTGCCTCAGGCTTGCTGGAGTCCGCATGATTGGCGCGGGGCAGCGACGCTAAAGGCTGGAATGTCGCGGGAAGAACGCGGCAAAAAACGCCACGAACAGGGCCGGGGGCATTGGTTTGGCCCTCGACCGTCTAACTGTAATCATTTCTTCGCCGATTAACAATGGTCTAAATGCAGACACGACCGTCTTGCCACAGGTTTGACGCAATTTCCTCGCGACTTTGCCTTAGCTGACCACTAAACCTTAGGCTGTATTACGCGTCTCTTTTGACCCTTTATAGTTTAAGATTTTTCATGCTGCTTGCTGCCCGGATTGCGCCTTCGATTTCCCATGACCTGCGGCTCTGCACGCGTTTCTTCGGGCTCTCGCGCCGCTCTGCCGTCGCTGTGTTGATTGCGTTTATCGGCGCATTGGCAGGGCCCGCTTGGGCCTTGGACTGGCAGGTGACGCGCCTTGAGGTCGCGGCCACCGATCCCTCAAAGACTGAAGTAGCCATTGGCATGAATGCGCCGGAGCTGGCCGGAGACCTCGCCGCACAGCAAGCCCTGGAACGGCGCGGCGTCAAGGCGCAATATTTTGTGCTGCCGCCTGACGGCTCACAGCCGCATCGTTTGGTGGTGGATATTCCCAAGGCGGGATGGCAGGTGCCCTCGGCCGCGCTGGCCAGCCAAGCTGGGTTGGTCGATGGCTTCCGCTTTGGCCAGTTCTCCCCCAGCATCACGCGCTTCGTCTTCGAGCTGTCGCAGCAAAGCCGGGTCAGCGATTTGCAGGCCGTGCTTTGGCAAGGCCGGGTGGAATTGCGGCTCTCGCTTTTGCCAAGCGCCAAGCAGCAGACCGCCAAGATGCACACCGTCGTAGCCCGGCCACCAGCGGCGCCGAGTGCCGGAAGGACTGCGCCTTTCTTGGATGCGAGCGCATCGCCACTGGGCCAACTGTTGGTGAAAGCCAGCGCCTCGCTGGAGGGTTTGGGGCAGCCGTCAGGCCTGCTGGCGCCCAAGCCGCAATCCAAGCCGAAAACGATCGCCCGCCGATCTTTGCCAGTTCGTGGGCAACGGCCCGACGTGCAGGCAAGCCAGCAGCAAGCTGTTGTCGTGCCAAGCGGGATCCTTCTCCCCAGCGGTCAGCGCGTTCCTGCGATCAAGCCAGACCTCAACACCACTGGTCTGCGGGGCTCGTATCAGCAGGTCAAGCCGGTGATCGTCATTGACCCCGGTCACGGCGGCAAAGACCCCGGTACGCGCTCACGGCGCGGCCTGTTGGAAAAGGATGTCACCTTGGCTTTTGCAAAGGCGCTCTATGGTCGCTTGAAAGCCAGTGGGCGCTATCAGGTCTACCTGTCGCGGGGCGAGGACCGCGCCATCAGCCTTGCCGATCGTCGCAGTATGGGGGCGGCGGTGAAGGCGGACCTTTTCCTGTCGATTCACGCAGACTTTGTTGAAGCCGGTGGGGTGAGTGGCGCAACCATTTATACGTTGTCGCAAGAAGCGTCCGATCCGGAAGCCTTGGCGTCCGCGCGGCGCGAGAACGGCCCGGATGGCCTTCACGCCTCCTTGTCCTCAGATCCCGAGGCGGCGCAGGAGCTGCTGTCGATGGGCTTCCAGAGCCAGAAAAATGAAGCGGACTTTGCCGCCAAGTTGCTTGTGGATCATTTGCGTTCGCAATGGCCTTTGCACAAAAAGCCCCACAAATCGGCCGGATTTAAGGTGCTAAAGTCGCCCGATGTGCCGTCTTTGTTGATCGAGGTGGGCTATATGTCCAACCGCGAGGATTTGGCATTGATGGTCTCGCCGTTTGAGCATAGACGTTTCGCAGCCCTGATCGAAAAGGGGCTCAACGACTACTTCGCGCGCTAGCTGCTGCTGCCGGGCTCTGGCTTTGCCGACCCGCAGACGCGCCCAGCGCGCCTGTCGGATCGAAGAAAGCAGGAGTCGTCCCTTTGTGGATTGCACGCATTATCTCGCTGTTTGTAACCTACGTGCTGTTGGGCGGCGTGGTCGCCGGCGCCGGGCTGTTCTGGATCATCGAGACCTTCGGCAAGGATCTGCCGTCGCGTGAGGCGGTGGTCAACCACCAGCCTGCAACCATCACGCGCCTGCACGCTGCTGACGGAACGCTGATCGCCGAGTACGCTTCTAAGCACCGCCTCTTCATCCCGATTGAGGCCATCCCCAAACGTGTGCAGCAGGCCTTTATCTCGGCCGAGGACAAGTCCTTTTTCGAACATTCGGGCATCAACTTGGTCGCCTTGGCCAAGTCGATCCCCAACAACCTGCACCGCGCCCTACAGGGCCGCCGCTTGGTGGGCTCATCGACCATCACCCAGCAGGTTGCCAAGAACTTCGTGGTAGGCGATGAGCGTGCGGTATCGCGCAAGCTGCGCGAGCTGTTCAGTGCGCTGGAAATCGAAAAAGAAATCTCTAAGGAGGATATCCTGGAGATTTATCTGAACGAGATCTATTTCGGCGAGCGCGCCTATGGCATCGCCGCAGCCGCGCTGTTGATCTTCAACAAGTCCGTCGAAGAATTGGAGCTGCACGAAGCTGCCTATCTGGCCGCTGTGATCAAGGGCCCAAGCAACTACCACCCCATCAACGATGCTGAGCGCTCCATCGAACGCCGCAACTATGTCATCGGTGAAATGCTGGATAATGGCTTTGTCACCGAAGAAGAGGCGCGCGCCGCCCAGGCCATGCCAGTTGGCGCTAAGCTGGGCGCCTACCGCAATATCATTGCCGATAGCGCGCCCTATTTTGCTGAGGAGGTGCGCAAGGAGCTGGTGCGCGACTACGGTATCTCAGAGGTCAATGAAGGCGGCCTGTCGGTCCGCACCTCGGTTGATCTGGGGCTGCAAGCCATCGCCGACGATGTTCTGCGCAAGGGCTTGCTTGGGTATGACAAACGCCACGGCTACCGCGGAGCGATTTCTAAACTGGATTTGAGCATCGCTGGATGGCAAGAGCGCATCCCGGAAGCTCTGGCCGGTGTTGAGGCGCCCAAGGGCTGCGAGGGGTGGCACAAGGCGGCGGTGCTGGATGTCGGCGCGCGCTCGGCCATCGTCGAACTTGAGGACGGCAGTCAGGCTCGGATTCGCCTGGAAGATAGCCTCTGGGCGGCGCGTCCTGGCGAGGATGGCAAGGTTGGCGATGAGCCCGAGTCTGTGGATCAATTCTTGCAACCCGGCGACGTGATCATGGTCGAACTGGCGGATAGCTTAGCGGGCGACAGGCGCCTGGCCTATTTGCAGCAAAAGCCGGAGGTCAACGGCGCTCTGATCGCAATGAGCCCCCACACTGGACGGGTTCTCGCCATGAGCGGCGGCTGGTCCTTCGCCGATTCGGAGTGGAACCGCGCGGTGCAGGCGCGCCGTCAGCCGGGCTCAACCATCAAGCCCTTCGTTTTCTTGGCTGCCCTCGACCAAGGATTCTCGCCGCGCAGCCAGATTTTAGATAGCCCCGTGGTCTATGAGCAGCCCGACGGCACCATTTGGCGCCCTGGCAACTACGACGGCAAATTCTTGGGCCAACAGCCCATGCGGGTCGGTTTGGAGAAGTCCCGCAACCTGATGACCGTGCGGCTGGCCTCGGCGGTGGGGATGGACACCGTGACCACCTATGCCAAGCGCTTTGGTATTGGCGATGGCTTCAAGCCCTATCTGTCCTCATCCTTGGGCGCGACCGAGGCGACCTTGATCGATATGACCACCGCATATGCCATGCTGGCCAACGGCGGCCGCCAAATCGTGCCGACCTTTGTTGACCGCATTCAAGACCGCAAGGGCAAAACCTTGTTCCGCCACGATCAGCGGCCCTGCTCGGACTGCGCAGGCGATGCTTGGCTTGAACAGCCCATGCCCGTGCTGCTGGATGACCGTGTGCAGATGGCCGATCCGGTGTCGATCTTCCAGATCCAGTCCATGTTGCGCGGCGTGGTCGAGCGCGGAACGGGTCGCTCGTCGGTGGGCAAGGTGGTGGACCGTCCGGTCGCGGGCAAGACTGGTACAACCAACAATTATCAGGACGCCTGGTTCGTCGGCTTTACCCCTGACATGGTGGTTGGCACTTACATCGGCTTTGATATCCCCCGCACGCTGGGGCGCGGTGAGGGGGGCGGCTCGGCGGCTGGTCCTATGTTCGCCGACTTTATCAATCGGGCGCTTGAGGGCACCCCGCCGCAAGATTTCCGTATCCCGCGTGGCATCGTGCTGACCGGTGTGGACCCCACCACCGGCATGATCGCAGAGGGCACCGATGGCGTTCTGGGCGACGTGCTGATGGAAGCCACCCGCAGCGATCGTGAGATCGAACAGACCTACACCGACGAGAGCGGCTATATCACCAGCGAGCGCGACGGCTCGACGGCGGGCGCCAAGATCTTCTGATTGGAACAACGCAGTTCTAGGTCAGAACAGCGCGCAAAGGCCAAGCTCTGGGGACCAGGAGCTCCGGTGACTTTGCGGTCAAAACAATACCGTAGAGCGCGTTCGGTGACTGCAAGACAGTGCAGCGCGCTCTAGAGGGGCGGCTGCGTGTTCGCAGCGAAAGCTCTCAGCCTTGGACAGCTCTAT
>CAZHYF010000041.1:9322-15978 GCA_964536635.1 uncultured Rhodospirillaceae bacterium | reverse complement strand
GGGGCCCAGCGGTCTCGGTCGGCCAGTCCCTAGTAGGACGATCCTTGGCAGGGCGATCCTTGGCAGGGCGGTCCTTGGCAGGTCTGGGGCGCGAAGGCTTGCTCATGGTCTCCGGCTCACTTGCGGAAGGTGTCGAGGTGGCGGGGAATAGAAGGGCGCAAGAGAGCGCAAAACCAGCCCGCGAAAGTCATGGGAGGCTTATGGGCCAACTGGAGGCAAAAAAGCAAGCCGCCTGGTGCAAAAGCCTCTTGCCTTTTGTCCCGGCATTGGTTAGCAAACGACCTCGCTTGTGCCGGCTTAGCTCAGCTGGTAGAGCAGTTGATTTGTAATCATCAGGTCGCGGGTTCGACTCCTGCAGCCGGCACCACCCTCCTCAGGGGGTGGGCACCAGACCTGCCAACCAACTGCGTTTGATACCGCGTGAGCCACTTAGGGGCGACTGGCCCTTTCGAACCAGTCTCTCACTTCACGCCACTTATTCCGCTGCCTCGGCCAAGACCGCTGCTTGCAGGCACTGGGCAATCGCAGCCTGGTCCAAGCCGTGCGCGCCGATCACCACCAGGCGGGTTGCTCGGGTCTCATCGGCCTGCCAGGGGCGGTCAAAATAGCTCTCAAGCCGCGGCCCCACGCCTTGCAGCGTCAAGCGCATGGGCTTGCCCAACACCTCAGCAAAGCCCTTGATGCGATAGATGGGATGGGCGGCCACCAGATCGGCAATCGCTGCGCGCAGAGGCTCCAGAGCAGCCTGCGAAGCCAGTGGGCCCAGCTCGACGATGAAGGTCTCGAAATCTTCGTGATCGTGCTCATGGCCGTCGTCGTGGTGCGAGGGGCGCGACTCCAAGTCGTCCTCGGCGGCGGCTTCCAGCCCCAAGACCACTGCCGGATCGACCGCAGCGCCCTTGGCTTGCAGGATCTGAGCCCCGGCGCGGATCATGGGGCGAAGCTGCGCCAACAGAGCGTCGGCCTGGTCGGTCACCAGATCCATCTTGTTCAAAATGACCAGATCGGCGCAACCGAGTTGCTCCTCGAACAGCTCCTCGATCGGGCTTTCGTGGTCCAAGGTCTCGTCGGCGGCCCGCTGGGCTTCCAGCGCGGCCAGATCGTCAGCAATCCGCCCCGCCGCCAGCGCCGAGGCATCCAGCACCGTCACCACCCCATCGACCGTCACCGCCGCCTTGACGTCGGGCCAAGCGAAGGCCTTGACCAGCGGCTTGGGCAGCGCCAGGCCTGAGGTTTCGACGATGATATGGTCGGGCTTGTGTTCGCGCGCCAACAGCGCCTCGATCGCAGGCAGGAAATCGTCGGCCACGGTGCAACAGATACAACCGTTGGCCAGCTCGATGATATCATCCTGGCTGCAGGAGGGCGCACCGCAAGCCTTGAGGATCTCGCCGTCCACGCCGACATCGCCAAACTCGTTGATCAACAGTGCGATGCGCTTGCCTTCGGCATGGGTCAGCAAGTGGCGAATGAGGCTGGTCTTGCCCGCGCCCAAAAATCCCGTGATAACTGTCGCTGGAATGCGCGCCATAACCCCTACCCCTTTAGCGTCAGCGGCAAGCCCGCCGCGATGAAAACTACGCGATCTGACATGCCAGCAACGCGCTGATTGAGCAAGCCCAGGCTGTCGGCAAAGCGGCGCTGCAAGCCGTTGGCCGAAATGCCGCCCAGCCCCACCTCGTTGCTCACGCAGACCAGCGGCTGATCGCAGGCGCGCAAGGCGCCCTCCAAGGCATCAAAAGCGGGCTCCAGCGCTTGGTCGGCCAACAGAAGGTTGCTCACCCACATAGAAAGACAGTCCAGCAAGACCGGCTGGCGGGCTTGGCGCAGCGCCTCGGGCAGCGCCATGGGCGCCTCCAGCAGCCGCCAGTCGGCCCCGCGCCGTGCTTGATGCAGCGCCACGCGCTGACGCATGCCGTCATCGTGGACCTGAGCGGTCGCAAGATAAAGATAGGGCGGTTGATAGGCCTGCATCAGGCCCTCGGCAAAGCCAGACTTGCCCGAGCGGATGCCGCCCAGGACCAAGGTCTTCGCTGCCATATTAGGCAACCTCTTTCAGCGCCTCGCCGTCCTGACCGCGCTGCTTGGCCAGCCACTTTTCGGCTTCCTGCAAGCTCTTGGTCTTCTCAGCAGCGGTCATGATGATCCAAGCACGGATATCGTCCACACTGCGCCCGCAGCCAATGCAGATATCGTTCTCCACCTGGCACACTTGGATGCAAGGCGATGGAATGCTGGTGTCCACCATGCGCCGACGTGGGCGGCGCTTGCGGGTCAAAAGGCGCAGGTCTTCAGTCATGGGCCTAGCTTGGCAGCTCAGGGCAGCGCTGGCCAGCCCGGACCGACGGTCGCCGTCGCACCTGCGACATTCTGGCGGCATATTGCCAAGTCAGCGCTAGAGCTGCGCCACCCAGGCCAAGGCCTCCTCAGGGCTCGCGGCCAGGCTGACCGGGGGGAGCTGCGGCGGCTCCAACAGCCAGACCTCGCGCCCCAGCGCGCGCGCGGCCGCCAGCTTTGCATAGCCCGAGGCACCGCCCGAATTCTTCGCAATAATCAGATCAATAGCTTGATCGCGCAGCAAGGCCTCCTCATCGGCCAGCGCAAAGGGGCCGCGCGCCAACAGAGCCTGGCTGTCGGGCGGATAGCGCGGTGGCGGCTCGACGGAGCGGACCAGAAAATGATGCTGCTTGAGGGGCACGAAGCGGAATACGTCCTGGCGTCCGATGGCCAGCAGGATGCGCCGCGTTGGCATATCTGCCAAGCTCAGCACCATGTCATCCAGCCGCGCATAAAGCGTCCAGGCGTCCCCAGCTTGGGCGTGCCAAGTCTCCCGCTCCAGGCGCAAGCAGGGCAAGTTCATCATCAGCGCCGCTTTGACCGCGTTGCGGCTCATGCGGGCAGCAAAGGGATGGGTGGCGTCGATTATGGCGTGGATATCGTGCAGCAAGCACCAGCCGACCAGACCGTCAACACCGTCGAAGCCCCCGCGCCGCACCTGGACATGTTCGGGCACAAGCGGGTCTTGCGTGGCCCCCGCAAGCGAATAGTGCAGGCTGTGGCCTTGCGACGCCAGCGCAGCAGCAAGGCTGCGGGCATCCGGAGTTCCGCCCAAGACCAAAATGTTGCTCATGGGCGCAAGTCTAACAAATTTGTGTCTAGGTTAGAAAGCCGATTTAGATCGGGCCGTCGATCAGCGAGGCCCTGCTCAGTTGATGGCGATGTTGCACCAAAATGCTCTGATAACGCAGCATGGGCTCTGGGCTGGGTGCAAAGGTCTGATTTTGCTGGGTCAAAACGCGCTCCAAGCCCGAAACACCAGACGTCAAGGCGAACAGCACCAGACCCAATAAGGTCAAAGCAGCGGCCAAACGGCCCAGGCGCAGTGCAATTTTCGGCGTAGTGGTCTTCATGGAGCGATCCCCTCTTGTCAGTCTTGCAGCGTTTCTTGTGTGCAACTTTTGGCGAGCCCAGCGGTGGTCGGCCGCGCGGCTCGTCCTGTTGATCACGACCTAAAGCGGAGATGTGCAAGAGTTACGCAAAGGATTGTGCTAAAGCGTGCCCTTGACGGTCAAACAGGTGGATATCCACACAAACTTGCGCGCCTACCACAGATTGTGCCCGCAAACGGGCCCGATCAGCGATCGCTTGGCTAAGATTATCCGCCATATTTCCGCCATAGTGTTGGCAAATCCGCAGGATTTGGGCTGCGGTTTGGCTGCCCGCAACCTGCTGAAGCAGCGACTCGGGCGCGCCCAACTCCCGGCACAGCGTGGCCATCCAGGCCACGTCCAGTTGCGAGCGATGGGCGTGCAGGTCCAGAAATCCTTGCGCCAGCTTGGCAAACTTGCCGATGCCTCCGGCCAGCGACAGGCGCGGCACCGGATGATCGCGCAAGTACTTCAGCGTGCCGCCCGCAAAGTCCCCCATGTCGATCAAGGCTTGCTCGGGCAGATCATAGAGCGCCTGGATGCGCGCTTCAGAGGTCGAGCCGGTGGCGGCGGCAATGTGGGTTAAGCCCGCCGCTCTAGCCACGTCGATGCCGCGATGGATCGAATGGATCCAAGAGCTGCACGAATAGGGAATAACGATGCCAGTGGTGCCCAGGATGGACAAGCCGCCGACAATCCCCAGCCTGGGGTTCAGCGTCTTTTCCGCCATAGCCTGGCCGCCAGGGATAGCGATTTCAACAAGGAAGTCGGGCGCGCAGTGGAACTGGCGGCACAGAGCCTCCACCTCAGCGGCCATCATGGCGCGCGGCACCGGCGTAATCGAGGCTTGACCGACCGCGATCGGCAGGCCCGCACGCGTCACCACCCCAACGCCCTCACCGGCCTCCAGCATCAGCCCCTGCCCTGGCGCGCCCGCCCGCACGGTGACTTTTATCAACGCGCCGTGGGTCACGTCGGGATCGTCGCCTGCATCCTTGATAATGCCGCAAGTCACGCTGTCTTCATCGCGCTCTTCCAGCGCCAGCGCGAAAGCGGGCTCCTGGCCCTTGGGCAAGCGGATCTGGACCGGATCGGGACAGCGGCCGGTCAACAGGCCGGTCAAAGCCGCCTTCAGCGCCGCCGTTGCACAAGCGCCGGTGGTCCAGCCGCGCCGCAGAGCGGTGGCAGGCTCTGCACTGCTGTCGGGCTTTGACATAAGCGCGCCGCTTTTCCTCTTTGTCTTAAACCGCCTTGCGCCTATGACGAAGGCATGAGCGATATTCTTGATACTCTGCCCGCATTTGAGCCAGGCTGGGTCTGGCTGTGCGGAGCCGGGCCTGGTGACCCGGGGCTGTTGACTTTGCATGCTTATCACGCGCTGCGTTCGTGTGACCACCTTGTTTATGACGCGCTGGTCGATGAGCGTTGCTTGGCCTTGGTCAACCCGCAGGCCACTCGAGAATATGCAGGCAAGCGCGGCGGCAAACCCAGCGCGCAGCAGGCCGATATCTCGGCGCGCCTGGTAGAGCTGGCCCAAGCGGGCAAGCGGGTTTTGCGCCTGAAGGGCGGCGATCCCTTCGTCTTTGGCCGCGGCGGCGAAGAGGCCCTGGCTTTGGTTGAACAGAACATCCCCTTCCGCGTGATACCGGGCATTTCTGCAGGTCTGGGCGGGCTGGCTTATGCCGGAATCCCACTGACCCACCGCCAAGTCAACACGGCGGTCACCTTCATTACCGGCCACTCTATGGCGGGCGACCTGCCGGGCGAGATCGACTGGCAAGCCCTGGTCAAAAGCGCCCCGGTGTTGGTCTTCTATATGGGCATGAAGCACTTGCCCGAGATCGTCGAGCAACTGCGCCTTGCTGGCCGCCCCGAGGACGAGCCCGTTGCCGTGGTCTGCAACGCAACCTTGCCCAGCATGCAGGTACTGGAGACCAGCCTTGCTGCTTGCGTCGCGGATGTCGCCAAGGCAGGCCTTGAGCCCCCCGCCATCATTGTTGTCGGCCAAGTGGTGCGCTTGCGCGCTGGGCTCGACTGGCAGGGCGCGCTGCAGGGTCGACGCTTGACCCCAAATCCCTTAGCTTAGGGCTGTTTCACCTCGTTTGCGCCAAAGGACGTCCTGATGACACTCTTGCTTATCGGCCTGCTGGTTTTCTCCCTGGTCCACCTTATTCCTGCGGTTCCGCCCTTGCGTGCCGCTTTGCAAGCCAAGCTGGGGGCGAAGGCCTATCGCGGCCTCTTCAGCCTGCTGTCGCTAGCCAGTCTGGCGCTAGTCATCTGGGGCTTTATCCAGGCACCCGCGGTGGGCTATCGCGAGCAGCCCGTTTGGGCCCGTCATTTGGCCTTGGCGGTCATGCCCCTGGTCTTCATCCTTTTGGCCAGCAACGGCACCAAGACCCCGCTGCGCCGCTTTATCCCGCACCCCATGACCACCGGCGTGATGCTCTGGGGGCTGCTGCACTACCTGGCCAATGGAGAGACCCGCTCGGCCTGGCTGTTCGGCACCTTTGCTCTGCTGTCGGCCCTGCAATTGCTGTCGCGCTTCTGGCGTCCGAGCGGTGCGGCCCCGGTCTATAGCAAGCGCGCTCTGGTCACCACAGTGGTTGCCGGGCTTGTGGCCTACGTGGTCTTCTTGCTGGCCCACCCCTATCTGTTCGGCGTGAGCCCCATCTATGGATAAGCGCGAACAGCTTGCGCAAGCCTGCCGCGCGGCGCGCCTGCAATGCGAAGGCGAGAGCGACGCCATCGCCTGCATGGCCACCATCGCCTGCGAGCTTTATCAGGGCGTCAAGGGCTTTGATTGGGTCGGCTTCTACCGCGTCGTAGAGCCCGAGTTGCTGAAAATTGGCCCCTATCAGGGCGGTCACGGCTGCCTGGCCATCCCCTTTGCGCGGGGAGTTTGCGGCGCTGCAGCGCGCGAGCAGGCACCCCAGTTGGTGCCCGACGTTGAGGCCTTTCCCGGCCACATTGCTTGCGCCAGCTCGACCCGCTCAGAGCTGGTGCTACCGGTCTGGGACCGCAGCGGGGGCCTGATCGCGGTGTTTGACATCGACAGCGATCAGCCGGACTTCTTTGACGCCCAGGACGCCGCAACACTCGAGGCCCTGTTGGCCGAGATCTTCGGCCAAACACCGGCTTCTGGCTGAGGACGCGGGCGCCCTTCGTGCGGCGCCGGATTCCTGAAGAAAAGCCCAAGCTCTTGTATGCAAGGGCGCAGGTGACTTTCGC
>CAZHYF010000041.1:0-9222 GCA_964536635.1 uncultured Rhodospirillaceae bacterium | reverse complement strand
TAAATATAGAAGCAAAGCCCAAGCTCTTGTATGCAAGGGCGCAGGTGACTTTGCGCTAAATATAGAAGCAAAGCCCAAGCTCTTGTATGCAAGGGCGCAGGTGACTTTGCGTTAGACACAGAAGCAAAGCCCAAGCACTTGGACACAAGTGCTCGGGCGCCGCCGCCTACCCGCAAAGCCTAGTTGCACGAAGCGCCAGCCAGATCACTCCGTAGCCGCAGCAACGATATCGCCGAGCAGCTCCTCAACGATATCCATGGGCCCTTCGGGGTAATCTTGATAGCCGATCTCAACCTGGCCATCCTTGTCGGTCACGAAGACGCTGTAAGGGCAAAAGGCCACGTTGTCGGGATTGGCCTCCATCACCTTGCGCGACACCACTGCCGAGCAAAACAGGTAGATCCGCGCTGAATCGAAGATCACCACATCGCTGCCCAGGTCCGCGCCGGTCCGGTTGAGCATATCGCCGACGTGGGACACATAGTCGATCACCAAGCCCTTATCGATAATCGCATTTTCGACACCGAAGGTGGCGTCCTCAAAATTGCCGTCATAGGCAACGGTAATGGACTGAGCCGAAGCCCCAAAGCTGAGGCCCAGCAAAGCAGCGCCAAAAGCCGCAGCGACAGCCTGGGAGAAAGGCTTACAAATAGGGTCGATCCGCATGGTGCTATACCTCCTTGGTGTTGCAAGTCATGACCCTAGCCTAGACCAAAGTCGCCCACAAAGCGATAGGTATTTCCACGCTACGCAATGACACCAGCCTAGCAACCGGTTGTTTTAGCTCAGCTTTTTCAAAACAGCTTCCAGCATCTCAACCGCTTCAGAAACCTTGCCTTCGCCGATCACACCATCCAGCTCGCTATAGATGGCTTGGCTGCGCGGGGTCAGCTTTTGCACCAGCGCACGGCCCGCGTCCGAAATGCGCAGCAAGGTACGCCTGCGGTCCTTGGGATCGTGGTAAGCCTCGATCAGCCCCTCTTCTTGCAGGGTTTTGGAGATGCGGGTCAGACTAGGGCGCAGCAGACACGACAGCTCTGCCACCTGGGTCACGTCTAGCCGCGCCTGTTCGTCCAAGACGCGCAGCACGCGCCATTGCTGTTCGGTCAAACCGTGCTCGGCCAACATGGGGCGGAAGTGGCGCATCACCGCCTCGCGCGTGCGCAGCAAGAGAATCGGCAGCGAACGGCTGGTGTGGATGGGTGCCAAGGGGGCGTCGGGCGCCGAAGAAGCCATGCCAATTCCTGTCGAGCGAGAGCAAATATCCCTCTTTGTTAGAAAAACCGCGCCCATCCTGCAACCCATGTCGATTTTACGTTGACAAGTTGCTCGACGTTTAACAAGTTAAATAAAAACACGGAGGAACCCATGCCGCATCTCACCATCGAGCATTCGGCCAATCTGGCAGACAAGAGCGACCTGGATGCGCTCTGCAAGCGCTTGCGCGACGTCATGCTGGAAACCGGCGTTTTCCCCTACGGTGGCATCCGCGTGCGCTGCCTTTCTTGCGCCCACGTTGCGATCGCCGACGATCACCCGGACAACGCCTTTGCCGCTTTGCTGATCCGCATGGGTGCAGGGCGCAGCGACGAGACCAAGGCCGCCGCGGGCGCAGCCATTATGAAAGCCGCCGAAGACCACTTCGCGCCGCTGCTCGCCGATGGCTACTTCATGCTGTCGCTGGATATCGTCGAAAACGACCCTGCACTGAGCTGGAAAACCAACACCGTTCACGCGCGCCTGAACCAAGAAAGCGCCGCTTAACCCCTTCGCCCCAACCCCTGGAGCCCACTATGTCAGACCTACAGACCAACCTTGCCAAAGCGCAGGACTACCTCAAGCGCTGGGAGGGCCAAGGCGTCCTGAACCACATCGGCGGCCAAGCCGTGCCCGCAGCCAGTGGCGCGACCTTTGACACCAGCTCGCCAATTGACTTCCGCCACCTAGCCAAAGTCGCCAAGGGTGGCGCTGAGGACATCGACCGCGCCGCCAAGGCCGCAAAAGCCGCCTTCCCCGCTTGGGCCGCCATGCCGGGCAAAGAGCGCAAGGCCCTGCTGCACAAAGTTGCCGATGCCATTGTTGCCCGCGCTGAGGAAATCGCCTTCACCGAGTGCATGGACACCGGCCAGGCGCTGCGTTTCATGTCCAAGGCCGCCTTGCGGGGCGCTGCCAACTTCCGCTTCTTTGCCGACCAAGCGCCCACCGCGCGCGACGGCCAACAGCTTGCGGCGCCCGAGCAGCTCAACATCACCACCCGCTATCCCATTGGTCCGGTTGGCATCATCACGCCCTGGAACACGCCCTTCATGCTGTCAACCTGGAAGATCGCTCCGGCGCTGGCGGCTGGCTGTACCGTGGTCCACAAACCCGCCGAGCTGTCGCCTTTGACCGCGCGCTTGCTGGTCGAGATCGCAGAAGAAGCTGGCCTGCCCGCAGGCGTATGGAACCTGGTCAATGGCTTTGGCGAGGACGCTGGCAAGGCCCTGACCGAGCACCCCGACATCAAGGCGATTGCTTTCGTCGGTGAATCACAGACTGGCTCGCACATCATGCGCCAGGGTGCCGATACCCTGAAGCGCGTTCACTTTGAGCTGGGCGGCAAGAACCCCGTTGTGGTCTTCGCTGACGCCGATCTGGAGCGCGCCGCCGATGCCGCGGTCTTCATGATCTATTCGCTGAACGGCGAGCGCTGCACCTCTTCCAGCCGCGTGCTGGTCGAACGTTCCGTGCACGATGAATTCATCGCCATGGTGGCCAAGAAAGCGGCCAACATCAAGGTTGGCCACCCGCTGGACCCCAGCACCGTCATCGGCCCGCTGATCCATCCGACCCACGAAGCCAAGGTCTTGTCTTATATGGACATTGCCCGCGAAGATGGTGCCACCATCGCTGTTGGCGGCAAGAAGGTCGAAGGTCTGGAGGGCTGCTATGTCGAGCCGACGCTGTTCACCAACGCCACCAACGACATGCGCATCGCCCAAGAGGAAATCTTTGGCCCTGTCCTGACCGCCATTGCCTTTGACAGCGAAGAGGAGGCCTTGACCATCTCCAACGACGTCGCCTATGGCCTTGCGGGCTACGTTTGGACCCAAGACCTCACCCGCGCCCTGCGCTTTACCGAGCGTATGGAAGCCGGCATGATCTGGGTCAACTCAGAGAACATTCGCCACCTGCCCTCACCCTTTGGAGGCGTCAAGGCCTCGGGCGTTGGTCGCGACGGCGGCGACTGGTCGTTCGATTTCTACATGGAAACCAAAAACATCGCCTTTGCGACCGCGCCTCGCTCTGTGCCCAAACTGGGAGGATAAGCCATGCCCGTACCCGCCTATAACCTCTACCCCGATTTCAACGTGCTGCGCCTCAGCCACGTTGAGTTCAAGGTCAAGGATTTGGCCGCCTCCAAGAAGTTCTATACCGACATGATCGGCTTGCAGGTCACCGACGAGACCGACGAGCGCATTTACCTGCGCGCCATGGAAGAGCGCGGCCACCACTGTATCGTGCTGCAAAAGGCCGATGAATCCAGAGCCGGTGCGCTGGGCTTCAAGGTCTTCGCCGAAGAAGAGCTGGACAAGGCCGAGGCCTGGTTCGCGGCGCGCGGCAAACCCACAAGCTGGATCGAGCGCCCCTATCAGGGCCGCACGCTCTTGACCGAGGACTGCCACGGCATCCCGCTGGAATTCTATTTCAAGATGGATCGCCTGCCGCACATCCACCAGCAGTACGCGCTCTATAAGGGCGTTAAGCCGTTGCGCATCGACCATTTCAACTGCTTCTCGCCCAACGTGGACGAGAGCGTGGCTTTCTATAATGAAATGGGCTTCCGCGTCACCGAGTACACCGAAGATGAAGATTCCAAGCGCCTTTGGGCGGCCTGGATGCATCGTAAGGGCGGCGTCCACGACATGGCCTTCACCAATGGCTTGGGCCCACGCTTGCACCACACAGCCTTCTGGGTGCCGACCCCGCTGGACATCATCAACCTGCTCGACCTTATGTCCACCTCGGGCTATATCGCCAACATCGAGCGCGGCCCTGGCCGCCACGGCATCTCCAACGCCTTCTTCCTCTATATCCTGGACCCCGATGGCCACCGGATCGAGATCTATTGCTCGGACTATCAGACCATCGACCCGGATCTGGAGCCCATCAAGTGGGATCTGAAAGACCCGCAGCGCCAGACCTTGTGGGGCGCCCCGGCGCCGCGCTCTTGGTTCGAGCACGGCTCACTGTTCGAGGGCGTCGAGCCCCGCCCGGCAGAGCTGAACGCCACCCCCATCATCGCACCCTAATGCGCCTGCGGGGCCAAGGACCAAGCGCCTCGGCCCTGCATTCTGTTTTGCAACGCCCCCCATTTTCGCCAAAGGAGCCCGCTCCATGAGCAAGTTCGCCACCTTCAGCGCCGACGGCCAACAGTACTACGGCTTGGCCACCGACGACGGCATGATCGCCCTGTCCCCTGACTTCCCCCAATGGCCCAGCTTGCGCGAAGTCATCGAGGCGGGCGCTCTGGACCAAGTGGCTGCCGCCGGTCAAGGCAAGGCCGTCACCCACCCGTGTGGCAGCTACACCTATGATATCCCCGTGCCCCGGCCGGAAAAGATCATCTGCGTTGGCGTCAACTTCCCTTCGCGCAACGAAGAATATAAGGACGGCAAAGAGCTGCCGCCGAACCCCTCGCTGTTCCCGCGCTTTGCCCGCAGCTTCACCGGCCACAACCAGCCGCTGATCCGCCCCAAGGCCTCCGACCAACTGGACTACGAGGGCGAGATTGCTATCGTGATCGGCAAGGGCGGGCGCCACATCGCGCGCGAAGATACCTGGAACCACATCGCCGCCATGACGCTGTGCAACGAAGGCACGCTGCGCGACTGGGTGCGTCACGCTAAATTCAACGTCACCCAGGGCAAGAATTTTGATCAGTCGGGCGCCATCGGCCCCTACCTGGTGCCCTTTCGCGACAAGTCCCAATTGCAGGACATCGAGCTGACCACACATGTCAACGGCGAGCTGCGCCAGAAGGACCGCACCGGGCGGATGATCTTCCCGATCGACTTCCAGATCGCTTACATCTCGACCTTCACCACGCTGGTTCCGGGCGATATCATCGTCACCGGCACCCCCACCGGAGCGGGCGCGCGCTTTGATCCGCCGATCTTCTTGAAGCCTGGCGACGAGATCGTCATCGCAGCAGAAGGCATTGGCACGCTGCGCAACACCGTCGCCGACGAGGCCTGAGCCATGGCTTTGACCCAAGAACAGGTCCAGGCCGCCGCCGCCCGCCTGCTGGAAGCCGAGAAAACCCGCGTTCAAACCGGGCTGATCTCTTTGCAGCACCCCGACATCACCTTGGCTGAGGCCTATAAGATCCAGGATGCCGTTGTGGCCGCCAAGATGGCCAGCGGCGACCCGCAGATCGGTTGGAAAATCGGGCTGACCTCGCGGGCCATGCAGATGGCGCTGAACATCACCACGCCGGACTCGGGCTATTTGCTGAAGTCGATGGACTTTGCCCATGGCTCGACCGTGCCCGCCGGCACCTTTATCGAGCCGCGCATCGAAGCAGAAATCGCCTTCGTCATGTCAGCCGATCTGGCGGGCGAGGATGTGACCCGCGAGCAGGTCATCGCCGCCACCGACTACCTGACCCCCTGCCTGGAGATCCTGGACACCCGCATCGTTCGCAAGGACGCCCAAACCGGTGTCGCGCGCAAGATCTTTGACACCATCTCGGACAATGCCGCCAATGCAGGCGTGGTTTTGGGCTCCAAGCGCCACGCGGTCGATGCCTTCGACCTGCGCTGGGTTGGCGCCATCGTCAAGCGCGACGATACGGTGGAGGAAACCGGCCTTGGTGCGGGCGTGCTCAACGATCCGGTGACCTCGATGGTCTGGCTGGTCCAGCGCTTGGCGACCATTGGGCAAGGCTTGAAGGCTGGGCAAGTGGTGCTGTCGGGCTCTTTCATCCGCCCCATCGAAGCCCCGGCCGGTTCGCGCTTCCACGCCGACTTCGGCCCCTTCGGAGAGGTCGCCATCGACTTTGCCTGAGGCGCAGCCAAAGCCAGAAACATCAAAGCCGCTCTGGGTTTCAGAGCGGCTTTTGTTTTGGCAGCCATGCTAGATGCCTTCTCGGGAGCTAGCCGTCTAGGCGCTCGCCGATCAACATCTGCGGCTGGGCATTGGTGAAGTTGGGGATGTCCGCCAACGCCGGGCCCGCACTTGCCAGCGCTGCATCCAGCCCTGCTTGGTCGGCAAACTCGATGGAGGCGATGGCGTGATAGCCCGCAGGCACGTCCGGGCCACCCGCCAAGCCCTTGGTCACAAGCGTGCTTTTGATGTGCTGGCCGAAGGCTTGCCCGACGATATCCAGGTGCTTGGTCATGTAATATTCGTAGTCAAACGTGGTTCCCGCAGACACCGGGTAGAGAACCTGAAGCGTTAGTGACATAGTTTTTCCTCCTCTAAGTGAGGGGCGAGACTAACACACCTTGCTCCACCGCGACAGGACGACGCGCCATCATCTGCTCACCTTGGCGTTACCAAGCTGTTTACTTTTGGGCCTTCCAAGCGTTCAGACCGCCGGCGATGAACTTGGCGTTCGTATAGCCCAAATCGCGCAGGCTGGCCGCCGACAGAGCGCCTCTGTTGTTGGCGTTGCAATAGCACAAAATGGTGGTCTCCAGGTCGGGCAGCAGGCCTTCGACATTCATTTCCAGCTTACCGCGGCTCAGGTTGATCGAGCCCGGAATGTGCCCTTTGGCGTGCTCGTCGGGGTCGCGAATGTCCAGCGCGACGGCGCCGTGTTCCATCAGGCTGCCCACCTCTTCGGGTGAAACGGCCTCTACGCGGGCTCGGGCTGCATCGGCCAGGGCTTGGAATTTGTTGGTGTAGTCCATGGGAAGTGTCCTTGGTCTGTTTGCGCCCGCTTGAGGGCGCTGGGTTGGGATGCCAAGGGATATGGGAAGCGCAGGGGCGCCAGCGCCTGTGGGGATTTGTCTCGCCCATTCAAAGATCCGGCCCGGGCGCAAAAACACCCCCGAGGCGCTGGCCTCGGAGGTGGTGTCTTGCGGCTCACGTCCGGTATAGGTCAGTCGCGGATCGCCCGCAGGTTGGCCTTGAAGACCGCGCGTTGCTCGCCGTTCAGTCCGTCCATAGCGTCCTCGTCGTTCTCGCGTGCCAGAGCCAACAGGCCCGCCACGCGCGCGCGGCCCTTGTCGGTGCCCCTTGCGGTACCCTGGGCCTGATCGCCCTCGACAGCCACCAAGCCGTCGGCTTGCAGGCCCGCCAGCACGTCGTCCAGCACATAGGGTTGGATGTAGGTGCGCACCGCCAGCTCCTCTAGGCCCAGCGCCTCGGGGCCGGACAAGGAGGACAGCACCCGCCATTCGCCCAGCGTCAGGCCCGCGTCCAGCACCTGGTGGTGGAAGCGGTCAGCCATGGCGTGATAGGCCCGCGAAAGCTGATAGAAAGCCAGCGATTCCAGCGGGTGTTCGCTGCCCAAGCGGCTCTCTTCGACCGCCTTGGATTGCAGGGTCTCGGCGCGCGCGTAGGAGCCGCCCGAGAACACCAGCCCCTGGCCCTTTTCAAGCGCGAGGTCCAAGACCTCACCAACCAGGATCCAGTGGTCGCCGCCCTCGTAGACCGCCCACTGGCGACAGTCAAAGCGCGCCAAAGCCTCGGGCAGCGTCGGCACGCCCTCAGCGGTCTCGCCAATCTCCAGCCCCGCAAACTTGTCGGTGCCAGGCTTAGCAAAGCGACCCGACATCTCGGTTTGCGTGGTTTTCAGCACATGGATGCTGAAGTGCTTGGCGTCGCGGAACGCCTGGGCTGAGAAGGCCGTCTTGGTGACGCTCCACAGCACCAGCGGCGGATCCACCGACACCGAATTAAAGCTGGAGGCGGTCATGCCGATCGGCTGGCCTGCTGCATCGCGCGCGGTGACGATGGTCACCCCGGTGGCAAAGCTGGACAGCGCGTCGCGGAAGTCGCGGCCGCTGAAGGTCGCTTTGGCGCTGCCCCCGCTCATGAGGAGTAGCCTTGTTTCAGGAAGTCAAACACGCGCTCAACGCCCGGCTTCTTGTCGTAGAGGTCATAGTATGCGGCGGCCATGAAGGCCTGCGGACCAAAGAAGAAGCGCTCATACAAACACTGGCGGCTGCCAAAGCCCGAGATCGCCACGTCGTGCGCCAAGCGGAACAGAGCCACGCGGTCGCGGCTCTCCAGGTTGACGGTCTGGAAGTACTTCTCGACGCTGGCGGCCAGGGCGTTGTTGAAATCGGCCTCGGTCGGGGTCGCCATCAAAGACGAAGAGCCCAGCAGTTGGATCAACTCGATAATGCGCGGATACATCTTGGGGAAGAGGTTGCGCGAAGTCTCCAGTGGCAGGCGCAGCGGCACGAAGTTGCCGTACTGGTCCTCATGCGCCTGGGCCTCGGCGGAATAGAGCAGCGCGCGCACGGTCTCGGTCATGGTCATGACCTCAGCGATCATGTTCTTGGCGTAAAGATCGCGGTCCTTGCCGGTCGATTCAGCGATGGCACACATCAGCGAGACCAGGAATTCGGCCTTGGCCAGCTTCCCGCAGGCCACCTGGTGCATCATGTGAATCACAGCGTTCGAGGTGCCGAAGGCCTGGTTGCACAAGCTGGGCTCGCCGTAGATGAAGATACGCTCCCAGGGCACGAACACGTCGTCGAAGATCACAACCGCGTCCATCTCCTCGTAGCGCGAAGCCAGCGGCGCGTCGAAGTTGGATTTGCCCTCATCGTAGGAGTCGCGACACAGCAGGGTCAGCCCCGGCGTTGCAATCGGAATAGCGAAGGCGAAGGAGAAGGGGATGTTGTCAGGAGACGACTTCAGGATCGTCGAAGGGAAGACCTCGATCTCATCGGCCAGCGGGCCCAGCGTTGCCAGCAGGCGTGCGCCGCGCACCACGATGCCCTCGGGCGATTCTTTGACCACGTGCAGCGCAACGTTGTCGTCGAATTTGCCCTCAGAGGCGATCTTGTGGTTGGTGATGGGGTTGACCAGCGTGTGGGTCAAAACCCGGTCATTCTTGCGAATGTAGTTGTAGTAGTTGGTCATGTTGGCGGCAAAATCGGTGTAGTCCGACTTACCCTGGCTCAAAAATGGCAGCGCGTGAGCAAAGGCCATGACCGAGGCGTTCTTGTAGTCCGGCGTGCGGCCAAACATGCCGTTCGACCAGGTGGCCCACTCGTAGTA